>JBLMWT010000093.1:0-38326 GCA_050257375.1 Sphingomonadaceae bacterium
CGTGACCTGCCCGTAGGGGAAGACCCGCTTGACCGCCGCCTGGTCGACCTTGTCGGGCTGCTGCACGCCGATCGTGGCCTCGACCTGCATCGAGTTCGGATCGATGCCGAGGCTGCGGAACAGCGTGAGCGAGCTGTGGTGCAGCGCATCCTCGACCGCGCGCACGGCGGCCTTGGTGTAGTCGCCGCCGTGCAGGTCGTTTCCGGTGCCGATCTCCAGGAAGAAGCGCTTCGCCGTCATGAGCGCCCAGCCGCGGCGCTCGTGCCTGCGCGCTTCTCGGCGGGCGGGCGCGCCACGCTGGCGAGCAACTCCTGCGTCGTCTCCAGCCAAGGCTTGTAGAGCGCGTCCATCGCCTTTTGCATCGGCATCGGCAACGGCATCTCGGCGGGTGCCTGCGCTTCGGCGGCAGCGGCCTGCACGGGCTGTGCCATGCATTGGGCGATGTTCGTCTGCGTTTCCACCATCGTCGTGAACAGCGAAGTCCAGTAGCCGAGCGACTTCTGCAGGCTGGCCGCCAGCCACTCGCTGTGAATCCGCGTCAACTCCTGGGGATCCCCCGCCTTTTCGAGCAGCTTGAGCGTCGCGGCCGCATCCGCATGGGCCTCGGTGGCCGCGGTGAGTTGCGCGTCGCGCATCTTCATGGAGCCCTCGGTGATCGCTTCGATCACGCGCAGGGCGGTGTCGAACTGCCCTTTCAACGCCCTGACCGCCACCTCGTCCGGTTTCGCTTCCATCGTCGCCTCCTCCTTGGGGAACGGCTTAGGAGGGATGTACCACGCCGGGCGGAACGGCGTTTGCGTTAAGTCAAACTGCCCTTAAGCGCTGCGGCGCATCAATTCTTCAGGTCTGGGAAGTCCTCCTCCCAGAACTCGCTCTTGCGTCTGGCGTCGCCCGCGCGCTCGTTTTCGGCGCCGCGCAGCTGCACGCGCCGGATCTTGCCCGAGATCGTCTTGGGCAGTTCCGAGAACTCGATCCGGCGCACGCGCTTGAACGGCGCGAGCCGCTCGCGCGTGAAGCGAAAGATCGACAGCGCGGTTTCGCGCGACGCCTGGAAGCCCGGCTTGAGCACGAGATAGGCCTTCGGCACGGAAAGCCGCAGCGCGTGCGGACTCGGAACGACGGCGGCCTCGGCCACCGCCTCGTGCTCGATCAGCGCGCTCTCCAGCTCGAACGGGCTGATGCGGTAGTCGGCGCTCTTGAACACATCGTCCGCGCGCCCGACGTACCAGAAGTAGCCGTCCCCGTCGCGCGAGGCCACGTCCGAGGTGCGGTAATACGCGCCGCCGAGCAGCTCGCGCGTGCGCTCCGGATTATCGATGTAGCCGGTCATCAGTCCGAGCGGGCGCGGCCGCAGGCTGATCGCCACCTCGCCTTCGTCCGCGGGTTTGTCGTGGGTGACGTCGAGCAGCTCGATCTTGAAGCCCGGCAGCGGCCGCCCCATCGAGCCGACCTTCACCGGCTGACCGGGCGGGTTGCCGAGCTGCGCCGTGGTCTCGGTCTGGCCGTAGCCGTCGCGCACCGTGATGTTCCACGCCGCCTGCACGCGCTCGATCACCTCCGGGTTGAGCGGCTCGCCCGCGCTCGCCAGCTCCCGAAGCTTGACCGGATACGACTTGAGGTCCTCCAGGATCAGCATGCGCCACACGGTGGGCGGGGCGCACAGGGTGGTGACGCCGTAGCGCACCAGCGCTTCGAGCGTCTTCTTCGCGTCGAAGCGCGCAAGGTTATACAGGAAGATCGTCGCGCCGGCGTTCCAGGGCGCGAAGAAGCAGCTCCAGGCGTGCTTCGCCCAGCCGGGCGAGCTGATGTTGAAGTGCACGTCATCCGCGCGCAGCCCGAGCCAGTACATGGTCGACAGGTGCCCGACCGGATAGCTTTGATGCGTGTGCTGCACCATCTTCGGTTTGGCGGTGGTGCCGGAAGTGAAGTACAGCAGGAACGGATCGTCGGCACGCGTCGCGCCCTCGGGCGTGAACCGCTCGCTCGCCGCATCCGCCTTACCGTAGGAGATCCAGCCGGCGGCCTCGCCGCCCACCAGAATGCGCGAGTAGCTTCCCGGCACGTCGGCGAACTTGCCGCTCGCACCCATGTCGGCGACGACGTGCCTCACCTTGCCGCGCTCGATGCGGTCCACGAGGTCCGCTTGCGTGAGCTGCGTGGTCGCCGGGCTGACCACCGCGCCGAGCTTCATCGCCGCGAGCGTGATCTCCCAGAGCGGCACCACGTTCGGCAGCATGACCAGCATGCAGTCGCCGCGCTTCACGCCGTTCGCGCGCAGAAAGTTGGCGACGCGGTTGGAGCGCGCGCTCATCGCGGCGAAGCTGACGCGCGCCTCGGATCCGTCCTCGTTCACCACGTGCAGCGCGTCGCGCTGGTTGTCGCGCGCCATGGGGTCGAAGTAGTCGAGCGCCCAGTTGAACTCCGAGAGCTGCGGCCAGCGGAAACCGTCGTACGCGGCGACGTAGTCGGTGCGCCTGGCGATCAGGAAATCGCGCGCTTGCAGGAAGCTTTCGGTCGCGTTCATTTCGTCCTTCCTTGCGAAAGGACGAATATTACGCGCCTAGCGGCGCGACGACGCTCGAAAAGATGAAGTAGATAACGACCGCGAGCACGACCGCCATCATCGGCACCACCACCGGAATCCACTTCGTGATGCGCTCGGGTTCTCGATCAGGCTTGTCGGACATCACAGAACGCATTCGACCACGCGGGACTTAACGTGGCCTTAACGCCGCTGCAATCTCGCCTCAATCCATCGCCGCGGTGATGCGCTCGGGAGTGAGCGGTAGATGACGCGCGCGCACGCCCAGGCCGTCAAAGAGCGCGTTGGCAATCGCCGCCGCGGTCGGTCCCGCGGCGCACTCCCCCGCGCCGAGGCTCGGAGCGTCGCGGCGATCGACGATCACGACCTGGATATCGGGCACCTCGCCGAAGCCGAGAATGGGATAGTCTTCCCAGCCGTGCAGCGCGACGCCTTCGCGCGTCCAGCGCACCTGCTCCTTCAGCGTCCAGCTTGCCGCCTGCACGATTCCGCCTTCGATCTGGTTCTTTAGGCCGTCCGGGTTGACGACCAGCCCCGCGTCCACTGCCGCGACGACGCGTCTCAGCCGAAGCTGCTGCGCGATCTCGACGTCTGCCACCACCGCGCAGTAGGCCGAGAGGTTCTTGTAGCGCGCGAACCCGAGGCCGCGCCCCATTCCGCCGGGCTTTGTACCCGCCGCCTGCACGGCCGCACGCAGCACCGCCTGCGCGCGCCCATCGGCCAGGTGGCGCAGGCGCAGCTCCACCGGATCCGCGCCGATCCCTCTGGCGATTTCATCCATCATCGACTCGATCGCGAAGACATTCGCAAAGGCGCCGAGCGCGCGCAGCGCCGACACCCTGAGCGGCATCTCGGGCAGGAAGTGGTACACCACCTCCTGGCGCGGAAAATCGTAGATCGGCACTGCGTTGCGATCGCCTCCGCCCGCAGGCAAGGGCAGGTCGGCCCCGGGCGGCACCGGAAACGACGGATCCATGTGCCAGGCCGCGAGCAGCTCGATGCCTTCGCCTCTCCCAGGCCGCTTGACGTGGGTGTGGCTCCAGAGCTCGTGCTTCCACCCGGCGATGCGCCCGCCGGGATCGACATCCGCGGCGATCTTCACGGCCATCGCCGAACCATAGGGCGACCACCTGAATTCGTCCTCGCGCGTCCATTGCAGCATGACGGGCCGACCGCAGGCGCGCGCGACGAGCGCGGCGTCGAGCGCCACGTCGTCGGCACCGTTATGGCCATAGCAGCCGGCGCCGTCGCGGTGCATGACTTCGACCGCCTCGTCCGGCAGGCCGAGCGCCTTGGCGATCTGCCCGCGCAGCATGTGGGGCCCCTGCGTATGCGACCAGATCCGGATCCGCCCTCCTTCGGCCACGGCGAGCGCACAGGACGGCCCGATCGAGGCGTGCGCCAGGTAGGGCTTCGAATACGTCGCTTCGAAGCGCCGCGTTCCCGTCGGCACGCCCGCCCCTCGAGCATGGACCGTCGAGTTGCGGGCCGGCAGCGCCATCAGAAACGGCACCGTCTCGGTCTGCTCCGGCATCGGCGGCGCGTCCCAGCGCGCGGCGCGCCTGGCGAGCTCGAGCGCGGCCACCGCCTGCTCCTCGCGCTCGGCGGCCAGGGCGACGAAGCTGCGGCTGCGCACTACCGCGACCACGCCCGGCGCCGAACGCAGCGCCGCCTCTTCCAGCGCCACGAGGCGCGCGCCGTACGCTGGCGGGCGCAGCACCCTGCCGAAAACCATCCCCGGCAGCGTCATATCGTGGATGTACGCCGCGCCGCCGAGCTTCGCGGGAAGATCGCGCCGCGGAACGCTCGTGCCGACGAGACCCGGCCGCGGCGGCCTCAGTGCCGCCGGCACGCGCCCGCTGTAATCGCGCGCCAGGCTCACCTTGCGGGCGAGCTCCCAGTAGTCGCGCTTGAGGTCCGTCCCCGGCACGCCGATCACGCCCGCGCGCACCTCGAGATCGTCCGGCGCGACTTCGAGCTCCGCGGCCGCCGCCTCGATGAACAGCGCACGCACCTCCGCGCACACCCGCCGCATGGACGCGCCGCCGACCTCGATCGACTGGCTGCCCGCCGTGTACCACTCGTCCGGCGCGCGGGTCGTGTCCCCCGCGACGATCGCGAGCTGAGCGGGCTCGACGCCCAGCTCCTCGGCGGCAATCTGCGCCATCGCGGTGACGATGCCCTGGCCGAGCTCGACCTTTCCGCTGAACACGGTGACCTTGCCGTCGCCGTCAAAGCGCACCCAACGATCGAGGCGCGGATTGGCGCGCAGGCTGAGCGGCAGCTCGGGCGCGCTCATGGCGCCATCTCCCGCGCGGCGCGTTCGATCGCGCGCAGGATGCGCACGTGCGTTCCGCAGCGGCACAAGTGCCGTCCGAGCGCCTCCGCGATCTGGTCGCGCGTCGGACGCGCGTTCCTCGCGAGCAGCGCGGCCGCGGACATGATGATCCCGTCGATGCAGTAGCCGCACTGCGCGGCCTGCTCCGCCAGGAATGCGCGCTGCAGCGGATGCGGGCGCCGCGCGCCGCCCAGACCTTCGATCGTGGTGATCTCGTGCCCTTCCGCCGCCCAGAGCGGCGTGTCGCAGGACTGCACGGCGTTGCCATCGAAGAGCACGGTGCACGCGCCGCAGTGGCCCGTGCCGCAGCCGAAGCGCGTGCCCTTCAGCTCCAGGTAGTTGCGTAGCACGTAGACGAGCGGTGTGCCCCGCTCCGCATGCACCACGCGCGTGCCGCCGTTCACGCGCAGCGTGAAACTCTCGCTCATGCGACCTCCCGCGCGGCCGGCGTATGGCGCGCAAGCCAGTCGTCCATCACCCGCATGAAGCGCTCGGGCTCCTCCATCAGGAAGAAATGGCTCGAGTTCTCGAACATGACGGTCTCGGCGCCGCGCAGGCGCTCGGACATCCAGCGCGTGGCGGTAGGCGAGCAGATGGGATCGCGCCCGCCGGCGAGAATCAGCGCCGGGCAGCGGATCTCCGCCAGCCGCTCGAGGGTATCGTGCTCCTGGCAGGCGTGGTTCTGGCGCACGTAGCAGGCCTGCAGGCGCGTCTCGCCGCCGATCAGCTTCTCGATCGCCGCGACGCGCTCCGGATTCGCATTGAAGAAGTCGGGCGACACGAAGTACTGAACCGAATGACGCGCGTGCGCGGGCCAGGACCGGGTCCATTCGAGCACCTCGCGCATGTTGGCGAGCACGCGCCGGCCGAGCGGGTCGAGCCGAGCGAACGAGGCGCACATCGTCAGCGACTGCACGCGCTGCGGCGCGAGCAGTGCCATGTGCTGCGCGACGGCGCCTCCCATCGAGCGGCCCACCACGTGCGCCCGCTCGACACCCAGGCGGTCGAGCAGCGCGAGCATGTCGCGCGCGAGGTCCGCGGTGGACACCGGCTCGTCGACCTGGCTACTGCGTCCGGCGCCCCGGTTGTCGGGAGCGATGACCCGGAAGCGGTTCTTCCAGGCGTCGATCTGCGGCGTCCAGGCGGTGTGGTCGCCCGCCAGTCCGTGGATGAGCAACAGCGGAAAGCCTCGACCCTGCTCCACGTAGTGGATGTGGTGCGCCCCGACCGGCACGCTCCTGCCGAGAAAGCCGAGCACCATGTCGACCAGCGTTCCCGGCTGCTCGAGCATCGGGCAGTGGCCCGAATCCGGAATCTCGCGGTAACTCGCGCCCGGAATGTGCTCCGCCAGCCGGCGCGCGAGTTCGGGCGGCGTGGTGCGGTCGAGCGCGCCGCACAGCACCAGGGTCGGATTGGCGATCCGCGCGAGGCGCGGCGCAAGGTCGAGCTCGGCGAGCGCGAGGCAGGCGCGGGCGAACGCCTGCGCGTCCACGCGCGCCAGCGCCCGCTTGCGCTCGCCGATCACGTCTGGGTGTGCTTCGGCGAACGCCGGCGGGAACATGCGTCCGATCGCGGTATCCAGGACGGCGGCCATGCCTCCCGCGCGCACCGCCTGCGCCATGCCGCGAAACGGCGCGCGCGCGGGCTCCGGAAAGGCCGCCAGCGCGTCGGCGACCACCAGCCTGCCGAAGCGCGCGCCGTGCCGACACGCGAGCTCGAGCGCGACGAACGCTCCGAAACCGTTGCCGAAGACATCCGTTCGCGCCGGAAGCTCGAGCGCGTCCATGACCGCCGCGACGTGATCGGCGAAATCGGCGACGCTGACGAACGCGCCCGACCCCGACGCACCGAAACCTGGAAGGTCGATCCGCGTGATGCGGCGCCCGGCGGCGAGCGCCGGCGCCACGCGCTCGAACACCGTCAGATCGGTGAGCAGCGAATGCACGAGCAGCAGGTCGGGACCGGCGCCCTGCTGCGCGTATTCGACCGCCAGACCGTTCACCGTAACGATGGGCATGCCTGCTCCTTTCTGTTCTTCACGAAAAGCTTGCGCGCAGCTTGCATCCATCGACGCAGTACGCGCGCTGCTCGATCGGGCATATGATGGATCACATAAGCAGTGAACCAGCCGTTCAGTCAAGAGGAGGAGTGAGTCCATGAGCAAGACCGTCAATGCCGGCGCGCGCCTCGACCGCTTGCCCGTCGGTCCGTTCCACTATCGCATCTTCTGGCTGATCGGCGCCGGCATGTTCTTCGACGGCTACGATTTGTACGTCGCGGGCGGCGTGCTCGCCGCCGCCATCCAGAGCAAGTTCTCGACGCTGCCGCAGAACCTGCAATTCATTTCGCTCACCTTCGTGGGCATGACGCTCGGAGCCTTCATTACCGGCTTTCTCGGCGACCGCTACGGCAGGCGCTTCACCTACCAGGTCAATCTGCTGATCTTCGGTCTCGCGTCGCTCGCCGCCGCCTTCGCCGCGACGATGCCGCAGCTCATTGCATGCCGCTTCGTTCAGGGACTCGGCCTCGGCGCGGAAATCGTGGTCGGCTACTCGACGCTCACCGAATTCGTGCCGCCGAAATCGCGCGGCCGCTGGTTGTCGTTCATGGCCTTCATCGTGGTCGCGGGCTTCCCGGTGACTTCGCTGCTTTCGTACCTGATCATCCCGAGCTTCGGCTGGCGGCCGATGTTCGTGATCGCCGGCGTGGGCTCCCTGATCGTCTGGTACCTGCGCAAGCGGCTGCCGGAGTCCCCGCGCTGGCTGGAGGCGAAGGGCCACACCGAGGAGGCCGAGGCGCTGATGCAGGCGATCGAGAAGGAAGCGGCCGGCAGCGGCACCCTGCCGCCCGTCCCCGCGCCGGCGGCGCCGCGTCCCGTGAGCGGCATGGCGATGGTGCGGCCGCCGATCCTGCAGCGCCTGATCGTCGGCAGCTGGACGCTGGTCACGATCAACACCCTGATCTTCGGCTTCGTCATCTTCCTGCCGCAGTTCTTCCTGCGACAGGGTCTGACGATCTCCACCTCGCTCGCCTATACCCTCGTCATCGCGGGCGGCTCGCTGGTGGGTTGCGCGCTGGGCGCCTACAGCTCCGACGCGCTGGGGCGGCGTGCATCCATCATCGGCGCATCCATTCTGACGATCGTCACCGGCTGGATCTACGCCCACTTCAACGCGGCCTCGGAGCCGGCGATGGTGTTGAGCGTCGGCTTCCTGCTCATCGTGGCGATCTACGTGCAGACGGCGCTGCTCTTCGGCGTCTACACGCCGGAACTGTTTCCGACCGAGATCCGACTGCGCGCGAACGGCATCTGCAACACGCTCGGACGGCTGGCGACCGTCGTGTCGCCGTTCGTAGTGGGCTGGCTCATGGTCAGCTACAAGCTGCCCGGAGTCGTCGCGCTGATGATCGCGCTGCTGCTCGTCCAGATCGTGGTCGTCTGGATTTGGGGCATCGAGCCGGCGCGCCGCCCGCTCGAGACGTTGGAGGCCGCGGCCTAGCCGGCGAGCCGGTCGAGGTCGGCGGTGATCGCGTCCGTGGAGTCGTTCGGCAGCACGAGCAGCCGGCTCCTGCCCGTGCCGTCGAACACGAACACGCCGGTGCTGTGCGTGACCTCGTAGTCTCCGCTTTTGTCCGGCTTGCCGTACGAGTACGTGATCCGGTAGCGCTTGCTCAGCGTAGTGAGCTCCTGCGGCGTGCCACGCAGACCGACGAACTGGGGTCCGAAGGCGCGCGCGTACGCGTGCAGGCGCCCGACACTGTCGCGCTGCGGGTCGACCGATACGAACAGCACGACGTTGCCGGCACCGTGGTCTTTCGTGCTCTTGAGCGCCAGCGCAAGCTTGCTCAGGGTCGTGGGGCACTCGTCGGGGCAACTCGTATAGCCGAAGTACAGCAGCACCGTCTTGCCTCGGTAGTCCTGCGCGCTCACCTGGCGACCGCTGTCGTCGGTGAGATGGAATTCGAGCTTGGGCAAAAGCCCGTCGATATTGTCGGTGCGCCACTTGCCGTCGCCCTTCGCGCAGGCCGCAAGCACAACGCAGGCGCATAGCGCGGCGGCCAACGTCCTCATGCTAGGCGCGCAGCGCGACCGAATCGGCCCGCGCTTCCCCGTCCGCATGCATCCAGCGCGCAAGCAGCACCAGCACGCCGAACAGGTGCATCATCCCCGCCGGGATCCAGGTCACCAGGCCGCCGAGGCTCTGGTCGTCGATCGGGCTGAGCGGCCAGGCGCGCCCGCAGACGCTGTAGACATCGTACAGCTCGTGCGTGGCGAGCCCGATGCGCGCGCCGATGTAGATCTGCGGCAGCGACGCGCCGAGCAGCAAAAAAATGCGCGGCCCGAATCCGATCAGCGCGCCCTGGCTGCGCGTGCGCGGATCGAGCATCAGCGCCCAGAACAGGAGCCCGTCGAGCAGCATGCTCCAGTTCATCACCTGGTACAGCGGCGCGCTCAGCATGGCGTCGAAATGGATCGACGGCGTGAGCCAGAAGAAGATCAGGCCGACGAAAAGCACCGGCGCCACCAGCCAATTCTGCAGCAGGCGGTAGCCAATGCGCACCGGGCGGCTGCGCCATAGAGGACGGAACACGCGCGCCTCCATCCCGCCCGGCAGCCCCCGTGCGAGCACCGGCAGCGGGCACGCGAGCACCACCAGGAACGGCCCGAGGTGGTGCAGCACCAGGTGCTGGATCCGGTGGATGAAGAACATGTGCTGCGACAGATAGTCCCAGTGCGTCTGCATCACGAAATACACGAGCACCCAGCCGGCGAAGAAGGAAAGCCGCCGGCCGAGATGCGGACGCTCGTTCGCAGGCATGCGCCGCAGCCCGCGCACATACAGCAACACCGCACCGGCGCACAGCGCGAGCGCCAGCGGTGAAAACTCCCAGGGGGCGAGAAACGCGAGCAACGCGCGCACGTCGTGCTGCACAGGCATGAGGTCCGAATGATAGCCGCACCGCTACGCTCGAACCTTGCCGCAGTCTGGCAAGCTGTCGAAATAGTAGCCTTGACAATCTTTGCCTCGGCAACTATAGTGCGCTCCCTGCGCCGCTCCTCGCTCCCCGCGCATGGCCGACTTCTACGACGTCAAGAGCTACCACCCGCGCGAAAGCCTCGGCTATCTCGTCACCCTGGTGCGACGCCGCCTGCTCGACCTGGTCGAGCCGGAGTTCGCCGCGCTCGACCTCACTCCGGTACAGGCGATCATCCTCATGGGGCTGGATGCCGGCGTCGCGGATACCGCGTCGGAACTGTGCAAGACCATGCAGCACGATCCCGGAGCGATGACGCGCGTGCTCGACCATCTCGAGCGAAGCGGTCTTCTCCGGCGCGTGCGCCTGCCCGCCGACCGCCGCGCCCAGAAGCTCGAGCTCACCGCCGTCGGCCGCAAGACCCTGCCCGCGATCAAGTCCGCGGCGGTGCGCGCCTCGAATCGCATGCTGAGCGGCTTTTCGCGCAGCGAGGCGCAGCAGCTGATCGGCTACTTGAAGCGCTTGCTGGAGGACACATGAGCGCGCGTCCACTCACCGCCCTGCTCTGCGCGGCGCTCGCCGCCGCGGGCTGCGCCAGCCCGGCCGGCCTGACGACGCACGCGACGCTCACGGATCCGGCGCGGCTCGAAGCGCAACGCACCCTGGAGGCCGCGCGGTTCGCCCCCGCTTCCTGGCCGGGCGCCGACTGGTGGAAGGCACTCGGCGACCCGCAGCTCGATGCGCTGATCGGCGAGGCGCTCGAGGGCAGCCCGAGCATCCGCCTGGCTCAGGCGCGCGTCGAGCGCGCGCGCTCCCTGGCGGTCGCCGCCGGAGCGCCGCGCGCGCCGCAGGTGAACGGCAGTCTGGACGCCACGCGCCAGCGCATCTCCGAGAACTACATCTTCCCGCCGCCGCTCGCGGGTAGCTGGCAATGGCAGAACCAGGCTTCGCTCAACTTCTCCTACGAGTTCGATTTCTGGGGACGCAATGCGGCGCTCTACGAGGCCGCGCTCGGAGAGGCCAGGGCGGCGGAGGCCGACGGCTACGCGGCGCGCCTCGTGCTCTCTTCGGCGATCGCGCGCGCGTATGTGCAGCTCGCGCGCGACTTCGACCAGCTCGACCTGGCGCACGAGACGCTTGCCGAGCGCGAGAACGTGCTCGAGCTGGTCAGACGTCGCGTGGACGCAGGAATGGATTCGCGCCTCGAGCTCAAGCAGGCCGAGGCCGAGTTACCCGCCGCCCGGGAGCGAATCATCCAGCTCGAAGAGTCGATCGCGCTCGGCCGGAACCAGATCGCTGCGCTCGCGGGCGAAGGCCCCGATCGCGGCCTGGCGATCGCGCGCCCGAAAATGGCCGCGCCGGTCGAGGCGCTGCTGCCGAGCGCGGTGCCCGCCGACCTGATCGGTCGGCGCCCCGACGTGATCGCCAGTCGCTGGCGCGTCGAGGCCGCCGCGCGCGGCGCCGCTGCCGCGCGGGCGCAGTTCTATCCGAACATCGACCTCGCCGCTTTCGTCGGACTGCAGTCGCTCAACTGGTCGAAATTCCTGGACGCGGGCAGCACGATCGCCGGGATCGGTCCCGCGGTGAACCTGCCGATCTTCGACGGCGGCGCGCGCCGCGGCAACCTCGGCGCGCGCAACGCGGACTACGACGCCGCCGTCGAGCAGTACAACCAGACTCTTGCCGACGCCCTGCGCGACATCGCCGACCAGCTGGCGGCTTTCCGCTCGGTCGAGCAGCAGCAACCGCAGGTGCGGGCGGGCCTCGCCGCCGCGCGCGAGGCGTACGAGCTCTCGCTCACGCGCTATCAGGCGGGGCTGGCGAACTACCTCTCGGTGCTGACCGCCGAGACGCAGGTGATCGCGCAGCGCTCGCTGGCCGTCGACCTGCGCGCCCACGAGCTCGATGCCTCCGTGCGGCTGGCCCAGGCCCTCGGCGGCGGCTACACGCAACACAACGATGGTGATCGACATGGCTGAAACCGCTGCACCCGCACCCAACGGCAAGCGCCGGCGCGCGCTCGCCATCGTGCTCGTCGTTTTCCTGCTAGGCGGCATCGTCTGGGGAGCGTACTGGTGGCTGGTGGGCCGCTTCTACGAGTACACCGACGACGCCTACGTGGCCGGCAACGTGGTGCAGATCACGCCCCAGGTCGCCGGCACGGTAGTCGCCGTGCGCGCGGACGACGTCGATTACGTGAAAGCGGGCGAGCCGCTGGTCGAGCTCTATCGCACGGACGCCAAGGTCGCGCTCGAGCAGGCCGAAGCCCAGCTCGCGCGCACCGTCCGTCAGGTGAGGACGCTGTACGCGAACGACGCCCAACTCGCCGCTACCGTGACGCTGCGCGAAGCCGAGCTGGCCAAGGCGAAGGACGATCTCGCGCGGCGCGAGCGCGCGGGGGGCGGCGGCGCGGTATCCGCCGAGGACGTGCAGCACGCGCGCGATGCGGTGCGCACCGCGCAGGCGGCGCTCGCCGCCGCGCGCGAGCAGCTCGCCGCCAGCCGCGCTCTGACCGACAACACCTCGGTCGCCGATCACCCCGACGTGCTGGCCGCGGCGGCGAAAGTGCACGCCGCGTACATCGATTACGCGCGCACCGAGATCCCCGCCCCGGTGTCCGGCTTCGTCGCCAAGCGCAGCGTGCAGGTCGGCCAGCGCGTCGCGCCCGGCACCTCGCTGATGGCGGTGGTGCCGCTGGACGAGGTGTGGGTGGACGCGAACTACAAGGAGACCCAGCTCACCGACGTGCGCGTAGGGCAGCCGGTCGAGCTCACCGCCGACGTCTACGGCGACGGCGTGAAATACCGCGGCAGGGTGGTCGGTTTCTCCGCCGGCACCGGCAGCGCGTTCGCCCTGCTCCCGCCGGAGAACGCGACCGGCAACTGGATCAAGGTCGTCCAGCGCCTGCCGGTGCGCATCGCGCTCGAGCGCGACCAGCTCGCTGCCCATCCGCTGCAGATCGGCCTGTCGATGCGAGTGTACATCGACACGCACGATCGCGGCGGCAAGCGACTGGTCGAGACAGCGGAGCGCAGCGCCGCGCAGCAGACCGACGTGTTCGCCGGCCTGGAGAAGCGCGCCGACGAGCGCGTGGCCGCGATCATCGCCGCCAACGTCGGCACCCGGCCGCCGAAGCCGCCGCATGCAGGCTGAGCGCGCCGCGCCGCAACCCTATACCGGCGCCATGCTGGCGCTGCTCACCTTCGTGCTCGCGATGGCGAACATGATGGAGGTGCTCGACCTCACGATCGCCAACGTCGCGATCCCGACCATTACCGGCGATCTCGGAGTAGCGCCGACGCAAGGCGCCTGGGTGATCACCTCGTACGCGGTGGCGAACGCGATCACGGTGCCGATGGCCGGCTGGTTCGCCGGCCGCTTCGGGCAGGTGCGCATGTACGCGCTGGCGATCGCGGTGTTCACCTTCGCCTCGTTCCTGTGCGGACTGTCGACGAGCCTCGCGATGCTCATCAGCTTCCGCGTATTGCAGGGCGCGGCGGCGGGCTTCATGGTGCCGCTGTCGCAGGCGCTGCTGCTCGCGAGCTACCCGCCCGCCAAGCGCTCCACCGGCCTCGCGATCTGGGGTATGACGATCGTCGTGGCGCCGATCCTGGGGCCGATTCTCGGCGGGTGGATCACCGATAACTACCACTGGTCGTGGATCTTCTTCATCAACATACCGGTCGGCATCTTCGCCTCCTTCGCCACCTGGGAGCTGATGCGCGACCGCGAGACGCCGACGAGCAAGCTGCCGGTCGACCGCGTCGGCATGGTGCTGCTCGTCGTATGGGTCGGCGCGCTGCAGATCATGCTCGACAAGGGCAACGAGCTCGACTGGTTCCACTCGACGACGATCATTGCCTTCGGACTGGTGGCGCTCATCGGCTTCTGCCTGTTCCTCGCCTGGGAGCTGTACGAGCCGCACCCGATCGTCGACCTGGGCCTGTTCCGCTTCCACAATTTCCGCCGCGGTGCGCTCGCGCTCGCTTTCGGCTTCGCCCTGTTCTTCGCGAGCATCATCATCCTGCCGCTGTGGCTGCAGACGCAGCTCGGCTACAACGCGCAATGGGCCGGCTACGCGCTCGCGCCCGCCGGCGTGTTCGCCGTGATCTTCATGCCGATCGTGGGGCGCAACATCGGGCGCGTCGACCCGCGAGTGCTCGCCACGGTGGGCTTCGTGGTATTCGCGATCGTCGGGTTCTGGCGCGGCCACTTCAGCACGCAGGCCAACTTCGCCACCATCGCCATGCCGCAGCTGTTGCAGGGCGTCGGCGTCGCGTTCTTCTTCACCCCGCTCATCGCGATCAACCTGGGCGGAATCCCGGTGGCGCGCATCGCCAACGCGACCGGCCTGCAGAATTTCATGCGCATGATGGCCGGCAGCTTCGGCGCCTCGATCGCGATCTCGCTATGGGACAACCGCCAGGACCTGCACCGTAGCCGACTGAGCGAAAGCCTGAGCCTGTTCGACACGACCACTCGGCACGCCGTCGACACCATGCAGAGCCTGGGCATGGCCACCGACCAGGCCTACGGGGTACTCGAGCGCATGCTGGTCGGGCAGTCCTACATGCTCGCGACGAACGACATCTTCTGGCTCGTGGGCGTGCTGTTCCTCGCGTTGATTCCGCTGCTGTGGACGACGCGCCCGCCGTTCAGCGCCGGAGCGGGCGGCGGCCACTGAGCGGCTGCTCGGTCCCGCTCGCGCTGCGGTGTGCAGAATGCAGGCGGTGCAGCGAGATCTTGCGCACCTCGAGCTTGGAGTGCTCGATGTGCGAACGCAGCAGCAGACTCGCCTGCGGCGCCTTGCGCGCCAGCACGGCGCGCAGGATCGCGGCGTGCTCGTCGTAGGTGCGCGCGACGCGCTCCGGCAGCGTGAAGTCGAGCCGCCGGATGATCCGGATGCGCTCGGTGATGTCCTCGTGAATGCGCGCCAGCTCCGGGTTGCCCGCCGCCCGGACCAGCGCGGCATGGAAGTCCTCGTCCAACTGTCCCACCTCGATCGAGTCGGTGCGCCGCTCGGCGGGCGGCACCAGCCACACCGCCTTGAGGCCGTCCAGCGCTGCTCCGTAGTCGCCGGCGCACAACTTGGCGAGCGCGGCAAGCTCGAGGATGACGCGCAAGTCGTACAGATGCTCGAAGTGCTCGAAGTCCAGGGGCCTGATGGACCAGCCGCTCTTCGCGTGCCGCTCGACGAAACCTTCGCGCGCCAGGCGCAACAGCGCTTCGCGCACCGGCGTGCGGCTCACCCCCGCACGCGCGGCGATCTCGTTCTCCGACAAGGCCGAGCCGGGCATCAGCCGGAAATCGAAGATGTCGTTCTTCAGCTCGTCGTACACCGCGTCCGCGAGGCGGGCGCTTTCGTCCGGTCTGTGAGTTCTGATCACGTTGCGTCGCTCTGCGCGATTCCCATTCCGATCGCCAATCCCGCCAGCATATCGCAGCCCGACGAGTGGCCGATGGCCGTCAGCGCCTGGACGGCAGAGCGCGCCCGCTCTTCGGAACCGCACGCGAGCGCCTCGCCCAGCGCATGCAGCGGCTCGAAGCTCTCGCCGCGCGCGAGGTCGGCGAATAGCGCGGCGCTGACCGCGTGGCTGCGCGTGCCCGCCTCGCGCGCGAGGCTCTCCGCCGTCTCGCGCCATTGCGGCGCCTCGGGGGCCAGCCAGCGCCGGCCGAACAGCGCGGCGCCCGCGAGATCGTCGCCCGAGGGCGTAAAACCGCTGCCGACGCCGAGCAACGGCAGCGTCGCCGCGAACACCTCATGCGGGTCGTCGCGCAGATAGGCCGCGGCGAGCGCCTGCACGCGGCTCGCAGGCAGGCCGCGCGGCGAGCGCGGCCGCATGCCGCGCAACAGCTCCCTCGGCCCGTCCGCGCCCGAGAGCGCCGGCAGGCGCGGCAACCAGCCGTGCTCCGGCAGCGAGACGAAGCGCAGCGCGACACCCCGGGGCGGGGCCGCGGTCGTCAGCACGGCGCGCGGATGCCGTGCCGGGAGGCGCGCCCCGACCCAGATCACTTCGCCGTCGGCTTCTAGATACGGCGCGTCCGGAAAGCCGGCGAGCGGCCGCGCAAAGCCGCCGCCGCGGGCGAGCGCCTCGCGCGCGCGCTCGCCGATCTGCAGGACGTCCGCGGTGCTCAGGCGGGGGCCTTCGCTTTCGAGCTCCCGGCCGCGAAGCACACCGCCGCGAACAGCGCGTAGCCGAGCGCCACTTGCGGCGACACCGCCCAGCCGAGCTGCCCGCCGTGGATGAAACCGAAGAACGCGAGCACCGCGCCGGCAAGCGCCCAAAAGCCCGCTTCCTTCAGCTTGTGCTCGATGATCAATGCGGCGAGCGCGCCGAGCACCAGACCGGCCAGCACCGCACCGCCCCCGAGCAGCTCCATGCCGTGATAGACGAGACCTGCGCCGGCGAGCTTTGCCGTCCCGACGCTCGCGGCCGAGGTGCCGGCCGCGTTCAACGCGCTGTCCACCTGCAGCTGACCCCAAGCGGCGACGTTGGGAATGATCGCCAGCACGACCGCCGGCGCGTGCTTCGCAGGCGAAGCCTGGAACGCCTGCGCGCCGATCACGAGGCCGATGTAAAGCAGGATCGGCAGGATCGCCACCAGCGGCACCACCGCGAGCAGCAGCGCCGTGAGGCCGAGGAAGCACACTAGCGCGATCACGACGCCTGTCGCGAGCGAGTAGCCGATACGTCCGCCGACCGCCTTCCAGCCCGGGTGGCCGATGTACACCGCCGGCGGGAACGGGCTGCCGAGGATCGCGCCGACGATCGCGCCGATGCCGTCGGCCGCGAGGATCTTGCGCAGATCGTACGAGTCGCCCGCGGCCGCGGCGCTCTCCACGTTGTTCATCGCCTCGGTGAAGTTATAGATGCCGAGGGGAATCGCGGTCACGAGCAGCGGCGCGACTTCGGCGAGGCCGCGCCACACCTCGCTGCCGGGCACCGGCAGATGCAGCCCGAATTCGGCGAAGGACGCTCGCACCTGCCCGGCCTGCACCACGTCGCTCCAGCCGAAAAAGTAAGCCAGCCAGCCGACCACGATGCCGACGATCACCGCGGCCAGTCCGCCTGGCAGCCCGAAGGGCAGCCGCACGTTGGCCGTCCAGCTGATCAGCACGATGGCGAGCGAGATGAACGCGATCCAGGGCACCTCCCACATCTGGAATGCGGGCCGCAGCGAGATGAACGCGATCGAGATACCGGCCAGCGTGCCGAGCATCGCAGCTCGCGGCGTGTGCGCGCGAACCCATGGCCCGAAGAACACCCCGGCGAGAATGATGACGCCGATGATGAATGCCCAGGCGAGCCCCGCCTGCCAGGCGAGCACCGGGTCCTTGGTCTTGAGGTACACCGGCAGCATGATCACGAACACGACGATGAACATATGCGGCACGCTCGGGCCGTAGGGCATCGCCGTGACGTCCGTGCGCCCGTCTCGCTTCGCGAGCTTCCACGCCAGCCACGCGTAGTACAGGTTACCGATCGGAAGCGCGATGCCGAGCGCCGGCAGGATGCGTCCGAACACGGTGTCGGCGGGCAAGTGCACCACGCCCAGACACAAGCCGGTCAGCACGATCACGTTCAGAACAACGTTCGTAAACAGCCCGAAGAAGCCGTTCCAGTCCCCGGGCACCCACCAGCGGACCTGCGCGTTGCCGTTCGTCATGGATCTCCCCTTTGTAGTCGCTGCGCCTCAGGCCTTCGCCAGGCCCTCGAGAAACCGTTCCGAATCGCTCACCCAGCCGAAGATTCCGCCCTGGGCCTTGATCATCTCGAGCGCCGCCCTCTGGAAGGCCGGAAAGTACGAGCCGACGCAGTCCTCGAGCACCAGGCAGTCGTAACCGCGGTCGTTCGCCTCGCGCACCGTGGTGTTCACGCACACCTCCGTGGTCACGCCGCAGACGACGAGTTGCCTGATCCCGCGGTTGTGCAGGATCGAATCGAGATCGGTGGCGTAGAACGCGCCTTTGCCCGGCTTGTCGACGACCGGCTCGCCCGGCGCGGGCTTCAGCTCGTCGATGATGTCGTGGCCGTACTCGCCGCGCACCAGGATGCGGCCCATCGGGCCTTTATCGCCGATGCCCGTCTTCAGATGGCCGCGCAGCTTCTTGCTCGGCGGCAAGTCGCCGAGGTCGGGCCGGTGGCCCTCGCGCGTGTGGATGACGAGCATCCTTCTCGCGCGCGCGGCTTCCAGCACCTTGCGTGTGGGCGCGATCGCCCTCCTGAGGAGCGACACGTCGTTACCGAGCGCCTCGCCGAAGCCTCCCGGATCGACGAAGTCGCGCTGCATGTCGATGATCATCAGCACGCAGCTCGCCGGATCGAACTCGAACTCGTAGGGCTCGGCCCTCACTTTTGCCATCTGCTCCTCCCTCGCTCAGCCCGCGCGCTCGCGCAGATAGGCGCGCCAGCCGCCCAGGCGCGTGATCTCGCGCGCGCCGGCGGTCGCATGCGCTTCGCACAGGAATCCGCGCACCTGCTCGCCGTCCTCGGTCTCGACGCTGCCGATGCACAGCGGCGCCGGAACGCGTGCGACGAAATCGCCGAATCCTGCCGGCGGCATCTCCCAGATCTCGATCTCGATCGCACTGCCATCCTCGGCACGCAGCATGCCCGGTCGCGGAGGCGAGAAAGCCTCCAGCGCAAACAGACGGTAGCGCGCCGCGCTGCGCGTGCGGCGCACGAGCCGCGCGCCGCGCTCGACGAGCTCCGCGTTCAGCGGCAGGCCCGACATGTGCGCGCCGCACACTGCGAGCCGCACGCTGCGCGCCGCAGGCTGCAAGCGCTCGCCGAGCGCGCACAAGGCCGCATCGCGGAACGCCGGCGCGAGCAGCGTGATGCCGAACGGCAGCCCGTCTGCGCGGAACCCGGCGGGCAGCGCAAGCGCGCTCAGGTCGAACAGGTTGACGAAATTCGTGTACAGGCCGAGCCGGGTGTTGGCGTACACCGGATCGGCCTCGACCTCCGCCAGCGTGTAAATCGTCGGCGCGGTGGGCGTGACGATCAGCTCGACTTCGTTCCAGGCGGCCTGCGCCTCGCGGCGCAGCGCCTGCAAGCGGTACGCGGCGCGAAACGCGTCGGCGGCCGAGTACGTGGCGCCCTTCTCGATCACCTTGCGCGTCACCGGGTGCACGGCTTTCGGCTTGCGCGCGAGCAGGTCGCTCGCCACGATCCAGCGCTCGGCTACCCACGGCCCGTCGTAAAGCAGTTGCGCGGCCTCCAGGAACGGCCGGAAATCGAGCTCGACGCGCTCGCCGCCAACGTCCTCGAGGCGCTCGACCGCCGCGCCGAACAGGCGTCGGTACTCCTGATCGCCGAAGAATTCGAGCTCGGACGCGCGCGGCACGCCGAAGCGGAAGCGCTCGCCGAAGGGCCCGAACCCCGCGGCCGGCGCGGCGCGCGAATAGGGATCGTCCCGATCGAAGCCTTGCGCAACCGCGAGCACGCTGCGCGCGTCGCGCACCGAACGCGCAAAGATCGACACGCAATCGAGCGAGCGGCAGGCGGGGACCACGCCGCGCGTCGAAACCAGGCCGAGCGTCGGCTTGAGGCCGACGAGATCGTTGAATGCGGCCGGCACGCGGCCCGAGCCGGCGGTGTCGGTGCCGAGCGCGAAGCTCGCCAGGCCCGCCGCGACGGCGATCGCCGAGCCGGAACTCGAGCCGCCCGAGATGTAGCGCGGATCGAAAGCGTTGCGGCAGGCGCCATAGGGCGAGCGCGTGCCGACCAGGCCGGTGGCGAACTGGTCGAGGTTGGTCTTGCCCAGCGCGATCGCGCCGGCATCCAGCAGGCGTTGCACCGCCGCGGCGCTCGCCTTGGGCAGGTAGGCGAAGTCCGGGCAAGCGGCGGTGGTCGGGCTGCCGGCGAGGTCGATGTTGTCCTTGATGGCGAAGGGCACGCCGTAGAGCGGCAGCCGCTCGGGCGAGAGGCGCTCCAGTTCGGCGGCGCGGCTCTCGAGTTCGGCGCGCGGCAGGAGATGGATCCACACCTTGTCGTCGCCTCGAGCCCCGATGCGCTCGAGGAGTCGCGCGACCAGGTCCGAAGGGCGCAGCGCCCCCGAGCGGTATGCCGCGCGCAGCGGCTCGAGTTCGAGTTCGAGATTCTCGGGCATGGACGGCAAACGGCTCCGTGACGCGCGTATACAAGGTAGTATACATGCCGTGCACACCGGCCTGCGCATCGTCCATAACACTTACCGCGACTCGGTATCGCTCATGCAGTTGTCCGCACGCGTCGCCGCCCTGCCCGGGGTCGACCAGGCATCCGTGGTCATGGCGACCGAAGGCAATCTCGCGCTGCTGCGCGAAGCGGGTCTGCTCGAGGAGCCGCCCCACGCCTCGCCGAGCGACCTGCTCGCCGTGGTGCGCGGCGCCGCGCCGGACGCGGTCCACTCCGCGCTCGCCGAGGCGGAACGGCTACTCGCCGCCCCGGCTGCCTCGGGACCGCGGCGCGCCGCCCGCCAGGCCGCGCCGCGCAGCCTGCAGAGCGCACTCGCGGCGATGCCCGACGCGAAGCTCGCGCTCGTTTCAACGCCTGGCGAGTACGCCGCGGCCGAAGCGCTCAAGGCGGTGCGGCTCGGCCTGCACGTGATGCTGTTCAGCGACAACGTGAGCGTCGCGGACGAGGCGATGCTGAAGCGCGAGGCGCGCGCGCGCGGCCTGCTCGTGATGGGGCCCGACTGCGGCACCGCGCTCGTGGGCGGCGTGCCGCTCGGCTTCGCCAATGCGGTGCGCCCCGGCCCGGTCGGAGTGATCGGCGCTTCCGGGACAGGGATGCAGCAGGTGACCTGCCTGGTCGATCGCGCCGGCGTCGGCGTCTCGCACGCGCTCGGCACCGGCGGACGCGACCTGCGCGCCGAGATCGGCGGCCAGACGATGCTCGCCGCGTTGGACGAGCTGGCGGCGGATGCCGCGACGCGCGTCATCGTGCTCATCTCCAAGCCGCCGGCACGCGAAGTGGCGGCACGCGTCCTGGAGCGCGCCCGCGCCACCGGCAAGCCGGTGGTCGCTTGCTTCCTCGGCGCGCCGGCCACCGAAGTGCAGGACGCGACGATCACCGCCGCGGCAACGCTCGAGGACGCGGCCGCGATCGCGGTCGCGCTCGCACGCGGCGAGCGGCCCGCTCCGGTGAGCGCTGCGTTGCCCGCGTTTCCCGATCCTGGACTGCGCCCCGGCCAGCGCTACGTGCGCGGACTGTTCAGCGGCGGCACCTTCTGCTACGAGGCGACCCTGCTGCTCGCCGCGACGCTCGAGGACGTACGCTCCAATACGCCTGTCGGGCGCGCCGCGCGCCTCGCCGACGCGTGGCAAAGCGTCGGTCATGCCCTCGTCGACCTCGGCGAGGACGAATTCACCCGTGGTCGCCCGCACCCGATGATCGACCAGCGCCTGCGCAACGAGCGCATCGCGCGCGAGGCCGAGGATCCGGAGACCGCTGTTCTGCTGATCGACGTCGTGCTCGGGTACGGCGCGCACCCCGATCCGGCGCGCGAGATCGTGCCCGCGCTGCGCTCGGCGCGCGCGCGCGCCGAGCGCGCCGGGCGCGGCCTGGCGATCGTCGGCTTCGTGTGCGGCACTGACGCGGATCCGCAGGGACTCGCGCGACAGGAGGCGGCGCTGCGCGAAGCGGGCGTGGTGCTGGCCGCGAGCAACGCTCAGGCGGCGCGCATCGCCGCCAGCATGGTTTCGTCTCATGGCGCACCTGGTAGACGGTAAGCCCGGCGTGCTGAACGTCGGCCTGGCGCAGTTCGCCGAGGCCGTCGTGGCAGCCGGCGGCACCGCGCTGCAGCTCGACTGGTCGCCGCCCGCGGCCGGCGACCGCGCGGCGGCCATGGCGCTCGCGCGCCTCACGGGCGCGCCGCAAGTCGAACAGGCGAATCGCACGGCCTTCGAATCGTTTCTCGCCGCCTCTCCGCTGCTGCGCGGCGTGTGCACGGCGCGCGATCTGCCGGGCCTGGACGGTCGCGTCCTGCTGCACGCCGGCCCGCCGATCGAATGGCCGCGCATGTGCGGCCCGATGCAAGGCGCGATCGTGGGCGCGATCCTCTACGAAGGCTGGGCGAGAGACCCCGATTCGGCGCGCGCCCTCGCTGCCGGCGGCGCGATCCGCTTTGCGCCGGCGCACCACCATGCGGCGGTAGGGCCGATGGCCGGCATCGTCAGCCCGTCGATGCCGCTCTGGGTGGTCGAAGACAAGATCTCCGGGCGCCGCGCCTATAGCAATTTCAACGAAGGGCTGGGCAAGGCGCTGCGCTTCGGCGCCTACGGATCGGAGGTGCTCGAGCGGCTCAAATGGATCGGCATCGTGCTCGCGCCGACGGTCGGCGCGGCACTCGCTGCGCTCGGCGGCATCGAGCTCAAGCCGCTCATGGCGCAGGCGCTCACTATGGGCGACGAGGTGCACAACCGCAACGCCGCGGCGAGCTCGCTGCTGCTGCGGCGGCTGGCAGGCGCCCTCGCCCGCACCACGAGCTCCTCGCAAGGGCTCGCAGAGGTGTTGGATTTCATTGCCGGCAACGAGCACTTCTTCCTCAACGTTTCGATGGCGGCCTGCAAGTCGATGCTCGATGCCGCGCACGGCGTGCCCGGATCGAGCCTGGTCACCGCCATGGCGCGCAACGGCGTCGAGTTCGGTATTCGTGTGAGCGGGCTCGGCGAGCGCTGGTTCACCGCCCCGGCGGCGAGCGTGGACGGCCTGTATTTCGCGGGCTACAGCGCCGCCGACGCGGCGCGCGACCTGGGCGACAGCGCGATCACGGAGACGGCGGGCCTGGGAGGCTTCGCGATGGCCGCCGCGCCGGCCATCGTGAAGTTCGTCGGCGGCACGCCCGAGGACGCCATCGACAACTCGCTGCGCATGCGTCAGATCACGCTCGGGGAGTCGAACGTGTTCCAGCTGCCCGCGCTCGATTTCCGCGGCGCGGCCTGCGGCATCGACGCGCGCCGCGTGGTCGACACGGGCATCGAGCCCGTGATCAACACCGGCATCGCGCACCGCGAGCCCGGCATCGGGCAGATCGGAGCGGGCCTGACGCGCGCACCGCTCGCCTGCTTCGCGCAGGCCGTGCTCGCGCTCGACGCCCAGCTCGCGCGCCCTTAGGAGGATCACATGAGCGCTTCCTCGAAGCTCGTGGTCGTGGCCGTGGGCGGCAACGCGCTGATCCGCGACGAGCAGCATCGCAGCATTCCCGACCAATACCGGACGGCGAGCGAGACGGTGGGCTACGTCGTCGACCTGCTCGAGGCCGGCTGGCGCGTGGTGCTCACGCACGGCAGCGGGCCGCAGATGGGCTTCATCCTGCGGCGCTCGGAGCTGGCGTTGCACGAGGTGATTCCGGTGCCGATGGACTACGCCGGCGCGGATCTGCAGGGCGCGCTCGGCTACATGTTCGTGAAAGCGCTGCACAACGCATTCCGGCAACGCAACATGGCGCGCGAGGCGGTCGCGGTCGTGACCATGGTCGAGGTCGACCCCGCGGACGCGGCGTTTCGCGATCCGACCAAGCCGATCGGCTCGCCGATGGACGAAGCCACTGCGCGCAAGCGCACGGCCGACCTCGGCTGGCAGGTGCGCGAAGACCCGGGTCGCGGCTGGCGCCGCGTCGTGCCCTCGCCCGCGCCGCGCGCCATCGTCGACCTCGACGTGATCGCGCACCTGGTGCGCGACGGCTACCTGGTGATCGCCTGCGGAGGCGGGGGAATTCCCGTGATGCGCGACGCCGCGCGCAACCTCGTCGGCGTGGAAGCGGTCATCGACAAGGATCTCGCCTCGAGCCTACTCGCGCGCACGCTCGGCGCCGATCGTTTCGTCGTGGCGACGGGTGTCGAGCGCGTCGCGCTCGACTACGGCAAGCCAGCCCAGCGCTGGGTGGACAGCATGACGCTCGCCGAGGCGAGGCGGCTGTACGACGCCGGACAGTTCGACCGCGGCAGCATGGGCCCGAAGATCCGCGCCGTGATCGAGTACCTGGAAGGCGGCGGCGCGGAGGCCGTGATCACCGATCCCTCACATCTAGCGCCGGCGCTCGCCGGCCGCGCCGGCACGCGCTTCCTGCGCGCCTGATCGATTCCTCCTGCTGCAGGATAGTGCATGGCTGGTCGGCCCTCGCTGATACGCGTCGGCTATCTATTTCATGCTCGCATTGCTAAGATTTCGCGCCGGTTCGCCTAAACATATTCCTATATTCAGGAGGAGGAGGAGAACATGAAGGTCAAACAGGCCCTTGCGGCCGCCGTGGTCGGCGCCGCGCTCGCCGGGCTGTCCGCGGCGGCGAGCGCCCAGCAGATCGTGCTCAAGCTGCACCATTTCCTCGGGCCGAAGTCGCCCGCGCAGGTCAAGATGCTCGAGCCCTGGGCGCGCAACGTCGAGAAGGCCTCGGGCGGCAAGGTCAAGATCGAGATCTACCCCTCGATGTCGCTCGGCGGCAAGCCGCCGCAGCTCATCAACCAAGTGCGCGACGGGGTGGTCGACATCGTCTGGACCGTGAACGGCTATACCGCCGGCCTCTTTCCGCGAAGCGAAGTGTTCGAGCTGCCGTTCGTGCACACCAACGACCCGGTCGCGACCAACCTCGCGATGCGGGCGATGTTCGACAAGTACCTGAAGCCCGAATACGGCGGGGTTCACGTGCTGTTCCTGCACGTGCACCAGGGCCAGGGCATCCAGATGGTCGACAAGCTGGTGCGCAAGCCCGACGACCTGAAGGGACTGAAGATGCGCATTCCAACGCGCACCGGCGCCTGGGTGATCGAAGCGCTCGGCGCGGCGCCGGTCGGTATGCCGGTGCCCGATCTGCCGCAGGCGCTCTCCAAGAAGGTGATCGACGGCGCGTTCATCCCCTGGGAGATCATTCCCGCGCTCAAGCTGCAGGACATGATCAAGTACTTCATCGAGGGCCCGAACAAGACCCGTTTCGGCAACACCACCTTCCAGGTGTCGATGAACGAAGCGCGCTGGAACTCGCTGCCGCCCGACGTGCAGAAGGCCTTTACCGAGAGCTCGGGAGAAGCCTGGGTGCGCCAGGTCGGCAAGATCTGGGCCGAAGACGACGACGAGGGCATCGCGGTCGCGGTCAAGCATGGCGATCAGCACATCCAGCTGACCAACGCCGAGCTCGCCGCTTTCAAGACCAAGCTCGAGCCGGTGGTCGAGCGCTGGGAGTCGGACGTCGCCAAGCAGGGCATCGACGGCAAGGCGCTCGTCACCGAGGCGCGCAAGGAAATCGCGAAGTACTCGAAGTAAGCGGGTGGAAATCGCTCCGACCCATGCGGCGGCGAGGCCTGCCGGCCTCGCCGCGCGCGTGATCGAGACCTGGGCGCTGCTGGGCGGAGTACTCCTGCTCGGTATCGCCCTGATGACGACCTGGAGCGCCTTCAGCAGTACCGTGTTCGACAAGCCGCTGCAGGGCGACGTCGAGATGGTCGAGATGTGGACCGCGGTCTCGGTGTTCATGTTCCTGCCCTACTGCCAGCTCACCGGGGCCAACGTGACGGCCGACATCTTCACTTCGGGCGCCGGTCCGCGCACGGTCGCGCTGCTCAGCCTGCTCTCCGCGGTCATCGCCCTCGCCTTCAGCGTGCTACTGCTGTGGCGCATGTACCTCGGCTTTCTCGACTACCGCAAGTACGTCGAGACCACGACCATCCTGCACGTGCCGATCTGGTGGGCGTACATCCCGTCGCTCGTCTCGCTCGTCCTGCTGACGCTCGCGTCGCTGATCTCGGTCAGGGACGCGCTACGCGACCGGAAATCGACGTCCTGAAAAAGGAAGACTCGCCTTGGAAACCGGCCTGCTGATCGGGGTACTGGGGCTCGTCGCCCTGGTCATCCTGATCGCGATCCGCATCCCGATCGCTTACACCATGATCCTGGTGGGTGCGGTCGGCTCGATGATCCTGGACGGCCCGGGGATCTTGCTCGCCCAGCTGAAGAATCTCGCCTATTCGCAGTTCTCGATCTACGACCTGTCGGTGCTGCCGATGTTCGTGCTGATGGGCAACATCGCGACCCGCGCGGGTCTCTCACGCGACCTGTTCCGAGCCGCCAATGCCTGGCTCGGGTGGCTGCGCGGCGGCGTGGCGATGTCCGCGATCGCCGCTTGCGCCGGCTTCGGCGCGGTATGCGGCTCGTCGCTCGCGACCGCCTCGACGCTCGGCCAGGTTGCCCTGCCCGAGCTGCGCCGCTATCGCTACAGCCCGACGCTCGCCACCGGCACGCTCGCCGCGGGCGGCGTGCTCGGCATCCTGATTCCGCCCTCGGTGGTGCTCGTCGTGTACGCGATCGTGGTCGAGGCGAGCATCGTCAAGATGTTCATCGCCGCGTTCATTCCGGGACTGATCGCAGTGGTGTTCTTCCTCATCACGATCGCGATTTACGTGCGCGTCAAGCCTGATGCCGGGCCTCCCGGGGACCGCGTCTCGCGCAAGGAATTCATCGAAGCGACCATCAGCGTCACGCCGGTCGCGCTGATCTTCGGCGCGGTGATGGGCGGCATCTACTTCGGGTTCTTCAACCCCACGCCGGCCGCGGCAGTCGGCGTGTTCCTGGTCGCGGCCGTTGGCGTCGTCCGCCGCTCGATCAATCTCGCCCAGTTGAAGGCGGCGCTGCTCGACACCGCCAAGACGAGCGGCATGATCTACTTGATCCTGCTCGGGGCGGCGATCCTGAACATCTTCATGGCGCGCGGCGGGGTGCCCCAGGCGGCCGCCGACCTGATGGTCCACTCCGGCCTGTCGCCGATGACGATCCTGATCCTGCTTCTCGTCGCGCTCATTTTCCTCGGCTGCCTGATGGACAGCCTGTCGATGATCCTGCTGACCATCCCGTTCTTCTGGCCCGTGATCTCTGGGCTCGATTTCGGTATGAGCCAGGAGAGCCTCAAGATCTGGTTCGGCATCCTCGCCCTGATCGTCGTCGAGCTGGGCCTCATCACGCCGCCGGTCGGCATGAACGTGTTCGTCATCAACGCACTCGCCAAGGACGTGCCGATGAGCCAGACCTTCAAGGGCGTGATGCCCTTCTTCGTCGCCGAGCTGTTCAGGGTCGCGCTGCTCGTCGCCTTCCCCGCGCTCTCGCTCTGGTTGCCGAAGGTGCTCGCCGGCTGATTCGGGCCGCTGTACGATGTCCCCGTCCAGCAAACCTTGGGAGGGGGAACATGGACGAAACAGTCGTCGCAGCAGTCAGGCGGCACGCGCGCGCGCAACCCGACGCGACCGCCTACTGGACGCCGACGCGCACCTGGAGCTTCGCGCAGCTCGAGGAGGAGTCGAACCGCGTCGCGCAAGGCCTGCTCGCGCTCGGCATCGGCAGGGGCGAGCGCGTCGCCTGCCTCACCAAGCACACGGTCGAATGCATCCTGCTCACGCTCGCCGCCAACAAGGTGGGCGCCGTCTGCATGCCGGTCAACTGGCGTCTCGCGCCGGCCGAGCTCGAGTACGTCCTGAACAACGGCAAGGCGCGCCTGCTGATGGCCGATGCGGCCTTCGCACCGGTCGCGCAAAAGGTGCCGGTGCAGGGCCTCAAGCTCGCGCTCGCCACCGAGCAGGCGGCGGGCGGCCTCCCCGCCTTCGCCGACTGGCGTGCGGGCTTCGCGGCGCGCGACCCAGGCCTGCCGATCGACGAGGGCGACACCGCGCTGCAACTGTATTCCTCCGGAACCACCGGGCTGCCCAAGGGCGTCGAGCTCACGCATCGCAACATCGCCGCCAGCATGATCGACGCGACGCCGCAGGCGATCTCCTACCGCGGGCCGCCCGACGTGTTCCTCAACGTGCTGCCGACCTATCACATCGCCGGCACCGGCGTGGCGCTGCTCACCCTCTCGACCGGCGGCTACAGCGTGATGGTCCCGGACTTCGACCCGGTCAAGGTCCTGGCATCGATTGCCGAGCACCGCGTGACGCATACCTTCCTCGTGCCCGCGATGCTCCAGTTCATGCTGCAGGTGCCGGGCGTCGAGAAGGGCGACTATTCTTCGCTCAAGACGATCTCGTACGGCGCCTCGCCGATCACTGAGAAGGTGCTGACCGGCGCGATGCGCGCCTTCGGTTGCGACTTCGTCCAGGTGTACGGCCTCACGGAGACCACCGGCGCGGTCACTTTTCTGCCGCCCGAGGACCACGACCCCAATGGACCGAGAAAGCACCTGCTGCGCTCGGCCGGGCGGCCGATGCTGAATGTCGAGATTCGCGTTGTCGACCCGGCGAGCGGACAGGACGCGGCCGACGGTGCGATCGGCGAGGTGTGGATCCGCACGCCGCAGAACATGAAGGGATACTGGGACAATGCCCGCGCGACGCGCGACGCGTTCGTCGCGCGCGGACCCGACGGCATGGGCTGGTTTCGCTCGGGCGACGCCGGCTACCTGCGCGACGGTTACCTGTTCCTGCACGACCGCATCAAGGACATGATCGTCTCCGGCGGCGAAAACATCTACCCTGCGGAGGTGGAGAACGTGCTCATGCAGCACCCGGCGGTCGCAGACGGCGCCGTCATCGGCATCCCGGACGAGCAATGGGGCGAGGCGGTCAAGGCCTGCGTCGTGCTCAAGCCCGGCATGCAGGCGACGCAGGCCGAGATCGTCGACTTCATGCGCGCGCGCATCGCGCACTACAAGTGCCCGCGCTCGGTCGACTTCCTCGAGGCGATCCCGCGCAATCCGACGGGCAAGATCCTGAAGCGCGTGCTGCGCGAGCCCTACTGGCAGGGACGCGAGCGGCGCATCGCCTAGCGCCCCTTGAACTCCGGCTTGCGACCGGCCGCCCAGGCCTTCGCCCCGTCGGCGAAGTCCTGCGAGCGCGCGCTGTCGATCATCGTGCCCGCCTCGAAGCGCAGCGCCTCCGCCGCGGCCGCGCTTTCGGCGAAATTGAACGCCGCCTTGATGTTGCCGTAGGCGTAGGTCGGGCCTGCGGCCAGGCGCGCGCAGTACGCCAGCCCCTGGGGCAGAAGCTCGTCGTGCGGCACCACGCGGTGGGCAAGGCCGATCTCGAGCGCGCGTGCCGCGTCGATCGGCTCGGCGAGCAGGTAAGCCTCGAGCGCCCGTCCGTAGCCGATGAGGCGCTGCAGGAACCAGCTGCCGCCGAAGTCGCCCGACAGGCCGATCTTCGCGAACGCGGTCACGAAGCGAGCCTGGTCGGAGCAGAAGCGGATGTCGCAGGCGAGCGCGAGCGACATGCCTGCTCCCGCCGCTGGGCCGTTCACCAGCGCGACCGTCGGCTTGCGCATCGTGTGCAGCCTGAGGCTGGTGGCGAGCGCTCCCTGCTCCAGCCTCTCCCGCGTGATGCCGACCTGCCCGCTCGCGGCGAAACCCTTCACGTCGCCGCCGGCGCAGAAGCCGCGCCCGGCGCCGGTGAGCGCCACGCAGCGCACCTCCGGGTCGGACTCGCAGCGCTCGAGGTGCGCAGCGAGCTGCGGCAGCAGCTGCCCGCCCATCGCGTTCAGGCTGTCGGGCCGGTTGAAGGTGATCAACCCGACTCCGTCGGCGCGTTTCTCGAACAGGCAATCTTCCGTCATCTTCCTCGCTCCTTGGTCTGAGCTCTGGCTCGGGCTTGCGCCGGCGTTTCCAGCTCCGTCGCCGCGGCGAGCGCGGCCTTGCGATCGACCGGCACCGGGCCGGGCGCGTCCGCCGGCGGCATCATGCGGGCAGGATAGATCGCGATTCTCTGCTTCGCCCGATCGACCCGGCGCCCCGGATCGATGTCGCGGCGGTTTGTCCCGGATGGCGCCACCGTGGCTTCGCCCACCACCTCGTGGTCGAACCACCATTTCTTCGCCGGATTGCGCCGCCCGTTGCCGATCCAGTCGTCGAACCAGGTGGCGATCGGCACCAGCAGGGGCTTCGCCCAGGACGCGTTCACCCCCAGCCAGCTCGCGGCGCGCGCGAGCAGCGGGCCGTCGGCATCGACCACCTTGTTGAGCGGGCAGGTCTTCATGCAGCGCCCGCACGCCGAGCCGTGCGGGTTGGTGACGCGGTAGCGCGTGCAGCGCTCGACGTCCGGTTTCCAGGTCTCGTAGCCGTTGAACATCACCTTGTCGCCGAAGGGAATCGCGTCGCACGGGCACTCGCGCGCGCACTTCAGGCAGCGGTTGCAGAAATACTGCAGTCCGAAGTCGATCGGCCGGTCGACCTCGAGCGGCAGGTCCGTGGTCAGGACGACCGATTTGAAGCGCGGCCCGACGAAAGGGTTTAGCACCAGCTCGCCGATGCGCGAGAGCTCTCCCAGTCCCGCCCACAGGATGAGCGGGATCTGCAGTACGTCGCTGTCGGCGTTGGTCTGGGCACGCGAGGAAAATCCGAGGCGACGCAGCGCTTCGCCCATCACCCCCGCGATCTCCGCGCCGCGGATGTAGCCGCGCATCGATTGCGCACCGGAGATCCAGTCGTCGCCGCTCGCGCCTTCCATGGTGTCGAACTCCTGGTCGATCAGCATCACCACCGCATAGCGGTGATACGGCTCGATCGGAGTTCCGTCTTCCTTGTGCGAGAACCAGGCGTAGCGCGGCACCTCGCAGATGCCCGTCAGGTCCGCACCCAGGAAATACGACAGCGCTTTGATCGCGCGCGCGTTCCGTGCGGGATCCTCTAGGCCCCTGCGATCCCCGCTTTGGTTCGCCTCGCCGTCCTGCAGCGGGACCATCGCGCGGATGCCTGCGAGCATCGCGCGCGACAGCGGGTGCTTGGTGGCGAAGCGCGCGCGCTCGCGCTGCGCCTTCTCGCCCAGGTCTCCCTTGAGGGCGCGTTCGAAGAACGCCGCGCGCTTGGGCACGCGCGGCACCTCGTCGTCGAGGATCAGCGTGGTCGGACGCGCGACGCGCCTCACCGTCTCCATGGGATAGGCGCTCGCGTACGACCGCCGCCCCGCGCGCCTTCTGCGCTCGCGCCCCGAGCGCGCGCCGTTGATGCCCCACCAGTAGCGCAGGCCGCCCACCCGCAGCGCCGACGCCGCGAGCGGCCGGTCGAGCGCCAGCGGGTAGTCGGTCGAAACTACGGCCAGGGAGAAAGCCGCGACGAACGGGTTGACGAGCCTGCCTTCCCGGCGCAGTGCGAGCCCTGCGAGCACCGCGAGGCGCTCGGCATCGAGCTTGCGATGTCCGGCCACGTCGGCGCGGGCGGCGAAACCCATCTGGCGGATATGGCGTGAGATCACGGTCGCGATCTCGGCAAGGCGCGTATCGGCGGCCTCCGCGACCGCCGGCCGGATCCAGTCGGACGACAGCGGCTCATCGCCGGGCACGCGCCCGTGCTCGAGCAGCAGCACCACCGCGAATTCGTGCGGGTCCGGCGCCGCGCCGAGACGCCAGGCGTTCGCGGGAATGCGGCAGATGCCGACCTGGCTCGCGTTCATGAAATAGCACGCGCCCTTGATGTCGACCGCGCGCCGTCCGAGGTCCTCGGGCAGTGGCGCGCACGCGGGCGCGTGCGGCTGCTCGGCGAAGCGCGCGAACAACTCTCGGTAGTGCCGCAACGCCTCGCCCAACTCCCCTCGCGGCGCAGGGTCTTCGTCCAGTGCTAGCGGCGGCCGCTCCGCCTCGGCCTGACCCGACGCGTCGTCGCGCGGCAGCACTTCGAGCGGAAACGGCCCGAGATGGTAAGGTCGGTTGTTGCTCCTCAGGACCTGCATCGAATCGATGTTACACAAGCTGGTCACGCTGCGGGACCGCGAAATCCATTACATCGGCGGAAGCCGCCCGGCGTCCTACTACATCGCCGACCGCGAAGCGGGCGGCGTGCTGGTCAATGCACCGCCGTTCAGCGTGAGGCTGCTCGAGGCGCTGCGGGAGCTGGCGCCGCTCGCGTACGTGTTCCTGCCGAGCCGGCGCGGCGCAAGCGATCTCGGGCGCTGGCGCGCCGCCGGCGCCGAGGCGATCGCCGCGGAGGCCGAGGCGCCGCATATCGACGGAACGGTGGATCTCGCGATCGGCGGCGGCAGGAAGCTCACGCGCACGATCGACTTCCTGCCGATGTCGGGCGTAACCGAGGGCTCGTGCGCGCTGCGCATTCGGAACAATGGCGGCGCGATCTTCTTCGGGCCGATCCTCGAGCCCGGCGAAGACGGCTGGCCCGACTTGATCGTGCATCCGGACGACTTTTCCTCCGAGAACAGGCTGATCGGGGCGCTCGGGCTGCAGGACCAGCGCTTCGAATACGCCTTCACCGACGTGTTCGAACCCGGGCACACGCGCTTCGGGCCCGGCGCGGACAACGCCGTGCACGAGCGCCTGCGGCGCCTGCTCGAGCGCTAACGGCGCCTGAAGTACTGCCGCCCGACGACGCGGCACACGACTTCGCCCGCCTGGTTGAGCGCCTCCCAGCTGAATTTCACGCTGCCGCGCCCCGGATCCTTCTGCGAGGCCGTCTGCTCGAGCGCGGTCGCGCGCAGCCGCAGGGCATCCCCCGGACGCACGGGCTTGAGCCACTTCACCTCGTCCAGGCCCGGCGAGCCCATGCATGCGGACTCGAGCAGGTAGCCGTCGCACATCAGACGCATGATGATGCCGCAGGTCTGCCAGCCGCTCGCGATCAGGCCGCCGAAGGACGTCGCCTTCGCCGCCTCAGGGTCGACGTGATACACCTGCGGATCGTATTCCCGCGCAAAGCGAACGATGTCCTCCCCGGTCAGCGTGCGGACGCCGCTCTCGTAAGTCCAGCCCGGGGTGAAGTCGTCCCAGAAGTATCTGGTCATCCTCTATCCTTTGATCGCACCGGCGGTCAGGCCCGCGACGATATGGCGCTGAAACACGAGCACCAGCGCGACGAGCGGCAGCGTGACGACCACCGAGGCGGCCATGATGGTAGCCCAGGGAAGCTCGTATTGGCTCGCGCCGCTCATGAGCGCGATCGCCACCGGCACCGTGCGCCGCGTGTCCGTGAGCGTAAAGGTGAGCGCGAACAGAAACTCGTTCCAGGCGGCGATGAATGCCAGCAGGCTGGTCGCGGCCATGGCTGGCGCGGAAAGCGGCAGGAAGACGTCGACCAGCGTGCGCCAGGCGCCGGCGCCGTCGATCAGCGCGACCTCCTCGAGCTCGCGCGGCAGCTCGCGCAGGAACGCGGTCAGGATCCAGACGGTGAACGGCAGCGTGAACACCATGTAAGAGAGGGCCAATCCCGCGAGCTTGTTGTACAGCCCAAGCGCCCGGATCAGCTCGAACATGCCCGAGAGGATCGCCACCTGCGGGAACATCGACACGCCGAGGACGATGGCGAGCAGCGCCGTCCGGCCGAGAAATCGAACTCGCGCAAGCGCAAAAGCCGCCATGACTCCGAGGAACATGGACAAGGCCACGACGGAGCCGGCGACCACCAGCGAGTTGAGGATGTTGCGCCCGAACGGCTGCTGCGCGAACACTGCGGCGTAATTGACGAAGGTCCAGTGCGCCGGCAGCCACGTGGGCTCGAACAGGCGCGCCGGGGGCCGCAGCGAGGATACGAGCGCGTAGTAGAAGGGCAACAGAGCAAAGAGCACGATTCCGGCGACCAGCAGCCAGAATCCGGCGCGGCGCGCGAGCCTCATCGCAGCGCGCCCTCCTCGGCCAAGCGGACGCGCCCGGCCGTGAGGAGCAGCGCAGCAGCCGCGGCGACGATGAGTACCAGCAGCGTGGCGGCGGCCGAGCCGTAGCCGACGTCCTGGAAATCGACCAGCTGCTGGCGTGCGAATACCGACATCGACATGGTGTCGACGCTGTTCGAGGTCAACACGTAGACGATGTCGAACACGCGCAGGGCATCGAGCGTGCGGAACACGACCGCGACCATCAGCGCCGGCCGGATGATCGGCAGAGTGACGTCGAAGAAGGCGCGCACCGCTCCGGCACCGTCGATGCGTGCCGCTTCGTAGAGCTCGCGCGGCACCACCTGCAGCGCGGCGAGCGCGAGCAGCGCGACGAATGGGGTTGTTTTCCAGACGTCGACCAGGATCACGGACACCATGGCGAGCCCGGGCTGCGCGGTCCAGGCGAGCGGGTGCGCGATCAGCCCGAGCGCGACGAGCGCATGATTGACGATGCCGAACTGGTCGTTGAGCATCCAGCTCCACATCTTGGCCGATACCACGGTCGGAATCGCCCACGGCACGAGTACCGCCGCTCGCACCCATGCACGCCCGGGGAAGCTGCGTACCAGCACCAGCGCGATCGCCAGTCCGAGCACGGTCTCCAGAGTCACCGAAATGGAGGCGAACAACAGCGTGTTCGCGACCGCGCGCCACCACGTCGGATCGAGCAGCAACCCGACGCTCTGGCCATCGTAGCGCGCCAGATAGTTCTCGAAGCCGATCCACTTCCAGCTGGCGAGATCCGAAAGGGACGCGTCGGTGAAGCCGAAGGCGACCGTGCGCGCGAGCGGCCAGCCCGCGACGGCCGCGAGCACCAGCAGGGTCGGGGCGATGAACAGCCAGGCTGCCGGCGTGCGCAGGCGGTCGAGCTGGCTCTTGTCTACCAATGCCCACCTCGCGAGATGCGCAGCAGCCGGCGCTCGAGCGAGCCGAGCGCCGTGGCCGGGTCCGCCTCGCCGGCGAGCACCGCGTGCGCGGCGTTCCAGAACGCGGCGCTGACGCGGTTGTAGCGCGTTCCGGTGACCGCGGCCGGGCGCGCCACCGCGCGCGCGAGCGCTTGCGCGCCGACGTCGAGGAATGGAATCGCGCGCCGCACCTCGGGATCGTCATAAAGCGCGGGGATGGTGGGAATGAATCCGCCGGCGAGCGCGCGCCGGCGCTGCTCGGCGCGCCCGGTGAGATACATCACCAGGTCGGCGGCCAGGCGGCGATGCTTTGAATAGCGCGACACCGCGAGTTGCCCGCCGCCGAGCGCACCCGCGCTCGTGCCGCCCGCGCCCGCGGGCAGCGGCGCGACACCAATCCTGCCCGCCACCGGGCTGCCGGGGGCCTCGGCGAGCGCCCAGGCGTAGGGCCAGTTGCGCATGAACGCCGCGTCGCCGGACTGGAAAACGCCGCGCGCCTCCTCCTCGGCGTAATTGAGCACGCCGCGCGGGCTGATCTTGCCGACCCAGGAGGCCGCCTGCGCCAGCGCCCGCGCGGCGCGCGGATTGTCGACCGAAATGCGGCCGTCCGGCTCCACGATCCGGCCGCCGCCGTGGCTCGCGATCCATTCGAGCGCGTCGCAGGTCAGGCCCTCGTAGGCGCGCCCCTGCCAGACGTAACCCCACATGCTCGCGTGGCCGGCGGCTCGCTCGCCGTCCTGGATGCGTCGCGCTGCCGCGCCGAGCGCGCTCCAGCTGCGCGGCACGTCGAGGCCGTACTTCGCGAGCAGGTCCCGGCGGTAGTAGAGCAGGCCCACGTCGGCGAACCAGGGCATCGCGACCAGCCGGCCGCGTACCGTGTCGTTTGCGACGAGCTCCGGAAGGTGCTCGCGCGTGCGCGCCCCCGCGTAAGGCGCCAGGTCCACGACGTGATCGGCAAGGATTCCGGGCCATACGACGTCGATCTGCAGGACGTCGATGTCTGCCGCATGCGCGGCGAGCAGCTGCTGGTAGAGCGCTAGACGTTCGCTCGCCGAGTTCGGCGTCGACACCAGCCGCACGCTGTTTCCGGTGGCGCCCGCCCAGGCCTGGGCGCCGTCGCGGCAGATATCGCGCTCGCGTCCGAGCGCACTGCAGGAGATCGAGATCTCGGCGGCCCCGGCGCAGCCGGCGGCCAGCAGGCAGCAGGCGGCGGTGAACCGGAGCGCCTGCAGCAAACTCAGAGCACCTTGCCGCTCTCGTCGTCGATCAGGTGCACGTTATTGAGATCGGCGACCAGCTTCATGCGCCCGCCGTCCTTCGCCCCGGCGTTCGGGTTGACTCGGCCGCAGACCTCGGTGCCGTTTACGGTGAAGTAAACGAGCGTCTCCATGCCCATCGGCTCGGTGACCTCGAGGTCGACTTCGAAGGGATGCTGGTTCGGCTCGAGGTGCGGCCGCTGCTCCATGATGTGCTCGGGCCGCAGGCCGAACAGCAGCTTGCCGCGTCCGATGTGCGACCGGTAGCGTGCCGTGCGCTCCTGCGGCACCGGGAAGGAAAGCTGGCCGTTCAGCCGCACCCGCAGGCCGCCCGAGGCCTCTTCCAGGTTGCAGGGAATGAAGTTCATCGCCGGAGAGCCGATGAACCCGGCGACGAACTTGGTCGCCGGGCTGTGGTACAGGTCGTTCGGCGCGCCCACCTGCTCGATGTTGCCGCCGTTCATGACCACCACGCGGTCGGCGAGCGTCATCGCCTCGACCTGGTCGTGTGTGACGTACACCGTGGTGGTGCGCACCTGCTGGTGCACTTTCTTGATCTCGGTGCGCATCTGCACGCGCAGCTTGGCGTCGAGGTTCGACAGCGGCTCGTCGAACAGGAACACCTTCGGATCGCGCACAATGGCTCGCCCCATGGCGACGCGCTGGCGCTGGCCGCCGGAGAGCTGCTTCGGCTTGCGATCGAGCAACTCGCTGATGTCGAGAATGCGCGCCGCCTTCTCAACGCGCTGCCGGATCTCCTCCTTCGGCACCTTCTTCAGCCGCAAGCCGAAGGACATGTTCTCGTACACCGACATGTGCGGATAGAGCGCGTAGTTCTGGAACACCATGGCGATATCGCGGTCCTTGGGCGGCACGTCGTTCACTACGTCGCCGCCGATCAGCACGTCGCCACCTGTGATGTCCTCCAGGCCGGCGATCATGCGCAGCGTGGTGCTCTTGCCGCACCCCGATGGCCCCACCAGCACCACGAATTCCTTGTCCGAGATGTCGAGGTCGATGCCGCGCACGGCGGGCGTTTCGTCGTAATTCTTGACCAGCTTGCGGAGCGTTACCTGGGCCATGAGTGGCTCTATCCTTTCGTCGCGCCGGCGGTCAGGCCGGCGATGTAGTAGTCCATGAGGAAGGCGTAGATGATGAGCGGCGGCGCAGCGCCGAGCAGGCAGGCGGCCATGATCTGGCCCCAGTTGTACACGTCGCCCTTAATCAGCGTGGTGACGATGCCGACCGGGAGCACGAGCTGATCGGCCGACACCGTGAACGCCATCGGGTACAGGAACTCGGACCAGGAGACCGTGAACGCGAAGATCGTCGCGGCGATGATCCCGGGCAGCGCGACTGGCAGGAAGATCTTGGTCAGCATCTGGATGTAGCCGGCGCCGTCGATCAGCGCCGCCTCGTCCAGCTCCTTGGGGATCGACTGGAAGTAGCCGATCATGATCCAGGTGGCGAACGGCACGGTGAGCGTCGGATAGATGATGATCAGCGCCCACCACTTGTTCAGCAGCGCGACGCCGGTGGTCTCGTGCACCCAGGCCATGATCTTGAACAGCGGGATGAACAGGAGCGAATCCGGAATCAGGTAGGTCAGGAACACGCCGGTCGCGAGGCTGGTCGAACCCCAGAACCGCATGCGCCCGAGCGAGAACGCGGCCGGCACCGCGATCAGCATCGTGACGATGACCACCGCTACCGAGATCACCGCCGAGTTGCGGAAGAACGTGAGGTACTGCTCGGAGGTGAGCAATGCCTTGAAGTTCTCCAGGGTCGGGTGATACACCCACCAGGGGTTGGTCATCGCCGCGATCTCGCCGCTGCCCTTCAGGCCCATGATGAGCATGTAGACCGGCGGCATGAGGAAGAAGATCGCGAAGATCACCAGGAAAATATAGGACCAGATCAGAGCCCAGCGGCGGCTGCGCTTCAGGCTGCCGTGCTTCGCCGACTCCAGCGGTCCGATTGCCTGTGCGGTCGCGCTCATGGTCAGACCGAGCTCCCGCGTTTGGTGATGTCGCGCAGGATGAAGAACGCCGCCACGCCGAGGATCGGCAGCATGAACAGCGACACCGACGCGCCCATGGGAATGTTGTTGCCCTGGATACCGAGAGCGAATGCCCACGTGGCGAAGATGTGCGTGCTGTCCACCGGGCCGCCCGAGGTCAGGATCCGGACGATATCGAAATTCGCGAAGGTGACGATGAGCGAGAACAGCATCGTGATGGCGATGATGTTGCGCATCATGGGCAGGGTCACGTACCAGACCTTCTGCCACCAGTTGGCGCCGTCGATCGCCGCCGCCTCGTAGAGCTGCTCCGGCACCGACTTGAGTGCCGCGAGGTACATGATGAGAAAGAACGGCGCCCCGTACCAGACGTTCACCAGGATCACCGAGAAGCGTGCCCAGGCGGTCACGCCGAGCCAGGGAATGGGTCCGATGCCGAAATGCTTCAGGATCCAGTTGAGCGCGCTATAGGACGGATCGAACAACCAGAACCACGCGATGGTGCTCATCGCCGTCGGGATCACCCACGGAACGAGCAGCATGCCGCGCCACTTGCGCTGCCCCTTGGCGGGCAGGTTGTGCACGAAATGCGAGCTGACGAAACCGATCAGCGCCTTGAAGATCACGGCAGTGACCGCGAAGATGCACGACTGCTTCACCACCATCCAGAAGGTGTCGAAATGCAGCAGGAAGAGGATGTTTCTCAGCCCGGTGAAGTTCTCCATCGTCCGGTCGAGCAT
>JBLMWT010000094.1:0-5499 GCA_050257375.1 Sphingomonadaceae bacterium
AACGCTTCGAGCACCAGCGGCGCCTTGGGCGCCGTCATCAGCCAGCGTTGCGCGTGGATTGCTGCCGCCATATCCGCTCCTCCACTTGCCCTGCGCCGCGTTTTCACCTATTGTGGTATTCAAGTACCACATTACCAATTTAGCCCGGAAGCGCCGCGACGTCAACGTCCCGAACCACCGCATGAGTGCTCTTTTTACGCCGCGGATGCGCGGGCGATTTGATCCAGAGCAAGGAATTCGCGCTTCGTTGCGCGAGCATGCCGATCCAGGAGGTGTCGCATGAGCGATGCGAACAAAGGAAGCGCCGGGCGAGATAGCGTCTCCGTAGCGCTCGCCGGCTCGGGCGGCGCGGGGGTGATGACCGCGGGTAACATGCTGCTCGAGGCGGCGGCGCATGCGGGTTACTACGGCCTCATGACGCGCACCAGCGGGCCGCAGATCCGCGGCGGCGAGGCGGCAGCCATGGTGCGGGTGTCGACTTTCACCACTGACAGCCAGGACGATCGCTTCCACGCGCTCGTGGCGATCGACTGGCAGAACGTTGGCCGCTTTTCTTCCGAGATTCCGCTCGACGCCACGGGCCTGCTCGTCGGCGACCCCGCTCAGGGCGAACCACCGGAGGCCTTCGTGCGAACCGGCGCGCGCTACGCGCCGGTCGAGCTCAAGTCCCTGGCCAAGAAGGTGACGGGCGGCTGGCCGAACATGGTTGCGCTGGGGCTGCTCGGCGGGCTGATGGGCCTGCCCGAAGCGTCCCTTACGCACGCCGTGACGAGGGCAACCAAGAAGGGCGGGGACGCGCTCGCCGCGAGTCTCGCCGCGATGAGGCTCGGCATCGCGCAGGCCGAGGCGCTCGGCCATGCGCTTCGTTTGGCGCCGCCCGCACTAGCAGGCAAGCGCTGGCTGATCAGCGGCAACGAGGCGGCGGGCTACGGCGCGCTGCGCGGCGGCGTGCGCTTCGTCGCGGCCTATCCAATTACGCCTGCGACCGAGCTGCTCGAGTGGATGTCGCCCGCTCTGAGCAAGGTCGGCGGCACGCTGGTGCAGGCCGAAGACGAACTCGCCTCGATCAACATGATCATCGGCGCCTCCTACGGGGGTGTGCCGTCGCTCACCGCGACCTCGGGACCCGGGCTGTCGCTGATGATCGAGGCGCTCGGGCTCGGCGTGACCGCCGAGATCCCGATCGTGGTGGTCGACGTCATGCGCACCGGGCCGTCGACCGGCATCGCGACCAAGACCGAGCAGGCCGACCTCAATATCGCGCTGTACGGCATGCACGGCGATGCGCCGCACATCGTCGTGGCGCCGAATTCGGTCGCCGACTGCATGGCCGCGACCCAATGGGCGGTGAGCCTCGCCGAGCGCGTGCAGACACCGGCGATCGTTCTCTCCGATCAGTACTTCGGCCAGGCACGCGCGATCGTCGAGCGGCCGCGCGACAGCGCGTTCGACGGCGTACGCCTGCGCGCGAGCCCGAACGCGCCCGAATACAAGCGCTACGCGCTCACCGCGTCGGGAATCTCGCCGATGGCGATCCCCGGAACGCCGGGTGTCACCTATACGGCCGACGGCCTGGAACACAACGAGCGCGGCACGCCGTCCTCTCAGGCGGCCGACCATCTGGCGCAGCTGGAAAAGCGCCAGCGCAAGCTCGACTCGCTCGATTGCGGGGAGCACTGGGCAAGCCTCGAGGGCGAGGGCGACATCGCGGTACTCACCTGGGGTTCCTGTACAGCGCCGGTGCGCGAAGCCTTCGCGCGCGCGCGCGCCGACGGAGTGCGCGCGCGCCTGGTATCGCTTCGTCTGCTCGCGCCGGCACAGCCCGGGCGACTAAAGAAGGCGCTCGAGGGAGTCAAGCGCGTGCTGGTCGTCGAGCAGAGCTTCAGCGGCCAGTTCCTCCGCTACCTGAAGGCTGAGTACGAGCTGCCGGGCGAGGTGCACAGCCTGCGCCGCCCCGGACCGCTTCCGATCCGGCCGAACGAGATCTACGAAACGCTCGTGAAATGGAGTCGCGCATGAACGCTCCGGCTGTCGCACCCGCGCTCACCGCGCAGGATTTCAAGTCCGACTACAAACCGGTGTGGTGCCCGGGCTGCGGAGACTACACGGTGCTCGCCTCGATCACGCGTGCGCTCGCCGCGCTCGCGCTGCGCCCCGAGAATGTTGCGGTGGTGTCCGGGATCGGCTGCTCCTCGCGCATACCGGCTTACACGACCTGCTACGGCTTCCACGGCGTGCATGGCCGCGCGCTTGCCGCGGGCACCGGGCTCAAGGTGGCGCGCCCCGAGCTCACCGTGCTTGTCGCCGGCGGCGACGGCGACGGCTACTCGATCGGCGGCAATCATTTCCTGCATGCCTGCCGGCGCAACGTGGACCTCACCTACATCGTGATGGACAACCACGTGTACGGCATGACGAAAGGGCAGCCCTCGCCGACCACGGAGCCCGACTGGAAGAGCAAGCTTTCGCCCTCCGGCACCGGCTTGCGCGAATTCCACCCGCTGGTGATTGCGCTCGCCTCGGGCGCGAACTTCATCGCGCGCGCCTTCTCCGGGGACCCCAGCGGCACCGCGAGCCTGATCGCCGAGGCGATCCAACACCCGGGTTTCTCGTTCATCGAGGTGCTCTCGCCCTGCGTGACCTTCCGCCCCGAGCAACGCGGCTGGAAGGAGGCGGTACGGCCGGCGCCGGTGGCGCCGACGGACGATCCGGCGCGCGCCGCGCGCCGGCTGATGACCGACGATGGATTCAACCTCGGCGTGCTCTATAAGGGAAAGCGCAGCCCGTACGCGACCGAAAAGCGCGCGGCGCAGGAAATTGCCGAGCTGGAAAGGGAGTTCGCGCTATGAAGAAGAAAAAGCCCGCCGCCGGCTATGCGGAATTCATGGCACGCGCCTACGTGATGGAGATGGACGCCTCGGAGCGCTACGCGGACTTCGCCGACCAGATGGAGGTGCATAACAACCCCGAGGTCGCCGAGTTGTTTCGCAAGCTCTCGCACATCGAGGGCCTGCACGCGCAGCGCATCCTCGAGGAAATGGGCTGGAAGCAACCGCCGCGCGCGCTGCTCTCGTGGCGCTGGGACGAAGATCCCGAGCCGCCCGAGACCGCGCCGGCCACCGAGCTGCACTACCTGATGCAGCCGTGGCACGCGCTCGAGCTCGGGCTCAGAAACGAGCGCCGCGCGCTGAAGTTCTTCGAGCGCCTTGTGAAATCCGCAAGCATGCCGGCAGCGGTGAAGAAGGTCGCGAAGGAAATGGCTCGCGAGGAGCGCGAGCACGTGCAGCTGATCGAGCAATGGATGAAGCGCGTGCCGAAGCCGGAGCCAGGCTGGGACCGCGATCCCGATCCCCCCGTATACTCGGACTGAGCGCGCGATGAACCCCGCGCACGAAGTTCTGTTGCCCGAAGGCTGGGCGCCGCCGATCGGCTACGCAAACGGCATCGCCGCCGCGCCCGGGCGCCTCGTATTCGTCGCCGGCCAGGTCGGCTGGGACGCCGAGCAGCGCTTCCGGTCGGAGGCGATTGCGCCGCAGTTCGAGCAGGCGCTCGCCAACGTGCTCGCCGTGCTGGCCGCAGCCGGCGGCCGGCCTGAGCACATCTGCCGGATGACGGCCTACTGCTGCGACAAGCCTGCCTATCTCGCTGCGCGCGCCGAGCTCGGCCGCATCTGGCGGCGCCTGATGGGCACGCACTACCCGGCGATGAGCATGATATTCGTCGCCGACCTGCTCGACCACCCCGGCAAGATCGAGCTCGAGGCGACCGCGGTGGTGCCTACTTGAACTTGTAGTACTTCTCGTTGAGCCACGCGCCGACGCTCTGCTCCCCCTCGGCGGTCAGCCCCGCGCGGCTGCGCGTATTGCAGAACTGGATCTGCGCGAGAAGCGCGGGCGCAGTGTGGATCTTGCGATCGGGCCGCGTGAATACGCGCGATCCGTCGCCGCCGAACTGCGCGACGTGGCAGGCGGCGCATTTCTGCTCGTAGAGCTTCTCGCCCTGCTTCGGATCGCCGAACGCGAATACGTCGGAGGCCGCATGCGCCGTCCCGGCGGCAAGCGCCAGGGTGACAGGAATCCATTTCGCTAGATTTCTCACGACTCACTCCACGGTTACGGATTTTGCGAGATTGCGCGGCTTGTCGACGTCGGTGCCGCGCGCAAGCGCCGCGTGATAGGCAAGCAGCTGCAGCGGCACGACGTGCAGGATCGGGGATAGCGGACCCGCGTGCTCGGCGAGCCGGATGACGTGCACCGTGTCGCTCTCCTCGATCTGCGTCTCGCGGTCGGCGAACACGTACAGTTCGCCTCCGCGCGCGCGCACTTCCTGCAGGTTCGACTTGAGCTTCTCCACGAGCGCGTCGCCCGGGGCGACGGCGACCACCGGCATGTCGCGATCGACGAGCGCGAGCGGCCCATGCTTGAGCTCACCCGCCGCGTAGGCCTCGGCATGGATGTAGGAGATTTCCTTCAGTTTCAGCGCGCCCTCCATGGCGATCGGCCAGTGGATGCCGCGCCCGAGGAACAGAGCGTGCTGCTTCTCGGCGAAGCGCCGCGCCCACTGCTCGACCTGCGGCTCCACGGCGAGCACGTGGCCGAGCGCCGCCGGCGCGTGGCGCAGGGCGTGCAACAGCGACTGCTCGGCGGCGGGCGCGAGCATGCGCCGCTGCTTGGCGAGCACCAGTGCGAGCAGGAACAGCGCGCCCAGCTGCGTGGTGAAGGCCTTGGTCGAGGCGACGCCGATCTCAGGGCCGGCGCGCGTCAGGAAGCGGAGCTGCGAGGCACGCACGAGCGAGCTCTCCGGCACGTTGCAGATCGACAGCGTGCGCGCGACGCCGAGCGAGCGCGCATGCTCGAGCGCGCCCATCGTGTCGGCGGTCTCGCCCGACTGGGAGATGGTGACGAACAAGGCGTTCGGATCCGCCACGACGTCGCGGTAGCGGTACTCGCTCGCGATATCCACCTGCACCGGGAGGCGCGCCAGCGTCTCGATCCAATAGCGCGCCACCATCCCGGCGTGATAGCTCGTGCCGCAGGCGACCAGCTGCACCGACGAGACATCGGAGAGCAGCGTCTCGGCCCCCGCGCCGAACAGACCGGGCTGCACCGAGCCCGCTCCGGTCACCATCTCGAGCGTATTGGCGAGCGCCCCCGGCTGCTCGAAGATCTCCTTCTGCATGTAGTGCCGATACGGGCCGAGCTCGACCGCCTGCGCGGTGAGCTCGGAGCGATGCACGGGTCGCTCAACGGGCCGCGCTGCCGCGTCGAGAATGCGCACGCCATCCGACCGCACTTCGGCGCAATCCCCGTCCTCGAGGTAGACCACGCGCTGCGTCACCTGCACCAGCGCAGAAACATCGGACGCCGCGAAGTTCTCTCCCTCGCCCAGGCCGAGCAGCAGCGGCGCGCCCTTGCGCGCCACCACCACGGCGCCCGGATCGCTGTCGGAAACGACCGCGATCGCGAACGCGCCCTTCAGCTCGGCGACCGCGCGGCTGGT
>JBLMWT010000095.1:0-3869 GCA_050257375.1 Sphingomonadaceae bacterium
CTGTACCTCTCGGGCACGAGCTTCGCCGCGCGCCTGCCGGAGGACATCAAGGCGCTCATCCGCAAGCTCGGCTTGCGCAACAGCCACTTGCTGTCGATCGCCCCGACCGGGACGATCAGCCTGGCGTTCGCCGACAATGCCTCGAACGGCATCGAGCCGCCCTTCTCCTGGACTTACACGCGCAAGAAGCGCATGCCGGACGGCACCATGAAGGAGTTCCCGGTCGAGGACCACGCCTGGCGGCTGTACAAGGCGCAGGGCGGCAATCCGGAGCGGCTGCCGCCCTACTTCGTCACCGCGCTCGAGATCAGCGCCCGGGCGCACGAGCAGATGGTCGCCGCGGTCGCGCCCTTCGTCGATACCAGTATTTCCAAGACCGTGAACGTGCCCGAGGACTATCCCTGGGAGGAATTCCAGGACCTGTACTTCCACGCCTGGAAGTCCGGCCTCAAAGGGCTCGCCACCTACCGCCCGAACAAGGTGCTCGGCTCCGTGCTGAGCGTCGAGAAGCCGACCGAGGCGGCGCCGCAGGACTTCCGCAGCGACGACGTAAACCGCCGCATCCAGATCAAGACCGTGCCGCAGCCGGTGCTCGCCAGCCTGCGCTGGCCCGGCCGGCCCGACCTGGCAGGCGGCAACCCGGCCTGGACCTACATGATCGAGCACCCGCGCGGGCATTTCGCGGTGTTCGTCGGCCACGTGGAGAACGGCAAGCCGCACGCCTTCGAGGTGTGGGTGAACGGCAGCGAGCAGCCGCGCGGCCTGGGCGCGCTCGCGAAGACCCTGTCGATGGACATGCGCGCGAACGACGCCGCCTGGCTCAGGCTCAAGCTCGACACGCTCGCCAAGGCGGCGGGCGACGACGCCTTCGAGATGCCCTTCCCGCCGCACGGCGAGCGGCGGCGCATGCCCTCGACCGTGTCCGCCTTCGCCCAGGTCGTGCGCTGGCGCGTCGAGCAGCTCGGTGCGCTGGCCGAAGGCGGTCCGACGCACGTGATCGACACCATGTTCAGTCTCAAGGAGCCGAAGACCGGCACCGACGGGACCATGTCCTGGACGGTGGACGTGCTCAACCCGAGGACCGGCGACGACTTCGTGCTGGGGCTGAAGGAAATCACCCTGCCCGACGGCCACACGCGGCCCTACTCCATGTGGCTCTCCGGCGAATACCCGCGTTGCCTGGACGGTCTGTGCAAGGTGCTGTCGCTCGATATGCGCGTGCTCGACCCGGCCTGGATCGGCATGAAGCTCAGGAAGCTGCTCGATTTCCCCGAGCCGCTGGGCGACTTCATGGCCTTCGTGCCCGGCGGCCAGAAGCAGCAGACCTTCCCGTCGACCATCTCCTACCTCGCGCGCCTCATCCTGCACCGCTACGCGATGCTCGGCATCCTGGACGAGAACGGTGTTCCGAAGCTGCAGATGGGCATCCTCGAGGAGCCCGAGAAGAAGGGCCGCACCCCCGTCATGCAGGGCGGGCGCTGCCCCGAGTGCGGCAACAACACTATGATCCGCAAGGACGGCTGCGACTACTGCACCGCCTGCGGCTACGTGGGGGTGTGCGGCTAGAGGAAGCTCTGCACCCAGAGCAGCCCTGCGATCGACTTCGCGTCGGTGATGCGGCCGTCGCGCACCATGGCGATCGCCTCTGCGAAGGGTAATTCGAGCACCTCGAGGAATTCGCCGTCGTCGAGCCTGGCTTCTTTCTTGGTCAGGCCTTTGGCGAGGAAGAGCTCGATCGCCTCGTCGGTGTAGCCGACCGAGGGGTGCATGACGCCGAGGCGCCGCCACTCGGCGGCGACGTAGCCGGTCTCCTCGAGCAGTTCGCGCTTGGCGGTATCCAGGTGCGGTTCGCCGGGCTCGAGCTTGCCGGCCGGCAGCTCGAGGAAGTCGCGACCGTGCGGGTAGCGAAACTGCCGCTCGAGCAGTACGCGTCCGTCCTCGAACAGCGCCACCATCACCGCCGCGCCGGGGTGGCGGACGTATTCGCGCACCGCCTGAGTGCCGTCGGGCAGGCGCACGACGTCGCGCCGCACGCGCAGCAGCTTGCCGGAGAACACCTCCTCGCCGGAGACGAAGTGCTCGCTCAGGTCCTTCTTCGCCACCGCCGCGCTACAGGCCCATGACGGCGCTCATGCACAGCGCCATGAGCTTCTGCGGCAGGATCCCCAGGCCGAGCACCGCCAGGCCGTTCAGCGACAGCAGCACGCGCATGTCGAGCGTGCCGCCCACGGGACGCACCAGCTTGGGCTCGTCGAAGTACATGAGCTTCACGATACGCAGGTAGTAGAACGCCCCGATGAGCGAGAGCATCACCGCCACCACGGCGAGCCAAACCTGCCCCGCATTGATCGCCGCCGACAGCACGGCGAGCTTGGCGTAGAAGCCCGCGGTCGGCGGGATGCCGGCGAGCGAGAACATGAGCACCAGCATGATGAAGGCGTACCAGGGGCTGCGCCGGTTCAGCCCCTTGAGGTCCTCCAGCGTCTCGCATTCGACGCCCGCGCGCGACAGGAAGATCAGCATGCCGAAGGCGCCCAGCGACATAAGCACGTAGACGATGGTGTAGAACATGGCGGCGCTGTAGGCGTCGGGCGCGTTGAGGCGATTGCCGCCGACCACTCCTGCGAGCAGGCCGAGCAGCATGAAGCCCATGTGCGCGATCGTCGAATAGGCGAGCATGCGCTTGACGTTCGACTGCGCGATCGCGGTGATGTTGCCGAGCGCCATCGACGCGATCGCCAGGATCACCAGCATCTGCTGCCAGTCGACCGCCAGGTCGAGCAGTCCGTTGACCAGCAGGCGGATCGCCATGGCGAAGGCCGCGAGCTTGGGCGCCGTGCCGATCACCAGCGTGACGGCGGTCGGCGCGCCCTGGTACACGTCCGGAATCCACATGTGGAACGGCACGACGCCGAGCTTGAAGGCGATGCCCGCCACGACGAACACCACCCCGAACACGAGGAAGCGGTGCGTCGACGAGCCCTCGAACAGCGCTCCGCTCTTCAGCTCGCGCACGTGCTGCGCGATCTCGGTGATGTCGAGGCTGCCCGTGGCGCCGTAGATCATCGACATGCCGTAGAGCAGCAGCCCCGAGGCGAGCGCGCCCAGCACGAAGTACTTCATCGCCGCCTCGGTCGACATGGCCGAGTCGCGGTTGAGCGCCACCATCGCGTACAGGCAGAGCGACAGCAGCTCGAGGCCCAGGTAAAGCGTGATGAAGCTGCCGGCGCTGATCATCACCATCATGCCGAGCAACGCGAACAGCAGCAGCGTCATGAATTCGCCGCGCAGCAGGCCCCGCTCGAACAGGTACTGACGCGAGTACACCAGCGCCGCCGACACGGAGACGTAGGCCGCCATCTTCAGCACGTTCGCCATGATGTCGTCGACGAACAACCCGCCGAACAGGACGTACTTGTAGGGCTCGTGCGACCGGGAGCCCCACATCACGAACGCGGTCGCCGCCGCGCAGCCGATCAGCACCATCTGCGCGATCACGTAGCTGGCGCCGCGGCGCTCGTCCTTCACGTACAGGTCGGCGATCATCAGCACGCACGCGCCGACCAGCAGCAGCGCCTCCGGCAGCATCGGAAGGTGGTCTATCAGGGTGATCAGGGTCGGTGGCATGGGCGGTATGCGCGGTCAGATCTTCGGCAGTGCGACGTGGCGCAGCAGCTCGCTCACCGAGGCGTGCATCACGTCGGTGAAGGGCAGCGGCCACAGGCCCATCGCCAGCACGGCGAGCGCAAGCAGCCCCAGGGCGAGCATCTCCCTCGGATTGAGGTCCTTCAGCTTGGCCACGTGGTCGTTGCCGATCGGGCCGAAGATCACCCGCTTGTACATCCACAGAGTGTAGGCGGCGCCCCAGA
>JBLMWT010000096.1:0-7871 GCA_050257375.1 Sphingomonadaceae bacterium
CGCCGCGCGGCGGGCCTCACGACCGCCTGCGCGAGCGTCTGCCCGACACGCGCGATCAGCTTCGGAAAACGCGACGAGCTGCTCGAGCGGGCCCGCGCGGAAGGTCGCCGCGCGCGCGACAACGACTCGTTCCTCCTTGGTCCCGCGACCGTGTACCTCGAGCGCCTCGCGCCGGAGCGCGCCATGCAGCGGCCCGCGGCTGCCTCCGGAAGTCTCTTCGACGTGAAACCCGAGTTTCCCTATGGCAGGCCTCGAGCCGAGGCCGAGCCCGACCGGGTCGTTCCGGGCGGCTGCAATATCTGCTTCAACTGCTGCAGCACCCAGTTCCACTTCCGCGGAAGCGAGCTCGTCAAGATCACCGGCAACGACGAAGACCCGCTGCTCGCCGGCCGGGTGTGCCCCAAGTCGCAGCTCACGCTGCAGCTGTACCGCAGCCCGCACCGGCTGCTGTATCCGCAAAAGCGCATCGGCGCGCGCGGCGAAGGCCGCTTTACGCGCGTGTCGTGGGAGGAGGCGCTCGACGAAATATCCGAAAAACTGACAGCCATAAAGAATGAGCACGGTGCCGAGGCGCTTGCGCTATTCATCGGCACGCGCACCGGCATGCTCGACTACCTCGGCTACACGCGCCTATTCGCGCAGCTTTGGGGCACGCCCAACCACGAGGGCACCGACCCGTTTTGCGCGAGCGGCAAGAACGTCGCCTACGAGCTCGTGCAGGGACGCATCGGCTCGGGCAACAGCTACACCCCCGAGGACATCGGTTCCGCCGAAATGTACCTGTACCTGGGCGACAACCAGGCCGAGACGCGCCCGGTGTACTTCGGCATGGTGAACGACTGGCGGCTGCGCCGGCGCGCGAAGATGGTCGTGGTCGATCCGCGGCTCACCGTGACCGCCTCGAAGGCCGACCGCTGGCTGGCGATCCGGCCTGGCACCGACATGGCGCTCGCGCTCGCGATGTGCCAGCACATCCTGGCGAGCAATCTCGAAGACACGGCCTTCTGCCGCGATTGGCTGCTCGGATTCGAGCGATGGCGCGACTTCATCCTGGCGCGCGGCTACACGCCCGAGTGGGCCGAGCCCGTCACCGGCATCGCCGCCGCCGAGATCCGGCGCCTGGCCGAGGAGGTCGCCGCCGCCGACGGCTGCGTCATCTTCGCCAGCCGCGGCATCAACCAGCACTCCAACGGCACGCAGACCAACCGCGTGCTGATGTTCCTCGCCGCGATTACCGGCAACTGGGGCCGCCGCGGCGGCGCGTTCTTCAACATGAGCCACGGCACGCCGATCGCACCGAATGCGCCCGCCGCGCGTCGGCCGAAGATAGCGAAGCCGCGCGTGCGCCGCAGCCCGACCGGCTGGACCGAGGCGATGGCGCGCGGCAAGCCCTACCCGATCAAGGCGCTCATCGCCTGCAACAATCCGATGTCGCTGTGGCCCGGGCAGGACGCCGCGCGCGCGGCGTTCTCGGCGCTCGACCTGCTCGTTCACATCGAGCTCTTCCCGAACGAGACCTCCGCGTTCGCCGATTACGTGCTGCCTGCGGCGACCGGCATCGAGAAGGGCGAGATCGGGCGCGGCAACGACGACCGCAGGATTGTCTGGATCGACAAGATGATCGAGCCGCCAGGCGAGGCGAAGGCCGACGGCTGGATCTGGATCGAGCTCGGCCGGCGGCTCTGCATGGGCGACGTGCTGAAGGAGTCCTGGAAGGATCCGCGCGTCTTCTGGGACGAGGCGTGCATCGACAACGACTTGCTGCGCGGCGCCACGCAAAGACGACTTCACTCGGTGCCCTACCGCTGGGTGCGCCAGCCGGTCGCGAGCGAAACCGCGCCCGAGGTCGAAACGCTGTACCTGGAAGGCACCAGCGCAGCGGGCGCACCGCAGGGGCATCGCTTCCCGACCGCGAGCGGCAAGCTCGAGTTCTGGACCGAGGCGATGGAAGCGAAGTTCGCCGCACTGGGTCTCTCGGCGATGCCCGAGTTCTACGCCGAGCGCGAGAGTCTCGCCGATCTGCCCTGGGTCGAGCTGCTCGATGGCGACGGCGACGCGGGCGTCGTTTCGCCCTTCTGCCGGACGGACACCGGCGCGGCGCGCGCGAGGATCGTCGCGCCCGCGCCCGACGCGCCGGGCGCGCGCCTGCGCGCACGCGGCTTCGACACCGAGCTCGTCACCGGGCGCCCGCCGGCCGCGCATTTCCACAGCCTCACCCACTACTTCTGGCAGGCGCAGGAAATGTGGCCGGACCTGTACTGCCAGATCCATCCGGACAAGGCCGCGCGCCTCGGCATCGCGGACGGCGAGCGCGTGCGCGTCGAGACCGCGCACGGCTCGATCGAGGCCGTGGCCTGGCTGCACGCCGGCATCCGGCCCGAGGCGGTGTTCGTGCCGATAGGCTGGGGCGAGCGCCAGCCCTACCACCCGTGGCGCTCGGTCAACTTCCTCACCGACAAGACGCAACGCGATCCCGTGTCGGACCAGACCAATCTCAAAGCGCTGCTTTGCCGAGTGTCTCGCGCTGCCTGAGCAGCTGCTCGAAATCCGCCGCTTCGAGCGGCATGCTGTAGTAGTGCCCCTGCCACTCCTCGCAACCGAGCGCGAGCACGCGCTCGAGCTGCGCGGCGCTCTCGACGCCCTCGGCGACTACCGCCAGGCCGAGCGTCCGCGCCATGGCGGTGATGGTGCGCACGATGCTCTCGTCGGCGGCGTGGGTCGCGAGCTCGCGCAGGAACGAGCGGTCGATCTTCAGCTTGTCGATCGGCAAGCGTCGCAGGTAGGCGAGGCTGGAATAGCCGGTGCCGAAGTCGTCGATGGCGCAGCGCACTCCCAGCTCGCCGATGCGCCGCAGCGTCTCCGCGTTCTCCGCGAAATGCGCCATCAGGCTGCGCTCGGTGAGCTCGAGCTCGATGCTGCGGCCATCCACGCCGTTCGCGGCGAGCGCCGCGCGCAGGCGCGCGACGAAGGCTTCGCCCTGCGCCAGCTCGGTGGCGGAGACGTTCACCGCGAACCACGGCCCGCCCGCCGGCAGGCTGCGCTGCCAGGCGCCGATCTGCGACAGCGCGCGCTCGAGCGTCCACTCTCCGATCGCGCGGATCAATCCACTCTCCTCGGCGAGCGGGATGAACTCCTCCGGTAGCAGCAGGCCGCGCTCGGGATGCTGCCAGCGCACCAGCACCTCGGCGCCGACCACGCGGCCGCCGGCTTCCGGCCGGCCGCGTACCACCGGCTGGTAGTGCAGCACCAATTCGCCGCGCGCCAGCGCCCGCCGCAGCTCGTTTTCGGTGCGCAGCCGCTCCAGCGCGCGCTCCATGAGCGCGGGCGACGCGAGCCGGAACGTGCCGCGGCCGCTCTCCTTCGCGTGGTACATGGCCGCATCGGCGTTCTTCAGCAGCGCGGCGAAATCGCGTCCGTCATCCGGGTACACGCTGATACCGATCGACGCAGAGACGTTGAGCGTGCGCCCTTCGACCGTGAACGGGCGCGCCAGCACGTCGAGGATGCGCTGCGCGACGAGCGCCGCGTCCTCCGCCCCCTTCAGCCCGTTCCAGACGAGCACGAACTCGTCCCCGCCCAGGCGCGCCAGCGTGTCCTCGCGCCGCAGCGTGTTGCCCAGCCGCTCCGCGACCGCGCGCAGCAGCGCGTCGCCCGCCTGATGCCCGAGCGAATCGTTCACCAAGTTGAAGCGGTCCAGGTCGAACAGCAGCACCGCCAGGCGCGCGCGTACGCGCGCCGCGGCGAGGATCGCCTGACCCGCGCGGTCCGCGAGCAGCAGCTTGTTCGGCAGGCCGGTGAGCGCATCGCGCGTGGCGAGATACTCGATGCGCTGCTCGGCCTGCTTGCGCGCAGTGATGTCCGCACCCGTACCGCGGTAGCCCTTCAGCCGTCCGGCCGCGTCGAGCACCGGCATGCCGCTCACCGACAGCCAGATCGCGCCGCCGGTCTTGGTGACCGCGCGGAACACCAGGTCCCGGAACGGCTGAGCCTCGCGCGCGCGGCGCTCGAACCACTCTTCGTGGGCGCGCGCCTCGCCGAGCGCCATGAAGTCCTGCGGCCGGCGGCCGAGCATCTCGTGGCGCAGATAGCCCATCACGTGCTCGACGCGCGCAGAGAGGTAGCTGTAGCGCCACTCGGCATCGGTCTCCCACACGTACTCGCCCGCGGCCTCGACTACGTCGCGGAAGCGCTGCTCGCGCTCGGCGAGCTCTTCGCGCGCCTTGCGCTGCTCGCTCACGTCGCGCACCAGCGACTGTACGACCAGCCGCCCGCGCTCCAGATAGGACACGCCGGCGGCCTCGACCAGGATGTCGGCTCCGTCCAAACCTCGCAGCCGCCGCTCCTCGAACCGGGTGCTGCCCGGCCCGGTGAGCAGGTACTGCAGGCGTTCGCGGAAGCGCTCGCGCTCCTCGGGCTGCACGAATTTCTCCAGCGGCAAGCCGATCAGCTGGCGCGGGGAACCCGCGCGCACGATGCGCGCCGCGGCCTGGTTCGCGTACTCGATCAGCCCGCCGCTGTGCACGATCACGCCATCGGGCTGGAGCTCGATGAGCGAGCGGTAGCGCTGCTCCGCCTCGCGGACCGCCTGATCGGCGCGCTTGCGCGCCTCGATGTCCCCTGCGGTGCCCGAGACGCGTCGCGCGCGCCCGTCGGCGCCGCGCAGGATGACCCGGCCGGCGGAATGCAGCCAGCGCCAGTCACCCGCGGCGTCGCGCAACCGGTACTCGGCGCTGAAAGCGGGCATCTCGCCCTTGAGCGTCTTCACGAAGGCCTCGCGCACGCCCGCTCGGTCGTCGGGATGGACCTCCGCGAGCACCGCCGCGATGTCGGCGTCGTCCGACGAGGGCTTGCGCCCGAGCAGGCGCGCCCAGCCGGTGCCGAAGTGCGTCACGCCCGTCTCGAGGTCGAAGTCCCAGGTCGCGAGGCTGCCGCCCTCGAGCGCAAGCTCCACGCGCTCCTTAGCTTCGCTCAGCGCGCGCTCCGCGCGCCGCTGCTCGGTGACGTCGCGCCCGACGCCGCGGTAGCCGAGGAACCTGCCCTCCGCGTCGACGCGCGCCTGGCCCGACACGATGTGCACCACGCGCGCGCCGCGCTCGTCGGAGCGCGCGATCTCCAGGTCGAAGAACGGCTGATGGGTGGCGATCTGCTCCAGATGGTGCGTAAGCGATTCGGAGGCCACTTCGACGCCCGGCGCCTCCCAGAAGCGCTTGCCGTACACGGCCCCCTGGCCGAAGATCATCATCACCGGCGCGCCCCCGCTCACCCAGGTGATGCGGTGCTCGGCGTCGGACTCCCAGAACCAGTCGGCGGTGAGCGCCGTGAGGCTGCGGAAGCGCTCGCTGTCGGAGCGCAGCGCCTGGATCTCGTCCTCGCCCCGGCGCAGCGATCCCTGTACCAAAACGAAGATGAATCCCCCCGCCACCAGCGCGAGCAGCGCGGCATCGAGGCCGGCCTCGGCCTCCGGCGACAGGTAGGCGGACAGCGCGAATCTGAGGGCCAGCGCGAGCGGGCCGATGATCGCCAGATACAGCGCGACGCCGCGCAGGAAGGGATCGCGCCGGACGCGCGCGAGGAGGAGCTCTAGGCGGCGCACCGGCTCATCAGTGGACGCTGCCCGCGTCGTACGGGGGCGGAGCGACCTTGAGCACCTCGTCGATGGTGGTCAGGCCGGCGGCGACCTTCATCGCGCCGCTGATGCGCAGCGGTTTCATGCCCTCCTTGTACGCCTGATCGCGCATGCGCGCCACGTCCGCGTTGGCCGCGACCAGGTCCTTGATGCCGCTCGAGCACACCAGCGTCTCGTAGATACCAAGGCGCCCCTGGTACCCGGTCATGCGGCACTCGAGGCAGCCCACGGGCTTGTACACCGCCGACGGACGCTTGGATTTCCAAGGTGCAACCAGCGCGTCCCAGGCGTCGACGTCCTCGCTGCGGTTCAGCTCGGTCTTGCGCTTGCACTTAGAGCACAGCGTGCGCAGCAGGCGCTGGCCCATGACGCCGTTGACGGTGGCGTTCAGCAGGTAGGGTGCCACGCCGAGCTCGAGCAGCCGCGTGACCGCGCTCGGCGCGTCGTTCGTGTGCAGCGTCGAGAGCACCAGGTGGCCCGTGAGCGCCGCCTGCACCGCCATCTCGGCGGTCTCCAAGTCGCGGATCTCGCCCACCATGATGATGTCGGGGTCCTGGCGCATGAGCGCGCGCAGCCCTTCCGCGAAACCCAGTTCGATCGCCGGCTGCACCTGCATCTGGTTGAACAGCGGCTCGACCATCTCGATCGGATCCTCGACGGTGCAGACGTTGACATCGGGCGTCGCGAGCTGCTTCAGCGTCGAGTACAGCGTGGTGGTCTTGCCCGAGCCCGTGGGCCCGGTCACCAGCACGATGCCGTTCGGCCTCTCGGTCATCTCCTTCCAGCGCTGGTGGTCTTCGTCGGTGAAGCCGAGCTCGCGAAAATCGCGGATCAGCACCTCCGGGTCGAAAATGCGCATCACCAGCTTCTCGCCGAATGCGGTCGGCAGCGTGGACAGGCGCAGCTCGACCTCGTCGCCATCGAGCGTGCGCGTCTTGACGCGCCCGTCCTGGGGCCGGCGCTTTTCCACCACGTCCATGCGCCCGAGGATCTTGATGCGGCTGGTCATCGCCTGCAGCACCGCGACCGGGATCTGGTAGACCTGGTGCAGCACGCCGTCGATGCGAAAGCGCACGATGCCGACCTCGCGCCGCGGTTCGATATGGATGTCGCTCGCGCGCTGCTCGAACGCGTACTGCCAGAGCCAGTCGACCACGCGCACGATATGCGCGTCGTTCGCGTCGAGCTGCTTGTTGCCGCTGCCCAGCTCGACCAGCTGCTCGAAATTCGAAAGGCTCGCGCTGCCGACCGCGTTGCGGTTGGCGCCCTTCACCGACTTCGCCAGGTTGTAGAACTCGACCTGGTAGCGCTCGATGTCGGCCGGATTGGCGATCACGCGCTTGATGCCGAGCTTGAGGATGGCCGAGAGCTCGTGCTCCCACTCGCGCACGTACGGCTCGGCAGTCGCGATCACCGCTTCCTTGGTGTTCACGCCGACCGGCAGGATGCGGAAGCGCGTCGCGTACGCGCTCGACATCACCTCGGTGACGGCCGAGAAGTCGATCTTCAGCGGATCGATGTGCAGATAGTCCATGCCGACACGCTTCGCGAGCCATTCTGTGAGGGCATCGAGCGTCAGCGGGCGGCCAGCGGCCCCCACCGCCTTCAGCTTATGGTCGGCGAGGATGACCAACGGGTGCTGGTTTCCGCGGTAGTAACGCCGCTCTTTCTTGAGTTGTTCGGCCAACGCGCCGTCGAGCAGCCGATCCTCGACCAGCCAGTCGATCACTTGGACGAGCGCCAGGCGGCGCTCTGCGGCGGGAGTCTGAACCGCTTGCTGCATGCAATGGCCTCGAATTTACGTGAAACACTATACCTTAACGCTAGAATTCGCCATGGCTTTTACCCGTCGATCCGGCGCGTTGGCGCAAGATGTCACGCTGCGCGAGGTGTGGGCCTGGAGCATGTACGACTTCGCGAACTCCGGGTACACGACGGTGGTGATCACGGCCGTGTTCAACGCCTATTTCGTCGCCGCGGTGGCCGGCGCGGCTCACTGGGCCACGTTCGCCTGGACCGCGGCGCTGTCGCTGTCCTACGCGGCGATCGTCGTCACCGGGCCGCTCGTGGGCGCCTGGGCCGACGCCCACGCGGCGAAGAAGCGCCTGCTGCTCGGCGCCACCGTCGGCTGCGTGCTGTCGACGGCGCTGCTCTGGTTCGCCGCGCCCGGCGCGGTCGCGCTGGCGATCGCGCTGGTGATCGTCTCCAATTTCTTCTTCGGCACGGGCGAGAACCTGATCGCCGC
>JBLMWT010000097.1:0-5207 GCA_050257375.1 Sphingomonadaceae bacterium
GGGTTCGAAGTGCTTGCCCTGGACAAGGATTTCTCGCACTCCGACCTTTCCACGAGGCAAATCGACTACGACCTCACGAACCTCTCCGGCATCCCGGCGCTCGTCGCGCGCCTCGGGGAGATCGATACGCTGGTGAATAACGCCGGCGTGCTCTACTGCGAGCCCTACGACGCGATTCCGGACGCCCATCGGCGAGAGATCATGGCGGTCAATCTCGAGGCGCCGGCGGCGCTCATGCTCGCGCTCGCCCCGCAGATGATGAAGAGGAAGTCCGGGCGCATCGTCAACGTGGGCTCCGTGGCGGCGTTCACCGGCCATCCCGACCTGTGGTACGGCGCGAGCAAGGCGGCGCTCCTGAACATCACCAAGAGCTACGCCGGCTGGCTCGGGCGCCACGGCGTGCTGGTGAACGCGGTCGCGCCCGGCCCGACGCAGACCGCGATGTACGAGCAGCTGCCCGAATCGCGCAAGGAGGGCGTCATGCGCGCGGTGTATTCGGGCCGCGTGTGCACGCCGCGCGAGGTGGCGCAAGCCATTCTGTGGCTCGGGAGCGCGAGCCCCGAATATCTGAACGGCACCACGCTCGACGTGAACAACGGCTCGTATCCCCGCTGATGGCCGGCACGCTGTTCGACAAGGTCTGGGACGCGCACGTGATCGAGCCGCTCGGCGGCGGCACCGACCTGCTGCACGTCGACCGCCATATGCTGCACGACCTGGGCGGCGCCAAGGCGCTCGCCGAGCTCGCCGAGCGCGGCCTGACGCCGCGCAATCCGGAGCTCGCTTTCGCGACGGCGGACCACGTCGTGTCGACCGCTCCCGGCCGCACCGGCGGCGCGCACGACTGGGCGCAGGTGCTCGTCGACGGCCTGCGCCTCGAGACGCGCAAGGCCGGCGTGCGGCTGTTCGACGTGGGCGGCGACGAGCAGGGCATCGTGCACGTGATCGCGCCCGAGCTCGGCATCACGCAGCCGGGCACGCTCGTCGTGTGCGGCGACTCGCACACCTGCACCAACGGCGCGCTCGGCGCGCTGGCCTTCGGCATCGGCGCGACCGAGATCGTGCACGTGCTCGCCACGCAGACCATCGTGCAGCGCAGGCCGAAGACGATGCGCGCGCGCTTCGAGGGCGCACTCGCGAAGGGCGTGTACGCCAAGGACATGATCCTGGCGCTCATCGCCCGTGTCGGCGCCGCCGGCGGCACCGGTTATGCGCTGGAGTACGCCGGCGCCGCAGTGCGCGCGCTCGGCATGGAAGCGCGCATGACGCTATGCAATCTGTCGATCGAGCTCGGCGCCAAGATCGGCATGGTGGCGCCTGACCAGACGACTTTCGACTATCTGCGCGCGCGCCGCTTCGCGCCGAAGGGCGAACTGTGGGACCAGGCGCTCGGCTGGTGGCGGACGCTTTCGTCGGACGCGGGTGCGTCCTTCGATCGCGAGGTCGAGCTGGACGTCTCCCGCCTCGCTCCGCAGGTCACCTGGGGCACGAGCCCCGAGGACGCGATCGCGGTCGACGCGTCGATCCCCGACGCGAAGCCGGAAGCGCTCGAATACATGGGGCTCTCTGCGGGCCGGCCGATCGCCGGTACCCGCGTCGACCGCGTGTTCATCGGCTCGTGCACCAACTCGCGCCTGTCCGATCTGCGCGCCGCGGCCGAGGTCGCGCGCGGGCGCAAGGTGGCGGCGCACGTGCAGGCCTGGGTGGTGCCCGGCTCGATGGGCGTCAAGCGCGCGGCCGAGACCGAGGGCCTGCACCAGGTGTTCCGCGACGCCGGCTTTCAATGGCGCGAGCCGGGCTGCTCGCTGTGCGTCGGCGCGAACGGCGAGCTGGTCGAGCCCGGAGCGCGCTGCATCTCCACCTCGAACCGCAATTTCGTCGGCCGCCAAGGGCCGGGGGCACGCACGCATCTTGCGAGCCCGGCGACCGCCGCAGCCTGTGCGGTCGCGGGCGAGATCGCCGATGTCAGGGATTTTCTCGGTTGAACATGGACCCCTTCACCGTCTTGCGATCCACCGCCGCGGCGCTGCCCTGGCCGAACGTCGACACGGACATGATCATCCGCGTGGAGCGCTGCGTGCGCACGCCGCGCGCGGAGATGGGCCGGTGGGCCTTCGAGATGACGCGCTTCGATGCCGAGGGGCGCGACGATCCCGCATTCCCCCTGAACCACGAGAAGTTCCGCGGCGCGCAGATCCTGGTCGCGGGCGAGAACTTCGGCTGCGGCAGCTCGCGCGAGATGGCGGTATGGGCGATCGCCGGCATGGGCTTTCGCTGCGTCGTCGCCCCGTCCTTCGGCGACATCTTCTACAACAACTGCTTTCAGAACGGCGTGTTGGCGATCCGGCTGCCAAAGCCCGTGGTGGAGCGCCTGCTGCGCACGCTCGCAGCGGCTTCCGCGCCGCTCGAACTGACGGTCGATCTGCCCGCGCAGACGCTCATGGCGCCCGACGGCGAGTTGCACGCCTTCGAGATCGACCCGCTGCGCAAGACGGCGCTGCTCGAGGGCCTAGACGCCATCGGCGTCACGCTCACGCGCGAGCCGACCATCGGCGCATGGCAGGCGAGGGACCGCGCGCGCCGCCCCTGGGTGTGGATCTGACGCGCGCTACTTCACTTCGTAGATCTTCTGCGCGAAGTCGCCGCGCGACACCTCGAGACGTCCGTAGCGCGTACCCAGGCGCACCGTCACCCGCGCCGTGACGTCGCCCTTCCGCCAGGCCGCCTTGTAGATCTTCTGCTCTTCCTTGCCGGGGCGCGCGATCGTCTCGGTGCGCTCGGAAGCCGGCGCGCCGTACTGGCTCTTGAGAAACGCGACGACCCGCTCGAGGTCGCGCGGGTTGAAGCCGACGTCGAACGCCTGCACCGTGGCGTGCTTCAGGTAGAACGTGACGCGCGCCGGCACCCCGCCGAACGAGATCCTGGAATCGTCGCAGCGCCGGTCCGCTGCGACCGACTTCCATTCGAGCAGCTGGCAGTAGGCGCTCGGGAAAGCTTCCCTCACCTCGCTCTCGCTCGCGCCGAGCGTGATGCCGTTCACGTCGTACGGCGCCGATGCGGCAGCCGCGGGCGCGGCGGCTGCGCCAAGCAGCGCGACAATTGCGAGCAGCGATCTCATCCGCGCGCCAGCCCCGCGTGCCGGAAGCAGCCGACGGTGTGGTCGTTCGCCATGCCGACCGCCTGCATGAACGCGTACATGATGGTCGATCCGACGAACTTGAAGCCGCGCCGCTTGAGGTCCTTCGAGAACGCATCCGAGACTTCGGTGCGCGCGGGGATGTCGCCCGGACTCCGGCGCCTGCCCTGCAGCGGCCGTCCGTCCACGAAAGCCCAGGCATACTCGGCGAAGCTGCCGAACTCCTCCTGCACCTCGAGGAAGCAGCGCGCGTTCAGCACCGCCGCCTCGATCTTGGCGCGGTTCCTGATGATGCCCGGATCGACGAGCAGGCGCGCCTTCTTCACCGTGCCGTAGCGCGCCACCTTGCGCGGGTCGAAGCCGTCGAACACCTCGTGGTAGCGCACGCGCTTGGCGAGGATCGTGTCCCACGACAGCCCCGCCTGCGCACCTTCCAGCACGAGGAACTCGAACAGCCTGCGGTCGTCGCGCACCGGAACGCCCCACTCCCGGTCGTGGTAGGCGATCGCGAGCGGCGTTTTCGCCCAGGCGCAGCGCTTCATGCCGCGATCTTAACTCCGGACTTCGCCTCGTCCTTCAGCTCGTGGCTCGCGGGCCGCGCGCGCAGCCGCACGTCGGTCAGCTCGGCGCGCTCGCGCGGCGCGTTGCGGAAGGCCTGGTCGCGGCCCGAGAGGTACTGCGGCGGCCAGTGCTGCGGCGTGTGCTGGTACCAGGCCGAGGCCTGCAGCGTGAAGTACGGATTGGCGAGGTGCGGGCGCGCGAGCGCCACCAGGTCGGCCTTGCCCGACGCGAGCAGCGTATTGACCTGGTCGGCTGTCGTCACGGCACCGACCGTCATGGTCGCGATGCCAACTTCGTTCCTCACCCAGTCGGCGTACGGCGCCTGGTACATGCGCCCGTACACCGGCTTTTGCTGGGGCACGGTCTGTCCGGACGAGCAGTCGATCAGGTCGCAGCCCGCGTCCTTCAGCATGCGCGCGAGCGCCATCAGGTCGTCGCCCGACAGCCCCCCGGGGGCCCAGTCGGTCGCCGAGATTCGCACCGACATCGGCTTTTGCTCCGGCCAGGCGGCGCGGCAGGCGCGGAACACCTCGAGCGGGTAGCGCATGCGGTTCGCGATCGGCCCGCCGTACTCGTCGCCGCGCGTGTTGGTGAGCGGCGAGATGAAGCTCGCGAGCAGGTAGCCGTGCGCCATGTGCAACTCCAGCATGTCGAAGCCGGCCTCGTCGGCGTAGCGCGTCGCGCGCACGAACTCGTCGCGCACGCGATCCATGTCGGCACGCGTCAATTCGCGCGGCACTTGCGACTCTCCCTCGTAGTACGGAATCGGCGAGGCCGACGCCACCGGCCAGTTACCGCGCTCGAGCGGATGGTCGATGTCCTGCCAACCGAGCTGCGTCGAGCCCTTGCGCCCGGAGTGGCCGATCTGCATGCACAGCTTGGCCTTCGAGTTGGCGTGGCAGAAGTCGGCGATGCGCCGGAAGGCGTCGCGCTGCGCCTCGTTCCACAGCCCGGTGCAGCCGGGCGAGATGCGCCCCTCGGGCGACACGCAGGTCATCTCGATGTACACGAGGCCCGCGCCGCCGATCGCCCGCGAGCCGTAGTGCACGAAGTGCCAATCCGTCGGCACGCCCTCGACTGCGGAGTATTGGTCCATGGGCGAGACGACGACGCGGTTCTCGAGCGTCATGCCGCGCAAGCGGAACGGCGTGAACATCGGCACGGGCGGATTCTCCATGTCGATGTCGAAGCCCTTCGCGCGCACGTCGGCCGCGAACCAGCGTTGCACGTCGCGCACGAAGCCGGGGTCGCGCAGCTCGAGGTTCTCCCAGGTGATCTGCTTGGAGCGCGACATCACGCCGAAGGCGAACTGCAGCGGATCCATGCCCCAGTAGCGCTTCATGTGCTCGAACCAGGCGAGCGACACGTTGGCCGCATGCTGGGTCTTCTCGACCTCCTCGCGGCGCACCGTGTCGTAGCGCAGCAGGGCGCCCTTGATGGACTCCTCCGCCCTGAGCGACTCGAACAGCGCGATCGCGTCCTCCATCGCGAGCTTGGTGCCCGAACCGAT
>JBLMWT010000098.1:0-5609 GCA_050257375.1 Sphingomonadaceae bacterium
CGGAACGGCGGCGCCCGCGGCCGCCGCGCCGCCGACGGCTGAGGTGGCGACGATCAGGGTACGGCGCGTCTTGTCGGGTTGCTGGTTATCGCTCATTGACTCGAACCTGGAAGGGAAAGGGCAAGGAAACGGTAAAGCCGTGGATTATAGCGACGCACTGCCGCGAAGTCCAAGAATCCGCATCTAACCGTTTCAATATTCGGGGATTTTTTGACCCCGCGCATGAAAGGGCTTCGACAGTTTCGGCGCGGGCGCGGTGTCCCCCCTGTGGTAGGCTAAACGAGGCATGTACCGGCTGTGGCTCATCTTTTCCCAGGCCGCGACCATCGCGGTCGCGGTGCTGTTCGTCGTCTCGACTTTTCACCCCGAATGGCTGCCGCAGCGGGCGAAAGTGGCCGTAGTGAAGCAGGCGCCGGTGCGCCCCGCCCCCGTCGAAGCGGAGCCCGAGTCGCTGCACGTCGCGGTGGAGCGCGCCACGCCTTCGGTGGTGAACATCTTCACTTCCAAGGAAGTCCGGGTGCCGCGCCACCCGCTGTTCAACGATCCGCTGTTTAAGCGCTTCTTCGGCGACCAGGTGCCGGACGAGGAGCAGCGCACGACGAGCCTCGGCTCGGGGGTCATCGTCAGTCCGTCTGGCTACATCCTCACCAACCAGCACGTCGTCGAGGCGGCCGAGGAGATCGAGGTTGCGCTGCCCAGCGGCAAGAAGCTGCTCGCGAAAGTCGTCGGCGACGACCCCGAGACCGACCTCGCGGTGCTGCGCGTCGACGCGAGCAGCCTGCCGGCGATCACCTTCGGTTCGTCCGACGCGCTGCGCGTGGGCGACGTGGTGCTCGCCATCGGCAATCCGTTCGGTGTCGGCCAGACCGTAACCTCCGGCATCGTCTCCGCGCTCGGGCGCAGCGGCCTGCACATCCCTGGCAATACCTACGAGAATTTCATCCAGACCGACGCGGCCATCAATCCCGGCAACTCCGGCGGGCCGCTGGTGGACTCGCGCGGCAACCTGATCGGCATCAACGCGGCGATCTACTCCCCATCCGGCGGCTCGAACGGCATCGGCTTCGCGATTCCGGTCTCGACCGCGAAGTCCGTGCTCGAGCAGATCATCAAGACCGGCACCGTGACGCGCGGATGGATCGGCGTCGAAGTGCAGGAGACCGGCTCGGGCCTGCCGGATTCGCCCAAGCGCGGCGACGCGCGCGGCGCGCTCATCGCCGGCGTGCTGCACGGCGGCCCGGCCGACAAGGCGGGCTTCAAGCCGGGCGACGTGCTGACCGAAGTCGACGGCAAGCCGGTCGCCGATCGGTCGGCGATGCTAAATCTGGTGGCCGCCCTCAAGCCCGGCAGCCAAGCGCACATGAAAGTGCGCCGCGGCAAGCAGGACCTCGCGCTCCAGGTGACCGTCGGGCGGCGGCCCAAGCCGCAGCCGAGGCCGGACGAATGAGCGCGCCCTCGCTGCCGCTCGACGCCGAGAACGTCCTCAAGCTCGCGGCGCGCTCCATGTTCGATCTGTTCTCGAGCATGAGCGAGGGCATGATGCTCGTCGACCGCAGCGGGCGCGTGGTGTGGATCAACGAGGGCTACAAGCGCTTCCTCCCTGCGCTCGGCTTCGAGCGCGCCGAGGATTTCGTCGGCAGGCCGGTCGAGGAGGTCGTGCCCAACACGCTGATGCGCCACGTGCTCGAGACCGGCAAGCCGATCCTCATCGACCTGCTCACCAACAAGGCCGGCACCTTCGTCGTCAGCCGCATCCCGTTGCGCGACGATTCGGGCGAAGTGATCGGCGTGCTCGGCATGGTGCTGTTCGACCACCCCGAGACCACGCTGCAGCCGCTCATCGCCAAGTTCGCGCGCCTGCAAAAGGATCTCGACGACGCGCGCCGCGAGCTCGCGGCGCAGCGCCGCACCAAGTACACCTTTGCCAGCTTCATCGGAGCGAGCCCCGCGGCGCTGGAAGTCAAGCGCCAGGCGCGGCGCGCCGCGCAGAGCGACGGCAACGTGCTGCTCGTGGGAGAGACCGGCACCGGCAAGGAGCTGCTCGCGCACGCCATCCACGCGGCCTCGGCGCGCGCCGAGAGGGCGTTCGTGAGCGTGAACCTCGCCGCCGTTCCGGAAACGCTGCTCGAGGCCGAGTTCTTCGGCGTCGCGCCCGGCGCCTATACCGGCGCCGAGCGAAAAGGGCGCGACGGTCGCTTCGTGCTCGCCGACGGCGGCACGCTGTTCCTCGACGAGGTGGGCGACATGCCGGTCTCGCTGCAGGCCAAGTTGCTGCGCGCGCTGCAGGAGCAGGAAATCGAGCCGCTCGGAACCAACAAGGTGATCAAGGTCGACGTGCGCGTGATCGCGGCCACGAGCCGCGACCTGAAGGCGCTGGTCGCCGAGGGGCGTTTCCGCGAGGACCTGTATTACCGCCTGAGCGTGCTGCCGATCCGCGTGCCGGCGCTGCGCGAGCGGCTCGCCGATTTGCCGGCGCTCGCCGAGAATCTGCTCGAGAGCATTGCGGCGCGCACCGGCATGCCGCAGCGCGAGCTCGCGCCGGGCGCGCTCGCCGCGCTCGCCGCGCACGAATGGCGCGGTAACGTGCGCGAGCTGAGGAACTCGCTCGAGCAGGCCGCGATGCTCACCGACCACGCGCGTCTCGAGGCGGAAGACTTCACCGCCGTCCTGCCCGGCGCACCCACCGCACGGCCGGCCCAACCGCCGCGCCCGCTGCCGCAACTGATCGCCGAGATCGAGCGCAGCTCCATCCGCTCGGCGCTCGAAGCGACCGGCGGCAACAAGGTCTCCGCCGCGCGCATGCTCGGAATCTCGCGCGCAACGCTCTACGAGAAGCTGGCCGAGATAAAACGCCTGTCCGCCTGACGGACAGCCTGTCCGGATTGCGCACACGCATTTCCGGGTTCTGTCTTTTTATCGGACATTGCCCCGAAAACAAGCCTGTCCGATTCGATGGAAACACCTATCTAATCAATGCCTTCTTCTTCCTGGCACGGGCGTTGCGAATCGCCGGTCGCAGCATCCACCTTGGAGGGAGCATGAACCGGACATTGAAATGGGCGGCCGGCGTGACGCTCGTGGCCGCCGCCAGCCTGGCTTCGGCGAAGGACATCACGATCGCGCACGTGTACGGCAAGACCGGGCCGCTCGAGGCCTACGCGAAGCAGAGCCACACCGGCCTGATGATGGGTCTGGAATACGCGACCCACGGCACGATGGAGGTGCTCGGACGCAAGATCGTAGTGATCGAGAAGGACACCCAGAACAAGCCCGACGTCGGCAAGGCGCAGCTCGCCGCCGCCTTCGGCGACGACAAGGCCGACATCGCGGTCGGCCCGGTCAATTCCGGCATCGGCGTCGCGATGCTGCCGGTCGCGGAGGAATACAAGAAGATCCTGGTGGTCGAGCCCGCGGTCGCCGATTCGATCACCGGCAAGGACTGGAACCGCTACATCTTCCGCACCGCGCGCAACTCGACGCAGGACGGTCTCGCCGCTGCCGCCACGCTGAAGGGCGACATCTCGATCGCGACGCTCGCGCAGGACTACGCGTTCGGGCACGACGGCGTGAACGCGCTCAAGAACGCGCTCGCGGCCGTCGGCTCGAAGGCGAAGATCGTGCACGAGGAGTACGCACCGCAGCAGACCACCGACTTCACCGCGCCCGCCGAACGCATCTTCGCCGCGCTCAAGGACAAGCCCGGCCGCAAGGTGCTGGCGATCATCTGGGCCGGCCCGAACCCGGTGACCAAGATCGCCGCGCTCAAGCCCGAGCGCTACGGCATCGAGCTCGCGCCCGGCGGCAATATTCTGCCCGTCATGAAGGGCTGGAAGGACCTCGCCGGCGTGCAGGGAGCCATCTATTACTACTACGGCTTCCCGAAGAACAAGATGAACGACTGGCTGGTGAAGGAACACGAGAAGCGCTACGGCATGCCGCCCGACTTCTTCACCTGCGGCGGCATGGCGGCGGCGGTCGCGATCGTCGACGCGATCGAGAAAGCCGGCGGCACCGACACCGAGAAGCTGATCTCCGCCATGGAAGGCATGTCCTTCAACACGCCAAAGGGCAAGATGACCTTCCGCAAGGAGGACCACCAGGCGATGCAGGACATGTACGAGTTCCGCATCAAGAAGGCCGCGGAGCAGAAGAACGAATGGGACCTGCTCAACCTGGTGCGCGTGATCCACGCCTCCGAGCTGCCGGTTCCGGTCACCAACAAGCGCTGATCGCATAGCGCGCCGGAGAAGAGGACCGTGGAACACCCGGTCCTGGAAACCCACGGCCTGACGATCCGCTTCGGCGGGCACGTGGCGGTGAACGAGGTGTCCTGCGCCTTCCGGCCGGGCACCCTCACCGCCATCGTCGGGCCGAACGGCGCCGGCAAGACCACCTACTTCAACCTGATCTCGGGACAGCTGCGGGCCTCCGCCGGACGGGTATCGCTCTACGGCGAGGACATCACCTCGCTCGGCGCCGCGGCGCGCACGCGGCGCGGGGTCGGGCGCGCGTTTCAGCTCACGAACCTTTTTCCGCGCCTCACCGTGCTCGAGAACGTCCGCCTCGCCGTCCAGGCGCGCGCCGGCCTGGGCAGGGACCTGTGGTCGATGTGGGGCAGCCACGTCGAGCTCGTCGAGCGCGCCGAGCATACGCTGCGCCGGGTGGCGCTGGCCGACAAGCGCGACCTGGCGGCGGCGGCGCTGCCGCACGGCGACCAGAGAAAGCTCGAGGTCGCGATCCTGCTCGCGCTCGAGCCCGAAGTGTTCATGTTCGACGAGCCCACCGCCGGCATGAGCGTGGACGAGGTGCCGGTGATCCTCGAGCTGATCGAGCACATCAAGGCGATGGGCGACAAGACGGTGCTGCTGGTCGAGCACAAGATGGACGTGGTGCGCTCGCTGGCGGACCGAATCGTCGTGCTGCACCAGGGCGAGCTGGTCGCCGACGGCGCGCCCGAGGAGGTGATCGCCTCGCCGATCGTCCAGGAGGCGTACCTGGGGGTGAAAGCCGATGCCTGAGGCAATGCTCGCGCTCGGCGGGGTGAACACGCACATCGGGCAGTACCACATCCTGCAGGGCGTGGACTTCGAGGTGCCGCGCGGCGGCCTGACCATGCTGCTGGGCAGGAACGGCGCGGGCAAGACGACCTGCCTGCGCACCATCATGGGCCTGTGGCGCGCCTCCGCGGGCCGGGTCGTGTGCGGCGGAACCGAGATCCAGGACATGAGGACGCCCGAGATCGCGCGCCTTGGCGTCGCCTACGTGCCCGAGAACATGGGCATCTTCGCGGGGCTGACGGTGCGCGAGAACATGCTGCTCGCGGCGCGCGGCGGCGCGCCGGACGATCGGCGCCTGGCCTGGATCTTCGGCCTGTTTCCGGCGCTGGAAAAGTTCTGGCACGGCATCGCCGGCAACCTTTCCGGCGGCCAGAAGCAGATGCTCGCGATCGCGCGCGCGATCGTCGAGCCGAGAAAGCTGCTGCTGGTCGACGAGCCGACCAAGGGCCTCGCGCCCGCGATCGTGGGCAACATGATCGAGGCCTTCCGCGAGCTCAAGCGTACCGAGACGACGATCCTCGTCGTGGAGCAGAACTTCCACTTCGCCCGCAC
>JBLMWT010000099.1:0-3053 GCA_050257375.1 Sphingomonadaceae bacterium
GCGACGCCCGGCACGGCGGCGAGCGCCTCGCCCACCTCGTTGAGCGAGATGCCGGGCGGCACGCCCTCCATCAGGCCGTGCACCGCCTCGCGCAGGAGCTTCACGCTCGAGGCGACCAGCAGCAGGCAGATGACGAGCGTCGCAAGCGGGTCGATCGTGGTCCACCCGGTCGTCGCGATCACCAGGCCCGAGACGAGCGCCGCGACCGAGCCGAGCAGATCGCCCATGACGTGCACCAGCGCCGCGCGCGTGTTCAGGTTGTGCGCGTCGCGCGCGAGCAGGCGCGCGACGTACACGTTGAGCGCTAGGCCGGCGGCCGCCACCGCGCTCACTTCCAGGCCGCGCACCGGCTGCGGGCTCGAAAGCCGCGCGTAGGCCTCGAACGCGAGCAGCGCGACGATCAGCAGCATCGCCACGCTGTTGGCGAGCGCGGCGAACATCTCGGCGCGCCCCAGGCCGAACGAGTGGCGCGCCGATACGGGACGGCGCGCGGCCCAGGCGGCGAGCGCTGCGAGCGCGAGCGAAGCCCCGTCGGTCGCCATGTGGCCCGCGTCGGCGAGCAGCGCGAGCGATCCCGCCCACCAGCCGCCCGCCGCTTCCACCACGGCGTAGCCGAGCGTGAGCGCCACGGCCAGCCCCAGAAGCTTGTGCGAATCGCGGCGATGATGATGATGTTCCGGGTGCGCCATGCGAATCAGGTCACCCTGCGCACTTCGCGCAGCGCGGGGAAGCGCTTGCGCAGCAGCGCCTCGACCACGTTCTTCAGATCGAGCGCCGAGCGCGGACAGCCGGCGCACGCGCCCTTCAGGCGCACCGTGAGGACGCCGTCCGCGAGCGCGACGAACTCCAGGTCGCCGCCGTCGCGCATCAGGATTTGCCTTGCTTCGTTCAGGATCTCGCGGACCTCGTGTTCGGTCGGCATGCGCGCCCCGGCCGGAACTTCCTGCTCCAGCCGCTTCTTCAATATCGCCTGCTCGCGCGCGATGCGCAGCGCCGCGCGCGGATCCTCGCGCTCGAGGGCATCGAGCTCTTCCTCGGTGTAGAACGGCGCGTCGAGCTTCACCCGACCCAGCGCCGCGCGTTGTAAAAGAGCTGCATCCAGGGCGAGTCCTCGGGCGCGCCGTCCGGCGCCCAGGACATCTGCACGCTGCGGAACACGCGCTCCGGGTGCGGCATGACGATGTTGAAGCGCCCGTCGGCCGTGGTGAGGCCCGTGATTCCGGCGGGCGAGCCGTTCGGATTGTAGGGATAGAGCTCGGTCGGCGCGCCGCGGTGATCGACGAAGCGCATCGTGACGAGCGCCTTGCCGGCGTCCTCCGCCGCCGCGAACGCGGCCCGCCCTTCGCCGTGCGCCACCGCGATCGGCACGCGGCTGCCCGCCATGCCACGGAACAATATGGAAGGACTGTCGACGATCTCCACCAGCGCGAAGCGCCCTTCGAACTGCTCCGAGCGGTTGCGCAGGAACGCGGGCCAGTGCCCGGCGCCCGGGATCAGCTCCTTGAGCGCCGCCATCATCTGGCAGCCATTGCACACGCCGAGCGCAAAGCTGTCCGCTCGCGCGAAGAAGGCCTCGAATTCGCGCCGCGCCGCGGCGTGGAACAGGATCGACTTCGCCCAGCCCTGCCCCGCGCCGAGCACGTCGCCGTAGGAGAACCCGCCGCAGGCGACGAATCCCTTGAAGCCCGAGAGGCGCACCCGGCCCGCGAGCACGTCCGACATGTGCACGTCGATCGCCTCGAAGCCGGCGCGCGCGAACGCGGCGGCCATCTCGGTCTGGCTGTTCACGCCCTGCTCGCGCAGCACGGCGACGCGCGGCCGCGCGCCGGTGGCGACGAACACTTCCTTGGGATCGAAGCTGAGCTGAACAGAAAGACCCGGATCACCCGCGTCGAGGATCCGCGCGTGCTCCTCGCGCGCGCACTCAGGGTTGTCGCGCAGCGCCTGCATGCGGTGACTGACTTCGCTCCAGGCGCGCTGCAGCTCCACGCGCTTCTCGCTGAAGACGGTCTTCGCATCGCGCGTGACGCGCACTTCGTCTCTCGCGTTCAGCTGACCGACCAGGTGCGCGCAGGGGCCCAGGCCCGCAGCGCGCAGCGCGTCCATTACGCGCGGGCGGTCCGCGGCGCGGATCTGCACCAGCGCTCCGAGCTCCTCCGCGAACAGCGCCGCGAGCGCGAGGTCGTTCATCCGGCCCGCGAGCTGGGTCTCGCTGTTGCGCTTGAACGCGTCGACGTCCGCCGCCGCGGCGTCGAACGCGATGGCATCGAGGCTGAGTGTCACGCCGCAGTGCCCGGCGAAGGCCATCTCGCAGGCCGCGGCGAACAGCCCGCCGTCGGAGCGGTCGTGGTAGGCGAGCAGCAGGCCCTCGGCGGCGAGCGACTGGATCGCCTCGAACAGGCTCCTGACGAGCGCCGGGTCGTCCGCATCCGGGCACTCGTCGCCGAAGCGGCCGTAGACCTGCGCCAGGATCGAGCCGCCCAGCCGATTTCGGCCGCGGCCAAGGTCGATCAGGACGAGCTCGGTATCGCCGCAGTCGGTGCGCAGGCGCGGCGTGAGGCTCGCGCGCGCGTCCTCGACGGGCGCGAACGCGGACACGACGAGAGAGAGCGGCGCGACCACCTCCTTGTCCGCCCAGGCGGTGCGCATCGACAGCGAATCCTTGCCCACGGGGATCGAGACGCCGAGCGCCGGACAGAACTCCAGCGCTACCGCGCGCACGGTGTCGTACAGTGCCGCATCCTCGCCCGGATAGCCGGCGGCCGCCATCCAGTTCGCCGACAGCTTGACCCGGCCCAGATCGCCGATGCGCGCCGCCGCGATGTTGGTGAGCGCCTCCGCGACCGCCATCCTGCCCGAGGCGGGCGCGTCGATCAGCGCGAGCGGCGCGCGCTCGCCGAGCGCGAAGGCCTCGCCGGCATAGCCGTCGTAATCGAGCAGCGTCACGGCGCAGTCGGCCACCGGGACCTGCCACGGCCCCACCATCGGATCGCGCGCGCACAGCCCTCCGACCGTGCGATCGCCGATCGTGACGAGGAAGGTCTTGTCGGCCA
>JBLMWT010000100.1:0-4654 GCA_050257375.1 Sphingomonadaceae bacterium
CGCCCTCCGCGGTCGAGCGAAACAGCGCCGCCACGTCGTTCTGGCCTTCCACGTCCGCCTTCGCAGCGAAGTACAGATAGCGCCGGTTCGCCTGGCTCTCGCCCGCGAACGCATCCTTCAGGTTCTGGTGCGTCTTGGTTCCCTTGAGATTCATGTTCATGCCTCCTTGTAAATGGGTGCCGCTTCCGGCTGGTGTGCGCCCAGACTACTCAGCGCGCACGTATTGATCAAATCGATTTTCGCAATCCGGACGATTGACGATCGCTATGCAAGCGCTTGCCCCTCAGTGGCCGAGAGCGACCTCGATCTCCGCGAACGTGCGCGCGACCTCGGCGAGTTGCAGGGGCCTGCCGAGCTGGCGCGCGACCTGCGACAGCGACAGAACGCCGCGCACCATGCGGCGGCCGGAACCGGGCTCCGCATCGACAACCAGCGCGTGATGTCGCCCCGCGTGCAGCAGCGTCGCAACGACGTGCCCGACGTGCGCGCCGTCGATATCCTCGAGCGCGATCACTTCCACCTGCTCCGCGGGCGTCATGATGTCAGCGACCGTCAGCTCGTGGCGCCGCAGCCCGCGCGCGGTCGCGACCTTCAGCATGCGCTCGCCGAGGATGTCGGTTGCCGAAATCAGCCCAAGCACGCATTCGTTCTCGTCGATCACCAGCAGGAGGCGCACGCCGCGCGCCATCATGTACTGGTTCGCGCTCGCCGCCGGCGCTTGCGGACGGATGGTCGCCGCGCTGACGCGCGTCAGATCGGTCATGACCTCGCGCGCAGGCGATTCGAGGTCGACGCCGGCTTTCGCTTGGGCGGGCCGGCGATAGCCCGCGCCTTCGCCAAGAGTGCGGCTCGGCAATGCCTGGTAGTTGCGTTCCATGTCGCCTCCTGCATGTCCGCCCGCCGGGGCGCGCCGCGCCCGGACGGGTTCAATTGGTGACGTGCTCTGCGCGGCTCGCGCGCGGGCGCCGGTCGCTTGCGAGGAAGCGGTAAAGTTCCTCCAGCGCCCGCCGGTAGACGTCGCGTTTGAATTCGATCACCGCCTCGAGCGGTATCCAGAATTCGTGCCAGCGCCACGCGTCGAACTCGGGATGGCCGCTGGCGCGCAGCCTCACGTCGCAGTCGCGCCCGACGAGCCGCAGCAGAAACCAGATCTGCTTCTGCCCTTTGTAGGCGCCGCGCCCGTCGCGCCGCACCCAATGCTCGGGCACTTCGTAACGCAGCCAGTTGCGCGTGCGCCCCAGGATCCTGACGTGCTCCGGCAGCAAGCCGATCTCCTCCTCGAGCTCGCGGTACATCGCCTGCACCGGGGTCTCGCCGTGCTTGATGCCTCCCTGCGGAAACTGCCACGCGTGCTGGTTGATGCGCTTGCCCCAGAACACCTCGTCGCGCGTGTTCGCCAGGATGATGCCTACATTGGGACGGAATCCATCCTTGTCGAGCATGGGCACAGCGCCTTACGTTAGAATCGGCAACGATTTTTCCACAGCCTTCAGGCAATTACAACGCTGCGGCGAGAATGGCATACGGCCGCGAAGCAAACCAAGCATGCGCAGCTCAAAATTCTTCATCGGCACGATCAAGGAAGCACCCTCCGAAGCCGAACTCGTCAGCCACAAGCTCATGTTGCGCGCGGGCCTCATCCGCCGTCTCGGCTCCGGTCTGTACACGTGGATGCCCGTCGGGCTGCGCGTGCTGCGCAAGGTCGAAACCATCGTACGCGAAGAAATGGACCGCGCCGGGGCGCTCGAAGTTCAAATGCCCTGTGTCATCCCCGCCGAGTTGTGGCAGGAATCGGGCCGCTGGGAGACCTTCGGCCCGCAATTGCTGAAGATCAAGGACCGCCATGAGCGCGACTTCCTCTTCGGGCCCACACACGAGGAGGTCGTCACCGACGTCGCGCGGCGCGAGATCAAGAGCTACCGGCAGCTGCCCGTGCACTTCTACCAGATGCACGTGAAATTCCGCGACGAGATCCGGCCGCGCTTCGGCGTGATGCGCGCGCGGGAGTTCCTCATGAAGGACGGCTACTCGTTTCATGCCAGCCACGAGGACCTTCAGCGCGAGTACGGCAACATGTACGAGACCTACACGCGAATCTTTTCGCGCCTGGGGTTGCGCTTTCGCGCGGTCGCAGCCGACACCGGCGCAATCGGCGGCACCGGGTCGCACGAGTTCCACGTGCTTGCGGACTCGGGCGAGGACGCCATCGCCTATTGCGCGGAATCCTCCTATGCGGCGAACGTCGAGCTCGCCGAAGCGCTTGCCCCGGCCGCGCCGCGCAAGGCGCCCGCGGAGAGCCTGAGGAAGGTTCCAACGCCGGGCAAGACGCGCTGCGAGGAGGTGGCAGAGCAGCTCGGCTTGCCGCTCGAGCGTACGGTCAAGGCGATCGCGCTGATGCACGACGATCAATTCAATCTCGTGCTCTTGCGCGGCGATCACACGCTGAACGAGGTGAAGGCGGGCAAGCTGCCGCAGCTCGCGCCTTTCCGCTTCGCCACCGATGCCGAGATTCAGCGCCACCTCGGCTGCAAACCGGGATACATCGGCCCGGTGGGCGTTTCCAGCGTGCGCGTATTGGTCGACCGGAGCGTGGCGGCCATGAGCGATTTCGTGTGCGGCGCAAACGAGGAGGGGTTTCACCTCGCAGGCGTCAACTGGGGCCGCGACCTGCCCGAGCCGGCGCTGGTCGGCGATCTGCGCGACGTGGTCGAGGGCGACCCCAGCCCGGACGGCAAGGGCGTGCTTCGCATCCAGCGCGGCATCGAGGTCGGCCACATCTTTCAGCTGCGCACCAAATATTCCGAGGCGATGAAGGCGACCTTCCTCGACGAAAAGGGCGAGACCAGGCCGATGGAAATGGGCTGCTACGGCATCGGCGTAACGCGCATCGTGGCCGCCGCGATCGAGCAGAACCACGACGAGCGCGGTATCGCTTTTCCACGGCCGATAGCGCCGTTCGAAGCGAGCCTCGTGCCGATCGGCTACCACAAGAGCGCAGCGGTGCGCGAGGCGGCCGACCGCCTGTATGCCGAACTCCGGGTCGCGGGCGTGGACGTACTGCTGGAGGACCGCGACGAGCGGCCGGGGGTGCTGTTCGCGGACATGGACCTGCTCGGAATTCCTCACCGCGTGGTGGTTTCGGACAAGGGCCTGGCTGCGGGGACCCTGGAGTACAAGGGAAGGCGCGACGCGCAGCCACGCCACATCGCTCTCGCCGACGCGGCGCGCTTTCTCCAGGAGCGGCTCGCCGAGGGATGAACCCCCGGGCCGCGCTGCATCGCCTGCTGCTTGCCGTCGCGCTGCTCGTGCCGGCAGCGGCCATGGCCGGCGCCCAGCAGTACGAGCCGCTCGCCGACGCAGTGCGCACGGCGCTTTCGGCGGCGATCGGCGACCGCCCCCCGCCGACGCTCACGTTCAGCCGGCAGGATGACGCGCAGCGCTGGCTGGGCGAGATGTCACGTCGGCTCGCGAAGCAGATGCCGGACCGTTTGATGCGGCTGCAACTGCTCAAGACCGTGCAGTACGAGGCGACCCGGGCGGGCCTGGATCCGCAACTCGTTCTCGGCGTGATCGACGTGGAGAGCGGGTTCCGCAAGTACGCGATCTCTCAGGCCGGAGCGCGTGGCTACATGCAGGTGATGCCCTTCTGGGTGAAGCTGATCGGACGGCCGCACGACAACCTGTTTCACCTGCGCATCAACCTGCGCTATGGTTGCGTCATCCTGCGCTATTACCTGGATCGAGAAAAGGGCGACTACTTTCGCGCTCTGGGTCGCTACAACGGCAGCCTGGGTCAGGCCGATTATCCCACTCGGGTGATCGCGGCTTGGAAAAAGCGATGGAACTACGACGGACCGACGAATTGAATTGGGCGTGATCCGCAGCCTGCTAGACCGTCCACGCTTCGCCAACTGGCTGTACGGCTTCACGCCGCCCGAGCGAGGCACCGTGGTGCTCAGGCACCGACGCGTGTACATCGTACCTACGCGGCTCGGGTGGATGTTCGGTGCGGCGCTCGTCGTCCTGCTCGTCGGCTCGATCAACTACGCCATCTCGCTCGGTTTCGCCCTGACCTTCCTGCTCGCCGGCGTGGGCCTGGCGGCCATGGTGCACACCGCCCGCAATCTCGCGCGCCTGTCGGTGAGCGTGGGGCGCACCGAGCCGGCGTACGCGGGCGAGGCCGCGCAATTCCGCATCCATCTCGACGGCGGAATCGGGATCGAGCGCCCTTCGATACTGCTCCGCCACCTGGCGAGCGGTGCGCAAATGGTGACCGACGTGCCCCCCGATGCCGCGGCGGAGGTCGTGCTCGCGGTGCCCGCCGCCCGCCGCGGGTGGCTGCCGCTGGGCCGCGTGATGCTCGAGACGCGCTTCCCGCTCGGCCTGTTTCGCGCCTGGAGCTACGTCGAGCCGGACGCACGCTGTCTGATCTATCCGCGCCCCGAACAATCGGCACTGCCTCCGGCGAGCGCGGGGTCGAGCGCGGGCGCAGCCCGCGTCCAGGCGCAGGGGAACGACGATTTCGCCGGCTTGCGCGGCTACCAGCTCTCGGATTCGCCGCGGCACGTCGCGTGGAAAGCGGTGGCGCGCAGCGACGACATGCTGACCAAGCAGTTTTCCGGCGACGTCGCGGCCGAGTTATGGCTCGACTGGC
>JBLMWT010000101.1:0-4597 GCA_050257375.1 Sphingomonadaceae bacterium
CCGTAGGTCATGTCCGGCCAGATGAGCTGGGCGGCGATGAACGCGCCCACCAGCATCCCGACCACGCCCCAGACGACGGTCATGATCGCGAACTGGCGGACGACCTTGTAGTTGTACGTACCGGCGGTTGGCATGCGAGCGTTTCCCCCTGATTTGGCAACAGCATCGCAATCGTAAGGGCGACGTCAACAAGGCGGTTTGATGCAGGTCAAACCGCCTCCCCAACCCGTCGGAACGAGGCTCGTACGGATGGATTCGCCGGCGCGCTAGGGCAGCAGCACCGCCGCGCCCTCGAGCCTGCCCTCGCGTAGGGCGGCGAGCGCCTCGTTCGCCTGCGCGAGCGGAAAGCTCGTCGTCTGCGTGCGGATCGGCGCTTGCGCAGCGACGCGCATGAACGCCTCGCCGTCGGCGCGCGTCAGGTTCGCGACAGACTGCAGGCCGCGCTCGCCCCACAGCAGCGCGTAGGGGAACGCCGGGATGTCGCTCATGTGGATGCCGCCGCACACCACGCGCCCGCCCTTCTTCACCGCCTTGAGCGCCTGCGGCACGAGCGCGCCGACCGGAGCGAAGATGATCGCCGCGTCGAGCGCTTCGGGCGGCGCTTCGTCCGACCCGCCCGCCCAGTCCGCTCCGCATTTGAGGGCGAATTCCCTCCCCTTACTGTCATCTGTACGAGTAAAGGCAAAAACCTTCCTGCCCTGGGCCTTCGCAACCTGCGCGAGAATGTGCGCCGCGGCGCCGAAGCCGTACAGGCCGATGCGGCGCGCTTCGCCCGCGAAGGCGTACGAGCGGTAGCCGATCAGCCCGGCGCACAGGAGCGGCGCGGCCTCGGCGTCGCCGTAGCGCTCGGGCAGCGCAAAGCAAAAGCGCTCGTCCGCGACCGCGTACTCGGCGTAGCCGCCGTCGAGCGTGTAGCCGGTGAAGCGCGCCTTCTCGCACAGGTTCTCGCGCCCGCCCGCGCAGAACTCGCAGGCGCCGCAGGTCCAGCCGAGCCACGGCACGCCGACGCGCGCGCCGGCCGCATGGCGCGTCCCGCCGCGCACGACGCGCCCCACGATCTCGTGCCCGGGAACGAGCGGATAGCGTCCTTCGGTCAGGTCGCCGTCGACGACGTGCAGGTCGGTGCGGCACACCCCGCAGGCGCTCACCTTGACGAGCACCTGGCCGGGGCCCGGCTCGGGCACCGGCACGCGCTCGGCGCGCAAGGCGTTGCGCGGCGCGTGCAGGCGCATGGCGAGCATGGTGTCTATTTGCCGTCCTCCTTGGGGCGGTCGTCGTCGGCGAGGATGTCGTGCGCCGGCCGGTCGAGATCGTCGAACTGGCCGCTTTCGACCGCGCGCCAGAACACCCAGCCGATCACGAATACGAATACGACCGAGAGCGGGATGAGAATGTAGAGGCTTTCCATGGCGCCTTGGGCGCGAGCGGCCGCATCGCGTTCAGTACCACGACGAACGAGCTCGCCGACATACCGAGCGCGGCTTCCCAGGGACCGATGAGCCCCGCCGCCGCAAGCGGCAGCGCGACGGCATTGTAAGCGAGCGCCCAGCCGAAATTCTGGCGGATGACGCGCATCGCGCGGCGCGCCAGCGCGAAGGCTTCGTCGATGCCGGCGAGGCGCGCCTGCGCCTGCTCGCCGAGCAGCACGAGGTCGGCCTGCGCCTGCGCCGCGTCCGCGCCGCCGGCGAGCGCAATCGAGACATCGGCGCGCGCGAGCACCGGCGCATCGTTCAGCCCGTCGCCGATCATCGCCACCACGCGGCCGGCGCGCTGCAGGCGCTCGCAGTAGGCGTACTTGTCCTGGGGGGTCGCGCCGCCGGCGAACGACTCGATGCCCAGGCGCCGCGCGAGCGCCTCGACCGCGGCGGGATCGTCGCCGCTCACGAGGTGCAGCGCGAGCCCGCGCGCCTTGAGCGCCGCGACCAGATCGGGCGCGTCGGCGCGCAGCTCGTCCTCGAGCAGGAACGCGCCGAGCCAGCCCGATGCGTCGGCCAAGTACACGGCCGTGTGCGCCGGGCCGGCGCCGGCCGGCGGCGGCGCGCTGCGCGCCAGCTCGCGGCAGAACGCGGCAGTTCCGAGGCGCACGCGGCCGCGGGCGGCGATGCCCTCGACCCCGTGCCCCGGGTAGTTCTTCGAGTCCGCTATCGGCAGCACCGGGCCCGCGCCGAAGGCGCGCGCGATCGGGTGGCGGCTCGCGCCTTCGAGCGAGCGCGCGAGTGCGAGGCAGGCGGGCTCGTCGAGCGCGCCGAAGAGCGCCGTGCGCGCCAGCGCGAAGCGCCCGAGCGTCAGCGTCCCCGTCTTGTCCAGCACCACGTCGGTCGCGCGCGCGAGCGCCTCGATCGCGCGCGAGCGCGTGAGCGCCAGGCCGCGAGCGAGCAGGCGGGCGTTCGCGCGCGTCAGCACGATCGGCGCGGCGAGCGCGAGCGCGCAGGGACAGGTCACCACCAGCACCGCGACCGCGACCCAGGGAGCGCGCGCGGGAGCCGCGGCCAGCCACCCCAGGAACGCCGCCGCGGCGACCGCCAGCACGACGAGCGTCAGGTGGCGCGCGAGGCGATCGGCTCCTTCGACCAGCTTCGGCCGCGCGGCGGCAGCGCGCTCGACCAGGCGCACGATCGCCGCGGCCTGCGTTTCGGCGCCGGCGCGCGTCACGCGCATCACGAGCGGCTGCTCGAGGTTCACCGAGCCCCCGACCAGCGCTGCACCCGGCGCCTTGGCCAGAGGCCGCGACTCGCCGGTGAGCAGCGATTCGTCCGCGCTCGAAGAGCCGCGCTCGACCACGCCGTCGGCGGGCACGCGCTCGCCGGGCGCGACCAGCACGAGGTCCCCCGGCGCGAGCGCGTGCGCCGCGACGCGCTCGCCGGCCGGGTCGTCCGCGGCGCGCAGGCGCTGCGCGAACGACGGCATCCAGCGCGCGAGGTGGTCGAGCTCGCGCGCGGCGCGCTGCCGCGCCGCAGTCTCGACATAGCGCGCGGCGAGCAGCAGGAACACGAGCATGGTGATCGAGTCGAAGTACACCTCGCCGCGCCCGGCAAAAGTCGCCCAGGCGCTCGCCGCGAAACCGGCGGCGATGCCGAGCGCGATCGGCGTGTCCAGGCTCACCGCCCTGCGGCGCAGGTCCTGCCACGCCGCGGCGAAGAACGGCCGGCAGGAGACCAGGATCACCGGGAGGGTGAGCAGCAGTCCGGCCCAGCGCATGAGCTGCTCGTTGGCCGCGGTCAGCGTCCCGCTGCCGTCGTCGAGATAGGCCGGGAAGGCGTACATCATCGCCTGCGCGGCGCCAAAGCCGGCGACGAACAGGCGCAGCAGCGCGCCGCGCCGCTCGCGGCGCCGCACCTCGTCCTCGCGGCGCGGGTCGTACGGCCAGGCGTCGTAGCCGATGGCGCGCACCGCCTCCAGGATCTCGGAGAGCTTCGTGCGCCGTTCGTCCCAGGCGAGCTGCGCGCGGTGCGTCGCGTAGTTGATGTCGACGCGCGTCACCCCTGGCTGGCGCCGCAGCCATTGCTCGTTCAGCCACAGGCAGGCCGCGCAGCGGATGCGATCGAGGATGAGCGACACCTCGCGCTCGTGCTCGCCGGCGGCGGCGACGAACTGGCGCTGCGCGAGCGGATCGTCGTACAGCGCGGCCGGCGGCAGGTCCTGCGGAGTCGGGCCGGACGCCGAGCGCGTCTGGTAATAGCTCTCGAAGCCGGCCGCGACGATGGTGCGCGCCACGGCCTGGCAGCCGGCGCAGCACATCTCGCGCTCGGCGCCGAGCACGTGCGCGCGGTAGCGCCCGGGCTCGGCGACCGCCAGCCCGCAATGAAAGCAGGCCGGGGTCAGCCGATCGTCAAGCGCTTCGATTGTGCGCTCGCCTTCTTGGGCAGCGTCAGGTTCAGCACGCCGTCCTTGTAGTCGGCCCGCGCGCCCTGGGCGTCGATCTCGGCAGGCAGCTGCATGCTGCGCGACACCATGCCGTAATAGCGCTCGCTGTGCAGCAGCTTCTCGCCTTTCTTCTCTTCCTTCTCCTGCTTCACCTCGGCGCGGATCGAGACCTGGTTGCCGTTCACGTCGACCTGGATGTCTTCCTTCTTCACTCCGGGGATCTCCGCCTTCACGGTGTAGGACTTCTCGTCCTCGCGCACGTCGACCTTCATCTTCAGCTCGCCGTCGCCCGGCATGGCGACCGGCTTGAGCCAGAACCCCTTGGCGAGGTCACCGAACACGTCATCGAGCAGCCCGCCGTAACGCTGGATGTTTGCCATGTTGATCTCCTTGCCGTCCTTGCAGAAAAGCGCCGAAGTGATCGTAGCCCGGGAGGAAGGGCCGATTTTGACGCAAGTCAAGAAGGCGCCCCCGATAGTGCGCTCCAATCAGACGAATTGCGAAAATCGATTTGCCCCGCCGCGGCACGCTGGCTAGCCTGTCGCCCTCCCTACCTGTCGACCCCCTGGAGCAACGACCATGAATCTGAAGGGAACCAAGACGCACCAGAATCTGAAGGATGCGTTCGCGGGCGAGAGCCAGGCGAACCGGCGCTATCTGTACTTCGCTGCGAAGGCGGACGTGGAAGGCCAGAACGACGTGGCGGCGCTGTTTCGCTCGACCGCGGAGGGCG
>JBLMWT010000102.1:0-3103 GCA_050257375.1 Sphingomonadaceae bacterium
CACCGCGTCGAGCGCCACCGTGAAGATATCGGCGCCGAGATCCCGCATCCGGGTCAGGTCGTCTTTTTCCAGCGTGGTGGGATTCGAGAGAATCGACACCGGCACCTGCGGCACCTCGCGCGTCCAGCGCTCGAGCAGCACGAAGGTGTCCTCGTTGGAGTTCGGGTGCGTGATCATCGAGATGCACATGCGCTCGAAGCGCCCCTTGTCCGAGCCCCCTTTGACGCGCTCGATCACCTCGTCGAAGCGCGCGGTCGGCCAGTCGACGCGGATGAAGTTGCGGTCGGCGTAGTCACGCGTCTCCTCGCGGTGGCGCGCCAGGCCGCAATATGCGCAGTTCGCGCGGCAGCCCTCGGGATAGGTGACGAGCAGATTGAGGCAATGCGTGCACGAGGTGCGATGCATCTTGCCGGCGACGAGCCCAAGGGTGATCGCCGCCGCAGTGCTCATCTGCACGTATTCGGGCGAGCGCATCTCGGGCGTCTTGACGTGGTAGTTGGGACGGTAGAACTGCAGTGGTTGCACGGCGCTCATGAGAAATACTCCGGAAAAGCGATCCAGCCGCGGCGATGCTCGGCATCCTCCTCGGCCGCTGGGGTGTTCCAAATGCCGGCCATGCGGCGGCGCGCCGCGAGCGCGCGCTCGAGCGCCGGGCCGAATTCCTCGCGCATCTCTTCCTCGTAGGAGTCGAGCGCGCGCGCATCGCCCGAGAGCGCGCGCGCGACGGCCGCACCGGCGCGCTCGCCCGAGCCCACCGCGGGCGCGATGCCCGCGCCCGTGATCGGGTGCGTGAAACCCGCCGCGTCGCCCGCGAACAGCGCATTGCCTTCCACCAGGCGCTCGCGCAGGCCGCCGACCGGAATCGGGCCGCCGGTGCGCAGCAGCACTTCCGCCCCGACGCGTCCCTCGCGCACGAGCGACTCGTGCAACGCGTCGAGCGGCTCCTTCATGTCGCTCTCGAGCGCCGGATCGAGCCCGAGGCCCAGGTTGGCGACGCTGCCCTTGGGAAAGAGCCAGGCGTAGCCGCCCGGATAGCGCGCCGATAGCCAGATGTCGGTGTCATTCTGCGGCCGCGCGAGCGGCACGGTGTACTGGCGGGTGGTCACGACCGGCAGGCGCGGCAGCCCGAGGCAGGCCGCGACCGACGACAGCGGCCCGTCCGCGGCCACCAGCATGCGGTAGCGGATCTCGCGCAGCCCGGAGGCGGTGCTCACGCGCGCCACGCCCGCTTCGGGGTCGAGCTCGCGCAGCGCGGTGTCGGTCCACAGCAGCGCGCCGCAATCCCCGGCGTTCTTCGCCAGCGCCTGGTCGAAGCGCTCGCGCCGGATCATCAGTCCGCCGAAAGCGCGCCCGGCGCGGGCGCCCGAGGGCAGCGTGGTGGACATGCCGGCGATCGGCTGCGCACGCACTTCCGCGCGCGCGTAGCCCGACAGCGGCAGCGGGATGAACTCGGCGCACTGCACCGGGATGCCGACCACCTTCTTCTTCTCGACCGCGATCACCGCGAGCCCCGCGCGCGCGGCGGCGGCGGCCGCGCTCGCGCCGGCCGGCCCGAGGCCGATTACCAGGAGATCGCAGGCTCGCATGCGCAACTCACGCGACCACAACGGGAATGCGAGAAATGCGCGAAGCGGCGCGCTTCTCGGCTTCCACGACCAGGCGCGGGTCGATGCGCGGCGCGGACGGATCGTCGAGCGCCAGCACCTCCTCGCCGACAGCGATCGAGCAGCAGGCAGGCGTCACCTTGACCTCGCGCCCGAGGCCGAGCGCGAGCTCGACCGACCCCTCGGCCGGGTGCGCGATGCCTTCCAGCCCGGCCATCACCGCGTAGGCGTCGATCTCGAGCTTGGCGCGCCCCGCGGGCCGCGCGCAGCCGAGCAGGATCGGCAGATCCGGAAGCGCGGCGCGCGCATCGAGAAAGAAGCTGCCCACCTCGCGCGAAGAAGGCGTCGCGAACGGCCTGCCGGCGGGCGCGTAGAACGGCATCACGACCACCAGCACGAGCGCCGCGGGTCGGTGGCGCGCGATCATCTCGAGCGCGCGCCATTCGCCGAGCATACGGCCGTAGTGCAGGCCGATGACGATGTGCGGCACCACCTTCATCGAGGTCGCGGCCAGCGTCTCGAGCGAGCGCTCGAAATCCTCGACCGGCCGGCGCAGGTGGTAGACCTGCGACACCGTGTCCTGCGCACCGATGACGTCCAGCATCGCGGCGTCGATGCCCGAGTCCTGCATCGCGCGCGCCATGGCCGCGTCGACCAGCGCGGTGTGGATGGCGATGCGGAATTCGGGATGCGCGTCCTTCACGCGCCGCACCACCGGCAGGAACGGACCGTACTCGACCTCGTCGCGGTGGTTCGAGCCGCCGGTGAGCAGCATTCCTTTCGCGCCAAGTGCGATCTGCTCGTTCACCACGCGCCACAGCGCCTCGGGCGTGGTCGCCGGGATCATCGGCTCGAGCACCTTCGCCTTGCAGTGGTCGCATTGCAGCTTGCACGCGCCGCCGGTGATCGACACCGCGGGCCAGGCGCTCTTGCCACAGGACTGAATCTCGCTAGAGGCGTAGGCCTTGAAGGTCGGGGTGTAGAAATTGATGCCCAGGCCGGGCCGCGAGGCACGCGCGAGGCGCGCGACCAGGTCGCGGTCGAGCCGCGCCGGCTCGAGCGCCTCGATGCCCGCGGCGAGTTCGAGCCAGTCGCTCACTGCCTCAGGGGCAGCCGGCGAAGCCGTCCGCGGCCATCTTCGCCTCGAACGCCTTCGCCACCGCGCCTCCGGTCACGAGCGCGGCGGCATCGCCGTCCCAGTTGCCGGGCTTGAGCTTGACCAGCCAGCCGTTGCCGTACGGGTCGGCGTTGATGCTCTTCGGATTCGCGCTCACCGCGTCGTTGATCGCCACGACCTCGCCGCCCACCGGGGTCTTGACTGGACCGACCCACTTGCCGGACTCGATGGTCGCGGCGGACTTGTTCAGCTCAACGGAGCGCCCGACCTTCTTCGGCGTATAGGCGACCACCTCGCCGGCGAGCGCGCAGGCGTACGCGGTCATGCCGATGGTCACGGTGCCATCGGCCTCCTTGCGCGCCCAGACGTTGTTCTCGACGTT
>JBLMWT010000103.1:0-16363 GCA_050257375.1 Sphingomonadaceae bacterium
GCGGCGTGCTGCCGACGGTCGAATGCACGTAGGTGGTGAGGTGGTCGGTGTCCTCGTCGTACACCGCCACCGCGACGCGCTCGAGTCCCTCGAGCTCCTCGCGCAGGCGCGCGTGGATTTCGGCGAGCTTGCGCCCGATCCTTTCGCGGCGATCGCGCATGCAGCTTGGACTGTAGCGCGCGCGTCGCGTTCGCTGCAACCGCACGCCGCGCGGGGGTATCATGCGGCCGATGCCGCAGCCACCGCATTCCCTGACACGCGGCCTCGCCGGCCTCGGCGGCGCGCTGATCGAGGAGCCCGCGAGCTGGCTGCGCGTGCTGCGCTTCGCCGCGGTCGCGCTGGTCGTCGCGGCGAGCCCGGCGTCGTGGGACCGCGACATGCGCCGCGCGGCGGCGGAGCAGATCCACTTCTCGGCCTGGCAGCCGCTGGCCGGCTTCACGTTCGTGATGGCGCTGCTCGGCTACGTGCTGATCCGCATCGTCGAATCGACCGCGCACGCCTATGGCCTCACGCAGTACGCGCTCGGCCTCTCGACGCGCGTGCTGCTGCTCGAGCTGATTCCGCTCATTGCCGCGCTGTTCGTCGCGCTGCGCTCGGGCGCGGCGATCAGCACCGAGGTGGCGCTGCGACACATCCGTGGCGACTTCGAGACGCTCGCGCGCGTTGGGCAGGATCCGCTGCGCCACGACCTGGTGCCGCGTGCGATCGGCGCGGTGGCCGCGGTGCTCGCGCTCGCGTGGACGAGCTCCGCGCTCGCGCTCGTGATCTCCTACGTCGCGCTGTACGGCTTCTCGCCCTGGGCGCTCGAGAGCTTCGTGCGCATCACCGGGCAGGTGTTCGGGCCCGTGGCGATGGCGGGCTACGCGCTGAAGACGCTGCTCTTCGGCGCGGCGGTCGCCGCGATCCCGATCACCGCCGCGCTCGGCGTGCCGCGCCAGACGGAGATGGCGCCGATCGCGGTGCTGCGCGGCATGGTGCGCCTCGGCATCGCGCTCGCCGTCATCGAGGGCGGCTTCCTCGCGGTGCTGTACGCGTAGGCACATGGCCGAGGACCGCTTCCCGCACGCACCGCGCCACGTCGAGCTGAAGGCGCTCGCGCTGCTCGCGCTGGTGGTCGCGCTCACCGCCGGCTTCGCGTTCTACGTGCTCTACTCGCGCGGCGCCTTCGAGGAGACGCAGCGCCTTTACCTGATGGCCGACAACTCCGAGGGCGTGAGCGTCGGCGCCGATCTCACCTTCTCGGGCTTCCCGGTCGGACGCGTGCAGAGGATCGAGCTCGCGCAGAACGGGCAGGCGCGCATCGTGATCGACGTGCCGCGAAAGGACACGCGCTGGCTGAGGTCGACCACCGTGTTCACGCTCGAGCGCGGCCTCGTGGGCTCGGCGCGCCTGCGCGCCTTCACCGGCAACCTGGACGATCCGCCGCTGCCGCCCGACGCGGTGCGCCCGGTGCTGCGCGGCGACACCGCCGACGAGATGCCGGCGCTGATCGCGAGCCTGAAGCGCGTGCTCGACAACCTCGATCGCATGACCGGGCGGGACTCGGACCTGAACGCGAGCCTCGCCGCGCTGCGCAGCATGGCCGAGCGCCTCGGCGGGCGCTACGGCGCGCTCACCGCGCTGCTCGGCAGCGAGGAGGAGGCGAAGAAGGTCACCGCGGCGATCGACCGCGCGAACACGCTGCTCGGCTCGCTCGACGAGCTCTCGAAGAAGGCCGGGCACACGCTCGACCAGGCCGATGCGCGCGTGTTCGGCTCGGGCGGCGTGGTCGACGAGACGCAGAAGGCGGTGGCACAGCTGAACGCCGCGCTCGCCGATGCGCGCGACACGCTGAAGAAGGCCGACGCGGTGCTCGCCGAAGCGCAGAAAACGGCGGCCAACACGAGCGCCGCGACCGAGGATCTCGGGGCGCTGCGCGCGCAGGTCGAGGCGAGCCTGCGCAAGCTCTCGGCGCTGATCGACGAGGTGAACCGGAAGTGGCCGTTCCAGCGCGACACGGGAGTGAACCTGCCGTGAAGCGGCTCGCCGTCCTCGCCGCCCTGCTCGTCGCGGCCTGCGCGGGCGGGCCGCCGCCGCCCGACTGGCAGCTCGAGGCGCACGGCGCGCTCGAAGCGTACAAGGCCGCGTACCTGAAGGGCGACGCGAAGAGCGCCGCGAGCGACTTCGCGCGCGCGCGCCACGAGCTCGCCGCCACCGGGCGCGCCGAGCTCGTCGCCAAGGCCGAGCTGATGCGCTGCGCGCTCCGCACCGCGAGCCTCGAGTTCGACGACTGCCCGGGCTTCGCGCCGCTCGCCGCGGACGCGGGACCGGCCGCGCGCGCCTACGCCGCCTATCTCGCGGGCCGCTGGCAGGGCCTGGACGCCGCGCTCCTGCCTCCGGCGCAGCGCGCGGTGGTCGCGGGCGCTCGCGCGGCGTCGATCGAGGACCCGCTCTCGCGCCTGGTCGCCGCGGGCGTGCTCATGAGGACCGAGCGCATCGCGCCGCCCGACATCGCGGCAGCCGTCGAGGCGGCCTCGAGCGAGGGGTGGCGCCGACCGCTCGTGGCGTGGCTGGGCGTAGAGGAAGCGCGCGCTCGCTCCGCGGGCGATCTCGACGCGGCCGCGGCGCTGCGCCGGCGCATCGAGCTCGTGCTCGAAGGAAAGTAATGATTTTTTCTTGGTGACGCGCGTCAACGAAGTTTGATTCGCAGATTGACGCTCGCGCGCAGCGTGGTAGTTTGAAGGCGAGCTTGCAAGAGCGACCGGATACCGGTGAAACGGGATTCCAGGCAACAGTCGGGATACCGTGCTCTGTGCACCGTCTTCGAGGAGGCGGCGCTTGCAGGCTCGAACCGCGGCATCCGCCGCGGCTGAGATTGCGCCCATACGGCGCCGCCCGACGGGTTCGGGCAACAGGCCCCGCCACCGAGCGGGGCCTTTCATTTCAGGGGACGGCAGCTTGCGCTAATTCGAGCCTGACCCCTTTTTCCGGGGCGGGGCGGCGGCGAGCGCGGCGGCGGCGCCGGCGAACGCGAGCGCGGTGAAAGTCGCGAGCGATGCGCGGTAGTCGCCGGTCGCGTCGCGCAGCGCGCCCGAGATCACCGGGCCGGCGGCCTGCGCGGCGACCTGCACGGTGAGCGCCACGCCGCGGATCGCGCCGTAGCTGCGGTGGCCGAAGTATTCGGCCCAGGCGATCGGCAGCATGGTGATCAGCCCGCCGACGCCCAGGCCGAAGAGCGCCGCGGCGGCGTACGCGGTGGCGGGCGCCGCGACCACGCGCATCAGCAGCGTCGCCGCGGCGAGCGACAGGCCGACGAGCACGAGCGCGTAGCGCTGCGGCACGCGCCGCGGCCAGAAGCCGTAGGCGAATCCCGATACCGCCGAGAGCGCGGCGAACGTGCTGACCGCAGCCGCGGCGACCGCGGGGTCGAGGCCGCGCTCGATCAGGAGCGGCGCCTGGTGCAGGCTGATCCCGGACTGCACCGGATAGACGAGCAGCGTAAAGAGGGCGAGCAGCCAGAACGCGGGCGAGCCGAGCGCCTGGCGGCGCGTGTAGGCCGGCGCGCCGTCTCCGCTCGCATGCGCGGCACCGCTCGCCGCGGCCGGCGCGCGCTCGCCGTCGGGCCGCTGGCCGAGGTCCTCGGGCCGGCGCACGTGCAGCAGCCACACCGGCAGGAAGCCGATGAGCAGCACCGCCACGCCGAGCGCCACCCACGCCGCGCGCCAGCCGCCGGCCTGCATGGCGAAATGCGCGAGCAGCGGCATCGCCACCAGGCCGGTCATCTGCGCGACCGTCGCGACCGCCGTGACGAACGCACGGCGCCGCACGAACCAGTTGACGATCGAGCCGTAGATGCCGAGATCGTAGGGACCGGCGAAGCTCATGCGCGCGGTGCAGTAGCACAGGTAGAAATAGACGAGCGAGTGCGTTCCCGAGAGCATGAGCACCGGGATGCCGGTCGCCAGCACCGCGAAAGCGAGCACCGCGCGCGCGCCGTTGCGGTCGAGGAACGTGCCGATCGACGGCGCGACCAGCGCGCCGAGCACGCCGCCGATCGACACCGCGGCGGAGATCCCGGTGCGCGACCAGCCGAACTCGTGCGTCATCGGCTCGACGAAAATCGACAGCGCCGCGACCGACGAACCCTGGCGCGCGAAGCCCGCCGCGCATACGCAGGCGAGGATCACCCAGCCGTAGTAGAACGGCAGCCGCGCGGCGAGCGCCTCGACGAGGCGCCGCCGCGCCGGAAGAACGGAGTGCGTCCCTATTTTGCTGGCGCCTTGACGCCGAGCAGCTCGACTTCGAAGGTGAGCGTGGCGTTGGGCGGAATGACGCCGCCTGCGCCGCGCTCGCCGTAGGCGGTCGCCGGCGGGCACACGAGGCGCGCCTTGCCGCCGACCTTCATCTTCTGCAGGCCTTCGGTCCAGCACTTGATCACGCCGTCGAGCGGAAACTCGGCCGGCTTGCCGCGCTTGTACGAGCTGTCGAACTCCTTGCCGTCGGGCAGCGTGCCGCGGTAGTTGACGGTGACGACGTCGGTCGCCTTGGGCGAGGCGCCGCTGCCTTCGCGCAGCGACTTGTACACGAGCCCGCCGTAGCCCTTGACCGCGCCCTGCTCCGCGGCCGCGCGCGCGAGCAGGTCGCGCCCTTCGGCCTCCGCTTTCTTCGCCGCGGCCGCCTGGCGATCCTCGGCGAGTTGCTGCAGCTTCGCGGAGTACACGCCCAGGTCGACCGCCGCCGGTGCGCCGGTCACCCCGTCGCGCAGCCCCTGGATGACCGGGTCGAGCTCGGCGGGCGTCAGATGGAACACCGCCGCCTGGCGCGCCAGCCACTGGCCGGCCGCGTACAGAGTCTTCTGCTCTTCGGTCATCTCGGCGGCGAACACGCGGCCCGCGGCGAGCGCGAGCACGGCGATCAGTACGGCTTTCTTCATGGAAATCCTTTTGGGGGTAAGAGGGATCAGTTTACCGGTGCCTTGCAATCCTTGACAGCGCGCCGCGCGATTCGGGAGTCCAATAAAGCTGCCTCGTGCAGCAGTGGAGAACGCGATCCGTGTTCCGGTTCTTCAAGTTCAGGAAGCGCAGCCGCAAGGCAGTCGCGCCGCGGCGCGACCCCGAGGCGTATTCCGACGCGCTGCTCTCGGGCTGGGTGCGCCCGCCCGAAACCCTTACGCCGGTCTCGTCGCCCGAAGCCGCCGAGCGCGCCATGCAGGACGAAGACGTTCTCGAGCGTTTCTACCGCAACCAGCAATAGCGCGCCGCGCCGCTTACAGCGCCCTGACGAGCCAGGCGGCGATCGCCGTGACTTCCTCGGGGCATACGGCGTGGCCCATCTCGTACTCGTGGAACTCGACCGCGTAGCCGAGCGCTTCGAGCGCGTCGCGCGAGGCGAGCGCGCGGTCGATCGCGACCATTTCGTCGTGCAGGCCGTGCGCCATGAACACCGGCACGTCGGCGTTCTGCCGGCTGCGCTCGAGCTCGAGCGTCGCGGCGAGCGGCAGCCAGGTGGAGAGCGCCATGATGCCGGCGAGCCGCTCGGGATGGCGCAGGCCCGCCTGCAGCGCGATCGCGCCGCCCTGCGAGAAGCCCGCGAGCACGATGCGGCGCGCCTCGATGCCGCGCGCGCGCTCGCGCGCGATCAGTCCTTCGAGTAGCGCCTGGGAGGCGCGGATGCCCGCGCCGTCCTCGCTGCGGCCGCCGAGCTCGGCGATGTCGTACCAGGCCCGCATGCGCATGCCCATGTTGATCGTCACCGGGCGCTCGGGCGCATGCGGAAATACGAAGCGCGCCGCAAGGCGGCGCGGCAGCCCGAGCATCGGAACCAGCGGCTCGAAGTCGCGGCCGTCGGCGCCCAGGCCGTGCAGCCAGATGACCGCCGCGTCGGGTTGCGCGGCGGTCTCGACCTCGATCGTTTCCGGCAGACCCGCGCTCAGGGGACGATCTGGGCGCGCACTTCGCCGCCCCGATGGCGGGCGGTATGCACGTTCACGTACAGGTCGCCCTTCTTGTACGCCTCCATCTGCGCGTCGGTCAGCTTCGCGCCCTCGGGCACGACCCAGGTGTTCGCGTCTTCCTTCTTCAGAGGAATGATGATCGGGCCGTTCTTGCCCGCGGCACCCATATGGATGTGCGCGGCGATGCCGGCGACGTCGGTGGTGGTGATCTTGCCGGTCACCGCACCTTCCTTCGTGACGGCGACGTAGCCGCTGCCGCTGCCGGGAACGTTCACCGGCGGCACTTCATTGCTGCCGGTCAGCTTGACGTTCACGCGATCGCCGTACAGCGAGGTCGGGATATAGGTGCACGCCCCGAGCATCAGCGCTGCCGCCCCCGCGCCCAGCAAAAGCGCGCGCCTCAAGTTCCGCGTCGATTGAAACATGCGTCATCCTCCCTGAGTTAAGGTGATGTGGATGCTGCCCTGCGGGCGGATTGTCACCCTTCCCAGGGGGCCGGGCAACACCGTGCCAAGATCGGTACGGTACGATGTCACGCCCAACCCTGCCAGGCGCGAGGATATGAATGCAGCTCGAGGGAACCTGACGCAACGCGGACTGAGCGCGCTTGGCGCCCTGATCGTGATCGCGCTCGCGGTCGTCGCGCTCTATTACGTCTATCTCGGCGTCACCGGGCAAGACGAGGTGCAGACCTGCTCGACCGAGCTCGAGCACTGCATGCAGGTCTGCCGGCGCACGAGCACCGACAACGACTCGGCGCAGGCCTGCCAGAGGAAGTGCATGAGCGACGCCGATTTCTGCCGCACGGCGCAAGAGCGCAACAAATAGCCGAGCCGGCTACTTGAGCTGGACCTCGGCGACCGCGCGCGGCACGCGCGAGCCGTCGAGCGCGAGGATCACGCCGCCGGCCGAAGCCGCATGCCCCCCCGCGAGCGCGCCGATCACGCCCGGGTGCGTCACCATGATGACCGGCACGCCGCCGTCGCGCGGCAGCCCGGCGAGGAAGTTGCGCAGCGCGTCGATCTGGCGCTGGCGCTCCTCGGGCCGGTCGGACAATGCGTCCAGTGCCGGCAGCTCGTTCACCGGGCCGAGCTTGAGCAGGCGCGCGGTCTCGAGGCAGCGGCACCACTGGCTGGAGTAGATCTTCGCGCGCGCGACACCCACCGCGCGCAGTCGCTCGCCCAGGCGCGCCGCCTGCTTGCGGCCCGCGGCGTCCAGATTGCGCTGCGTGCGGCACACGTGCGGCTTGAAGTGCGCCGGGTCGCCGGTTCCCGGCGCGTGCGCGTGGGGCAAGAGGAGCACGCGCCCGGGGCGCTTGAGCTCGGCGAGCGGATCGCCGTCGGCGGCACGCGCGCCGCCCGAGAACAAGGCGAGCTGCGCGCTCAGCACGCCCGCGACGATGGCCGGGACCAGATGGTCGAATTGCATGCGCAATTATAGATAGGCGCTGTCCCTGTCTGCCTTTCTTCCTTACCAGCTGTAGCGCACGGTGTAGTCGAGCACTTGCTCGCCGCCTGCGGGCACGCGCAAGGGGAACACCACGCTGCGCGCGTCCTGCTTGCGGTAAGGCTGGCTGCGCTCGACGATCTCCCAGTTCACCCAGCGGTACAGGTTCTCCTTCACGTCGACGGTGACGGGCTGGTCCTTGTGGTTGCGCAGCTTCACCTCGATGCGCTCGGTCATGATGCGGCGCGAGGTATCGACCGAGAACGCGACCTGCTTGCGCTCGCCGACCACGTCGAACGCCGAGCCGAGCTTGATCAGCACCGGCTCGTCTTTCGGCGTGTGGTCGATCGCGTCCTCGCCGATGAATTCGAGCGTGCCGTCCGCGTCGTCGCGCTTGGAGACGCGCACCCGGCCGGCGGGCAGCGGCATGCCCATGTTATTCGCTTTCGAGTTCGTGAAAGACAGATAGACGTCAACCTTCTTGTTCGTCTGCACGCCGTAGTTGCGGTCGGTGATCGGGCTCGGCGCCACGCCGCGCCAGCCCGGCGCGAGGCCGTAGTAGACGAGCTTCTTCTCGCAGGGCACGCCACGCGCCACGGGGAAGAGCTCGATCTGCTTGGTCGATCGGTCGGGCAGCGTGGTCGGCCGCCCGAGGGTGTACAGGTGGTACTCGAAGAACGCCTTCTGCTCGAAGCCCGCGACCTTCTCCTCGAGCGCCATGCGCGCCGACGGCACGGCGCCCGCGGCGTAGCCCGGCGGCGCGACGCGCTGCACGTCGCCGGCGACGAGCTTGAGCTTCGCGTCTTCGTAGCCGGCGCCCGACTGGTTGAGGATGCTCACCCATGCGCCGACATCCAGCCGGCACGAATTGGCGTCCTTGCCGTCGGCGTAGGCGAGGTTGTAGTCGGCCCACCAGGTGATGCCGCTCGTCTGGTAGGACACGCGCGTCGCCTGCTTGCCGCCGCGCGCCGAGGCGATGTCCCACACGAGCGTCGGGCGCGTGATCAGCCCGCCGGGCAGCGCGGGCAGGCGCACGCTCGCGTTGTACGGCAGGAGCTCGATGCCGCCGTCGGAGCGGCGCAGGACCATTCCCCCAGCGGTGGAGAGCAGCGTGCCGCGGAAGCTCTCGACGCCGTTGCCGCGCACCTGGTCGACCTCGATCTCGCGGTCGATGTACTTCTCGAGCAGCTTCTGAGTGTTCACCAGGTCGAACTGGAAATTCTGCTCGATGACGCTGGTGCCCTTCGGATCGGTGAGCGACTCGAACGAAACCGTGGTCGGGTCGATGAGCGCGGCGACGTCGGAAAAGCGCACCGTGTTGCGCCCGGGCTTGAGATCGAGCTCGCGCAGGTGGCGCACCACCGCGTAGCCCGGCACCGCCTGCCCGGACACGCCGTCGCGGTACTGCTCCGGCCGGATCGCGCCGGGCTGCGCGCTCGAGTAGATGGTGAGCGCGTCGCCCGCGGCCGCGGCGAGCGGCGCGAGGGCGAGGAAGAGCGCGGCGCCGAGCGCCGGCTGCGTGAACGATTTCATGCGGGCTCCTTTCGATTGAGGCTTGCTAACCTTAAACGCGGCACGCGGCTTTTCGGGTTAGCCGAGCGCTTCCCCCGCCTGGCTCGGCGTCACGATGCGAAACGGCGCGTGGCGCGCGAGCACGAGCAGCGCCCGGTCCTTGGTCACGAGCAGATCCGCGCGGCAGTCGCGCGCGAGCTCGAGGAACTTCTGGTCCTCCGGGTCGCTGCAAGGCGGCAGGTGACAGGCGAGCGGCGCGCCTGCGGCCGCGCGCGCCACGCGCCGGCACTCGGCGAGCGCGACCGCTTGCGCCGCGGGGTCGAGCACCGTGCGCCCGAGCGGGTAGGCGAGCACGCGCGCGAGCTCTTCCTCGCACGCGGCATCGATGCACACCTCCGCGCGGCCCGACTCCACCGCGGCGCGCAGCGGCGCGACGCAGGCGTCGCGGAACACCAGCCAGTCGAGCCAGACGTTGGTATCGAGCACGAGCCGCAGTGTCATCCGCGCGAGGATAATGCGGCGCGCCTGAAGACGATCAGTGAAACGATGGTCGCGAGAGCGAGCGCGACGGCGAGCCAGATGGGCGAAGCGCTTGCTTTCGTGTCACGCAACAGGTAGCCACCGAGCGCCGGGGCGAACGCGCCGCCGAGATAGAACACGGTGTAGAACACGCCCATGCCGGGAGCGCGGTTCTGCGGCCGCAGCACCTCGGCCGGCAGGGCGACGAGCGCGCCCGCGGGAACGCCGCCGATCACGCCGCCGGCAAACAGCCAGAACACGCCGCCTGGCGCACCGAGCATGAGCGCCAGCGTGCCCGCCCAGGCAGCCAGGCACAGCATGCTCACAGCGTCCGCGTGCCCGAGGCGCTGCACCAGGTAGCCCCCGCCGATCACCGTGGCGATGAACATGAAGTTCACGGTCGCCACCGCGGAGGCCGCCGCGGTCACGCCCATCCCCGTGGCGTGCAGATGCTGCGGCAGGAACGCGACCAGGAGCGCATAGGCGCCGTTATACAGCGTCCAGGGCAGCGCCGAGAGCGCGACGCGCCAGAGCTCGCCGCGCGAGAGCAGCGCGAGCCCGAGTCCGCCCGCGGCCCGCGCCTGCGCGCCCGCGGCCGGGCGGTAGCCGAGCTGCACCGCCGCCAGCCCGGCGAGCGCGAGCAGCGCGCTCGCGGCCATCGCGAGCTGCCAGGACGAAACCTCGGCGAGGCTCGCGAGCGTGTACAGCGCGACGCCGATGCCGATCGGCCAGGCGTTCATCAGGATCGACATGGCGAGCACGATCTCGCGCCCCGCGAACCAGTCCGCGACCATCTTGGTCACCATCACGTTGAACACCACCGCGCCCGCGCCGCTCGCCGCGCGCGCGGCGAACGCCGTGGCGAAATCGCCGGCGAGCGCGACGCCGAGTCCGCCGACGGTCATCAGGCCGAGCGCGGCGAGTGAAACGCGCTTGTCGCCGAAGCGTGCGCCGAGCAGTCCGCCGGGCAGCGCGACGAGCGCGCCGGGCAGGAGGTAGATCCCGATCAGCAGCCCGATCTGCGCCGCGTCGAAGCCGAGCTTTTCGGACAGGAACGGCGACAGCGCGGCGACGGACTGGAACTGGAATCCCAGCCCGAGCCGCGCGAATGTCAAAACGGCGAGCGCCCGCCAGCGTGGAGGCATCGCGCGCAGTGTATCCTCTCGCCTCCTGAAAAAACTATTCTTGGGAGGTCTGCATGACGGCCGTCGCCAACCACGCCAAGCGCCAGCTCGCCGCGGGCAAGCTCGCCATCGGGCTCGGCCTGCGCCAGGCGCGCACCGTGGACATCGCGCAGATCGCCAAGACCTGCGGCTTCGACTGGATCTTCATCGACTGCGAGCACAGCTCGATGGACACCGACCTGGCCGCGCAGCTCTCCGCCGCCTCGCTCGCGGTGGGCGTCACGCCGGTGGTGCGCGTGCCCGGCTACGAGCACTACCATGCGAGCCGCATGCTCGACAACGGCGCTCAAGGGATCGTCTTCCCGCACGTCGACACGCCCGAGCAGGCGCGGCGCGTAGCCGATCACTGCCGCTTCCCGCCAGTGGGAAAACGCTCGATGGGCGGCGGGCTGCAGCAGACCGGCTTCGTGCCGATGCCGATCGGCGAGACCGCGCGCGTGGTGAACGAGGAGACGCTCGTCGTGGTGATGATCGAGTCGCCGCGCGGCGTCGAGAACTGCGACGCGATCGCGGCCACGCCGGGCGTGGACGCGCTGCTCATCGGCACGAACGACCTGTGCTTCGAGATGGGCATCCCCGGGCAGTTCAACGACCCGCGCGTCGCCGACGCCTACACGAAGGTGATCGCGGCCTGCCGCAAGCACGGCAAGTACCCGGGCATGGGCGGCATGTACACGCCGGAGCTGCTCGAGCGGCACATCGGCATGGGCGCGCAGCTGATCCTCGCCGGCTCGGACTTTTCGCTGCTCATGCAGTCGGGAACGGCCCGCGCGAGCCTGGTTCGGGGATTCCAGAAGAGCTGAAGCGGTAGAACACGCGCTTGGTGAGCTCGGTGGCGAGCACGTAGGCCGCCGTGATCGCGAGCACCGCGCCGAGAAGCGGCGCGGGCAACGGCTCGAATTCGAACAGCGCGGCGTGCGGCAGGTACGGCAGTGCGAGCGCGGCGAGCGCGACGGCGAGCGTCGAGCCGCCGAGCAGCGCGCTCGGCGCGCTCCTCCAGAACGGCAGCGCGGTGCGGATGACGAGCAGCACCGCGAGCTCGCTCAGCAGCGACTCGACGAACCAGCCGGTGCGGAACAGCTCCGGGTCGCGCTCGGCCACGTAGAGCAGCACCGCGAAGGTGACGAAGTCGAACACGGTGCTCAGCAGCCCGAACACCACCATGAAGCGGCGGATCGAAGCGATGCTCCAGCGGTAGGGCTTGCGCAGCCAGGCGCGGTCGACGCGGTCGCCGGCGATGAACAGCGACGGCACGTCGGACAGGAAGTTATTGAGCAGGATCTGGCTCGCGAGCAGCGGCAGGAACGGCAGGAACAGCGAGGCCGCCGCCATCGACAGCATGTTGCCGAAGTTGGCGCTCGTGGTGGCGAAGACGTACTTGATGGTATTGGCGAAGGTCCTGCGCCCCTGCAGCACCCCGTCGTGCAGCACCGCGAGGTTGTGCTTGAGCAGCACGATGTCGGCGCTCTCCTTGGCGACGTCGGCCGCGCGGTCGACCGAAATGCCGACGTCGGCGGTGTGCAGCGCCGGCGCGTCGTTGATGCCGTCGCCGAGATAGCCGACCACGCGCCCGGTGCGCCGCAGCGCCGAGATGATGCGCTCCTTCTGGTTGGGGTCGACTTCGGCGAACACGTCGGTGTGCGCGGCGGCGTTCCACAGCGCCTCGTCGTGCATCGCGTCGAGCTCGCCGCCCGTGATAAGCGCCGCGCCCTTCAGCCCGACCGCGTCGGCCACGTGCGCCGCGATGTGGCGGTTGTCGCCGGTGATTATCTTCACCTCGACGCCGAGACGCGCGAAGTCGGCGAGCACGCGCGGCGCCTGCGCCTGGGGCGGATCGAGGCACAGCAGGAACCCGGCGAGCCGGAGGTCCGTTTCGTCCTCGCGCCGGTAGACGTCCTTGCGCGGCATGTCGCGCGTCGCCACCGCGATCACGCGGTAGCCTTCTGCGCTCCAGGCGCGAAAGCGCGCGTCGATCGCGGCGCGTTCCTCCTCGGAGAGCCCCGTGCACACCTCGAGCACCTGCTCGACCGCGCCCTTGGCGATCAGGCGCGGCGCGCCGCCGGAAGCGGGATCGTCGACCACCACGCTCAGGCGCTTGCGCACGAAGTCGTACGGGATCTCGTCGAGCTTCTTCGCAGCTCCCGCGTCCAGCGCCGCGGCGCGCGCCGCCGCGACGATCGCCTCGTCGAGCGGGTTGGGCAGCCCGGTCTGGTAGAGCGCATTGAGGTACGCGTCGCGCAGCACCTCCGGGCGCGCGGTTCCGGAAGCGTCGCAGGCGCGCTCGACGCGCACCACGCCTTCGGTCAGGGTGCCCGTCTTGTCGGTGCACAGCACGTCCATGCTGCCCAGGTTCTCGATCGCGTTCAGCCGCCGCACGATCACTCCGCGGCGCGCCATGGCGCGGGCGCCGCGTGCGAGCGTCACGGAGAGGATCGCCGGCAGCAGCTCGGGCGAGATGCCGACCGCGAGCGCGATCGCGAACAGCAGCGATTCCAGCGTCGGGCGGTGGAAGAAGACGTGCACCGCGAACACGGCGATCACCAGCGCCGCCGCGACGCGCGTCAGCAGGTAGCCGAACTGGCGCAGCCCGCGCTCGAAGTCGGTCTCGGGCACGCGGCGCTCGAGGCTCTCGGCGATCGCACCGATCTCGGTGGCGCGCCCGGTGCGCACGATGAGCGCCTTCGCCGTACCGCTCCGCACCGAGGTGCCCATGAACACGCAGTTGCCGCGCTCGACCAGGCTCGCGCCGGCGGCCGATACACCGGGCTGCTTCTCCACCGGCAGGCTCTCGCCGGTGAGCAGCGCCTGGTTGACGAAGAAGTCCTTCGCCTCGATGAGCACGCCGTCGGCGGGTACCAGGCTGCCTGCGGCGAGCTGCACCACGTCGCCGGGTACCAGCCTCGCCGCCGGCACGCTGGCGGCGGCGCCGTCGCGCAGGCAGCTCGTCGCGAGCGCAATGCGCGCGCGCAGCCGCTGCACCGCGGCCGAGGCGCGGTACTCCTGCCACGCGCCCAGGCCGGCGCTGCCCGCGACGATCGCCAGGATGATCGAAGCCTCGAGCCAGTCGCGCAGTCCGAGCGAGATCGCCGCCGCGAACACCAGGATCAGCACGAGCGGGCTGCGGAACTGCGCCGAGAGCACGCGCAGGACGCTCAGCGCCCTTTCCTCGCGCAGCACGTTCGGCCCGTGGCGCGCGAGCCGCGCGGCGGCCTCGCGCACGGACAGCCCCCTCGCTCCCGAGCCGAGACGCGCGAGCAGCTCGGCCGCGGGCAGCTGCCAGTAGCGCTCGATTTCCGACGGGTCGACGGCGCGCATCGTCGCTACTATAGAGACATGCGGCAGTCGCGGCCCACTCCGGCAGACCATGCTTAGATCCGTCCCGCTCGAGCGGCTGCGCGGCCTGGAGGGAGGTCTTGCCGGGGCCGAGGTCGCCGCGCGCGCCGCGCGCTACGGCCCGAACCTGATCCTCGAGACGGCCGGGCGCGGGTGGACCCTGCTCGCGCGCGAGACGCTCAAGGACCCGATGTTGTGGTTCCTGGTCGGCACCAGCGCGCTGTTCGCGCTCGTCGGGAACCTGACCGAGGCAACGATTCTGCTCGCCGCACTCGTCCCGCTCATCGGCATGGATGCCTACCTGCATCGGCGCACCCAGGCTTCGGTCGAGGGCCTGGCGAGCCGGCTCGCGGCGCACGCTCGGGTCGAGCGCGACGGAGCGCTGGTCACGCTCCCGGCGACCGAGCTCGTGCCGGGAGACCTCGTGCTCGTGGGCGCGGGGGAGATCTTCCCCGCCGACGGCGTCGTCCTCGGCGGCGAGCGAGCGCAGGCCGACGAGTCGACGCTTACCGGCGAAGCGTATGCAGTGAAGAAGGAGCCGCTCCCCGTGCTGCCGGCGGGCGCAGAGGAAGCGAGGGTCGACGCGCGCCACTGGGGCTTCGCTGGGACCCGGCTGCTCGCGGGCGAGGCGCGCATGCGCGTCGTCTACACCGGCGGCGAGACGTTGTACGGCGAGATCGTGCGCTCGGCGCGGCGCGGCGCGCACACGCTGACCCCGCTGCAGACCGCGGTGGCGCACCTCGTCACCGTGCTGCTCGTCGCCGCGTCGATCGCGTGCCTGATCCTCGCCTGGGTGCGCGTGCGGCAAGGTTACGGCCTGCTCGACGCACTGCTCTCCGCAGTGACGCTGGCGGTCGCCGCGCTGCCCGAAGAATTTCCGGTCGTGCTGACTTTCTTCCTGGGCGTGGGCGTGTACCGCCTCGCCAGGCGCCAGGCGCTGGTGCAACGCGCGGTGGCGGTGGAGAACATCGGCCGCGTGTCGTGCATCTGCTCGGACAAGACCGGCACGCTGACCGAAGGGCGGCTGCGGCTCACGCATCGCCGCCCGGCCGAGGGGGTGGCGCCCGAGCGGCTGCTACTGCTCGCCGCGGCCGCAGCGCGGCGCGAGACCGGCGACCCGATGGACGTCGCGCTGCACGACGCGCTCGGCGCCCCGCTGCCCTGGCGCCTGGAAGCGAGCTTTCCGTTCACCGAGGACCGCAAGCGGGAAACGGGCGTCTTGCGCGAGGACGGCGCCCTGCTCGCGGCGGTCAAGGGCGCCCCGGAAACGGTGCTCGCGCAGTGCCTCCTGGAGGACGCCGCGCGCGCCGCCTGGCGCTCGGAGGTCGACGCGCTCGCCGCGGCGGGCCACAAGGTAATCGCCTGCGCCTGGCGCGAGCTCGACGCGGGCCAGTGGCCGGGCGGCGAGCCCGACCGCGAGTTCCGCTTCGCTGGGCTGCTCGCCTTCGAGGACCCGGTGCGCGAAGGCGTGGCCGACGCGCTCGCCTCCTGCCGCACCGCGCGCATTCGGGTGATCATGGTGACGGGCGACCATCCTGCGACGGCGCGCGCCGTGGCGCGCGAGATCGGGCTGGGCGGCGCCGAGCCGCGCGTGGTCGCGGGCGAGGCCATGCAGGCGAGCATCGAGCGCGGCGAGACCGGATTCCTGCTAGAGACCGATGTCATCGCGCGCGCGGTGCCCGCGCACAAGCTCGCGCTGGTGCGCGCGCTGCAGGCCGAGAGCGAGATCGTCGCCGTGACCGGAGACGGCGTAAACGATGTGCCTGCCCTGCAAGCGGCCGACATCGGCATCGCCATGGGCGAGCGCGGCACGCGCAGCGCTCGCGAGGTGGCGGCGATCGTGCTGCTCGACGACAACTTCCGCAGCATCGTGCGCGCCATCGCCGAGGGGCGGCAGCTGTTCGCCAACCTGCGGCTCGCCTTTTGTTACCTCCTGATGATCCACGTGCCGCTGGTGGTGACCGCCGCGCTCATCCCGATGGCGGGCTATCCGCTGCTCTATCTGCCGGTGCACATCGTGTGGCTGGAGCTCATCATCCACCCGACGGCGCTGCTCGTCTTCCAGGAGCTGCCGGCCGCGGCGCAGCTCTCGCCTTCCGTGCGCCAAGCGCGGCCGCGCTTCTTCGCGCGCGCGGAATGGCTGAATATCGCTCTCGTCGGCGCAGCAATCACGGCGATCGTCATCTGGAGCTACCTGAGGAGCCTCGGCATCGGCTACGACGTCGAGCACGCACGCACCATGGCGCTCGTCGCGCTGACGGTTGCGAGCGCCGGCATCACCGCGCAGCTCAGCCGGCTGCGCAGCACCGCCGCCGTCGTGATGGCGCTCGGCACGCTCGCACTGTCGGCGCTGTTCGTGACCGTGCCGCCGCTCGCGCGCTTCCTACACTTGAGCGCGCTGCACCCCGACGACTGGTTGGTGGCGATCGGCGCCGGC
>JBLMWT010000104.1:0-12370 GCA_050257375.1 Sphingomonadaceae bacterium
AGCGGCGTGCGGTCCTCGAGCCACGGGCCGATGATCTGCGCGCCGATCGGCAGCCCCTCGGGCGACAGGCCGAGCGGGATCGCGGTGGCGGGCAGGCCGGGGCAGGTCGCGACGCCCGGCCAGGCGAGCTGATCGACGTAGCAGCATTCTTCTCCGTCGATCACGACGCGGCGCGCTTCCTGGTCCGGCGAATGATCGTGGGGAAAGGCGGGCGTCGGCATCACCGGGCAGACCACCGCGTCGAACTCGCGGAAGAGGGCGCGCCACCGCCCGCGCAGGCCGGCGCGCCGGACGTCGCACGCGATCCACTCGCGGTGGCTGATGGCGGCTCCGCGCATGCGCTCGGCCGCGAGCCCGGTGTCGTCGGGTTTCAGCTTCGCCGCGGCGACCTTCATCGGCTCGAGCTGCTCGCTCGGCAGCGCCGCGGTCATGACCGCAAACAGGAGGCGCATGTAGAGCCGCGTCGCGTCGGCGAGGTCCGGCAGCAGAACGCTTTCGCGCGCGACCTTCGCGCCGGATTTCGCGAGGTGCGCGGCGAGCCGGTCGATCGCCGCGCGCACGCTCGCCGCGGTCGGCAGCAGCGGGTGCGTGTCGAGCACGAGGACGCGAAAGTCCTTGATGGCGGCGTGGCGTGGGGCGGGCAGGGCGAGCTGGTAACCGCGCCCGGCCTCGAGCTCGTCGGGATCGGCGATGAGCTCGAGCAGGTCGGCGAGGTCGCCGGCCGAGCGGCTCATCGGGCCGACGACGGCGAGATCGCGCGCGTACGGCAGCGGCGGCAGCGGCGGCAGCGTGTGGCCGCGCGCCGGCACGAGCGCGTGGGTCGGCTTGTGGGCGTAGACCCCGCAATAGTGCGCGGGCGAGCGCAGCGACCCTCCGATGTCGGAGCCGAGCGAAAGCGGCCCGTAGCCGGCCGCGAGTGCCGCCGCCGAGCCGCCCGAGGAGCCGCCGGGCGTGCGGCCCGCGTCGAACGGATTGTTGGTCGTGCCGTAGAGGTCGTTGTAGCTTTGCCAGTCGGCCAGGCCGACCGGCACGTTCGTTTTGCCGAGGACGATCGCGCCGGCGGCCTTCGCGCGCGCCACGATCAGCGCGTCTTCCTTCGCGATGAAGTTCTTTTGCTCGACGAAGCCCCAGGTCGTCGGCACGCCGGCGACGTTGAACGATTCCTTCACCGTCATCGGAATGCCGGTCAACGGACGCGCGTCGCCTTCCGCGAGCGCCGCGTCCGCCGCGCGTGCGGCGTCCAGCGCGCGCGCGAAATCGCGCACGCAGATCGCGTTCACCTTGGAGTCGTGCCGCTCGATGCGCGCGATCGCGTCGCGGGCGAGCTCGAGCGCCGAGACCTTCTTCGCGCGCAGCGCCTGTGACAGCTCGCGCGCGCTCTTGTACGTCCAGTCTGAATTTGCCATGGTTGTTTCTCCGTTTGTTTTTGTTTGCGCGGCGAGGCGCTTACGCGTTCTCGGGCTCCGGCAGGTCGTTCGCCAGGAACCCGCCCGACTGGTAGCGCCAGAGGTTCTCGTAGATCCCGCCCTGCGCGATCAGTTCCTCGTGTGTTCCCTGCTCGACGATGCGCCCGCCGTCGAGGACGACCAGCCTGTCCATGCGCGCGACGGTGGACAGGCGGTGGGCGATGGCGATGACGGTCTTGCCCTCCATCAGATCGAGCAGCTGCTCCTGGATCGCCAGCTCGACCTCGCTGTCGAGCGCCGACGTGGCCTCGTCCAGCACGAGGATCGGTGCGTCCTTGAGGATCACCCTGGCGAGCGCGATGCGCTGGCGCTGGCCGCCCGAGAGCTTGACGCCGCGCTCGCCGACGTGCGCTGCGTAGCCCGAGCGCCCCTTCCAGTCGACGAGGCCGACGATGAAGTCGTCCGCGTGCGCCTTGCGCGCCGCCTGGACGACCTGCGCGTCGCTCGCGGCCGGGCGGCTGTAGCGGATGTTGTCCGCGATCGAGCGGTGCAGGAGCGAGGTGTCCTGGGTCACCATGCCGATCGCCGCGCGCAGGCTCTCCTGCGTCACCCCGGCGATGTCCTGGCCGTCGATCAGGATGCGCCCGGACTCGGGCTCGTGAAAGCGCAGCAGCAGGTGCACCAGCGTCGACTTGCCCGCGCCCGAGCGGCCGACGAGGCCGACGCGCTCGCCGGGGCGCAGCTCGAGCGACAGGCGGTCGAGCACGGGCGGCGCGTTCTTCCGTCCGTAGGCGAAGGTCACGTTCTCGAAGCGCACCTCGCCGCGCGACACCTCGAGCGGGCGCGCCCCGGGCCGGTCGACGCCGGCGAGCGGCACCGCGATCGTCTGCATGCCTTCCTGCACTACGCCGACGTTCTCGAAAATCGAGCTGACCTCCCAGCTCACCCAGCCGGCCGAGTTCGTGATCTGCCAGGCGAGCGGCAGCGCGGTGGCCACCACGCTCGCGGCGATCGCTCCCTGCGCCCAGAGCGCGAGGCCGACCACGACGGTGCCGACGAGGAGCGCCGTGTTCATGAGGGTCAGGCTGAGCATGAAGCGCGTGATCAGGCGCATGTGCGCGGCGATCGCGTCCTGGTGCGCTTCGATCGACTCGCGCACGTACGCGTCCTCGTCCGACTGGCGCGCGAACAGCTTGACCGTCAGCACGTTCGTATAGCTGTCGACCACGCGCGCCATGACCTTCGAGCGCGCCTCCGAGCTGAGCCGCGACAGCTCGCGCAACCGCGGCACGAAGTGGCGCAGGAAGATCACGTAGCCGGCGAACCAGACGAGCGTCGGCACGCTCAGGCGCCAGTCCGACGAGCCCATGAGGAAGAGCGACGCGACGCCGTAGACGGCGATGTACCAGACTGCGCGGATGCTCGCCATCGTGCTCTCGCGCAGCGCCTGCGCGGTCTGCATGACACGGTTCGCGATTCGCCCGGCGAAGTCGTTCTGGAAGAACGTCCAGTTCTGGCGGATGACGTGCCAGTGGCTCTGCCAGCGGATCAGGCTGGTCACGCCCGGAATCAGCGCCTGCAGGCGAACGGCGAGATCGGCGTAAACGGCGATCGGACGAACGATCAGAAACAGCGCCGCCATTCCCGCCAAGTACAGCGCGTGCCGCTCGAGCGCGGCCGACCGGTCGACCGCCGCCATGATGCCGACGACCTTGCCGATGAACAGCGGCACCACGGTATCGAGCAGCGCGACCGCGAGGCTGGCTGCGAACATCGCTGCGTACCAGCCGCGGTGCTGCCGGATGAAATACCAGTAGAAGGCGAGCAGCCCTTCGGGAGGCGCTGCCGCGGAAGCGGGTGAGGTCACGCCGAGACGCCGGCCGGAGCCAAGAGACAACTACTTGCCCTTCCGCAGGTCGTGCCTCACTGCGTACACGGCCGCCTCGACGCGCGAGGAGAGATTGAGCTTGATGAGCACGTTCTTCACGTGCAGCTTCACGGTGTCGACGCTGATGCCGAGCTCCTGGGCGATCGCCTTGTTGCTCTTGCCGCGCGTCAGGCAGCCGAGGATTTCGCGCTCGCGCTGGGTGAGCTGGTCCATGAGCGAGCCCGCGGCGCCGGGCTTGGCGTCGAGCAGCTTGACGAGCTTCGCGGTCATGGCGGGCGCGACGACGACCTCGCCGCGCACGGCGCGCAGGATGGCCTCGATGACTTCGTCCGGCTCCATGCTCTTCAGCAGGTAGCCGCGCGCGCCGGCGCGCAGCGCCGCGGCCATGTCGTCCTCGGACTCGCTCATGGTGAGCGCGATGATCGGGATTTGCAGGCCCTCCTCGCGCAGGTGCCTGATCGCTTCGACGCCGTCCTGCCCGGGAAGGTTCAGGTCCATGACGAGCACGTCCGGGCTGCGCGCGAGCAGCGGGCGCGCGTCGGCGAGCGCGCCGGCGACGCCGGCGACGCGGATCCTGCCGTCGTGCTCGAACAGCTCGGCCAGCCCCTTGCGGAACAGGGGATGGTCGTCAACGAGGACGGCTTTGAGCGGTTCCATGCTGGCTGCGCACGGGAAAGGACAGGCACAGGCGCGCGCCGCTGCCCGGCGTCGAGGCGATCTGCAGCCAGCCGCCGAGGCGCTTCGCGCGCTCGTGCATGATCGCCAGGCCGAAGTGCTCGTAGCGGTCGCCGCCGCCGGGGACGAAGCCGGCGCCGTCGTCCTCGACGCACACGCGGCATTGCCCGCCGGCCAGCTCGAGCGAGAGGCGCACCGTGCTCGCGCGCGCGTGCTTCTGCACGTTCGCGAGCGCTTCCTGCACGATGTGGAACACGTGCATCTCTTCCTCGGCCGACAGCCCCGGCTCCGGTCCGCGCACGTCGAAGGTGACACGCGCGCTGCTGCGCCGGGCGAAGGCGTCGAGCGCGGCCTGCAGCGCGGCGACCAGCCCGCGCGGATCCATCGGCTGGCGGAAGCGCCCGATCAGCTCGCGCAGCTCGCCGTAGGCGGCCTCGATCGCGTCCTCCATCTCGGCGAGGTAGCGCTCGGCGCGCGCGGCGTCGCCGCCGCGCTGCGCATCGCGCAGGGCCGCGGCGCGCATACGCGTATAGGCGAGCGTCTGCGCCACCGAGTCGTGCACCTCGTTGGCGAGCAGCTGGCGCTCGTTCACCAGCGTCGCGCGCGCATTCTCGCGTGCGAGCTGCGCGTTCTCCAGCGCGACGCCGAGATGCTCGCTGATCGCGCCGAACAGCAGGCGCACGTCCTCGGACAACGTGCGGCCCTCGGCGAGGAAGACGTTGTACACGCCGTGCACCGTGTCCTTGTGGCGCAGCGGTACAGCGATCACCTCGCCGCAGCCGGGCAGGAACGCGCCCGGATTCACGCCGCGGCACACGCGCGGCTCGCCCGACCAGGTTACGCGATCGTCCACGAGCGACTCGCCGCACACCCCGCAGTCGCGCGGCACCAGGCGCTCGCGCTCGATCATCTCGGCCGGCAGTCCGACGGAGCTCACCAGCCTCAGCTGCCGGCCGTCCGGAGTGAGCAGGCGCACGGTGCCGGCGAGCGCGCCGGCGACGCGCACCAGGGTGGTGAGGTAGCGCGAGACGAGCTCGTCCAGCGTCGCGTCGGTGGAGAGGCTCGAGGCGATCTCCGACAGCACGCGCAGCGCCTGGACCTTGTAGCGGCCTTCCTCGGGCGCTTCCCCTGCGGCGTTCATATAAGAAGTTGGCGGCCGGACCTGCCGGCGCGCATCCCCCGGCAATCATTCTAGTCGCGCTGCAGCACGAGCGGATCTTTCGATTGCAGGTAATATGGCAATCAGTCCATAGAGCACTCGAATAATCCGGACCCATGGCGGCACTGCTCGAAGTCGAGAACCTGCGCACGCAATTCCAGACCGCGGTCGGCACCGTGCGGGCGGTGGACGGCATCAGCTACAGCGTGAACGAGGGCGAGACGGTGGCCCTCGTCGGCGAGTCGGGCTGCGGCAAGTCGGTGTCCGCGCTGAGCGTGATGCGCCTGGTGGCCGAGCCCGCAGGGCGCATCGAGTCGGGCAGGATCCTGTTCAAGGGGCGCGACCTGCTTGCGCTTCCCGAGGAGGAGATGCGCGACATCCGTGGCCGCGAGATCGCGATGGTGTTCCAGGAGCCGATGACCTCGCTCAACCCGGTCCTCACCATCGGCCGCCAGCTGACCGAGGGCCCGGAGATCCACCTCGGCATGACGCAGGCCGATGCGCACGCGCGCGCCGTCGAGCTGCTTGGCCTGGTCGGCATCGCCGACCCCGAGCGGCGCCTCACGCAGTACCCGCACCATTTCAGCGGCGGCATGCGCCAGCGCCTGATGATCGCCATGGCGCTCGCGTGCAAGCCGTCGCTCATCCTGGCCGACGAGCCCACCACCGCGCTCGACGTCACGATCCAGGCGCAGATCCTCGAGCTGATGCGCAGCCTGTCGCGCCGACTCGGCGTGGCCATGGTCATCATTACGCACAACCTCGGGGTGGTGGCGCGCTACGCCGACCGCGTCAACGTGATGTATGCGGGCCGCATCATCGAGAAGGCGAGCGCAGCCGAGATCTACGCCGATCCGCGCCACCCCTACACGCTCGGCCTGCTGCGCTCGGTGCCGCGCCTCGACGAGCCGCGCCGCGCGCGCCTGGTGCCGATCGAAGGGCAGCCGCCGGACCTCGCGCGGCTGCCGCCGGGCTGCTCGTTCGCGCCGCGCTGCATGTACCGCACCGCGCGCTGCGAGGCCGAGGCGCCCGCGCTCGCCGCGACCGGCGCGCCCGGGCACGTGGCCGCGTGCTGGGAGTCCGGCAGGCTGACGCCCAGGGAGCGTGCGGCATGAGCGAGGTGCTCCTCCAGGTCGACAACCTCGTCAAGCACTTCCACGTCGGGGGCGGCCTGCGTGGCGGGCACGCGGGACTGGTGCGCGCGGTCGACGGCGTGAGCTTCACCGTGCGGCGCGGCGAGACGCTCGGGCTGGTCGGCGAATCGGGTTGCGGCAAGACGACCACCGGCCGCTGCATCCTGCTGCTCGAGCGTCCGACCAGCGGCCGCATAATGTTCGAGGGCAGCGACCTCGCGGCGCTCGACGCCGCCGCGCTGCGCGCGGTGCGCCGCCGCATCCAGGTGATCTTCCAGGACCCCTATTCGTCGCTCAACCCGCGCATGACGATCGGCCAGATCCTCGCCGAGCCGCTCAAGGTGCACGGCATCGTGCCCGAGAAGAAGGCGCGCGCGGATCGAGTGCGCGAGCTGTTGTCGCAGGTGGGCCTGCTGCCGCAGCACGCCGAGCGCTACCCGCACCAGCTCTCCGGCGGCCAGCGCCAGCGCGTCGGCATCGCGCGCGCGCTCGCCATGGAGCCTTCGCTCATCGTGTGCGACGAGCCGGTGTCGGCGCTCGACGTCTCGATCCAGGCGCAGATCATCAACCTGCTGGAGGACCTGCAGGCGCGCTACGGGCTCACCTACCTCTTCATCGCGCACGACCTGTCGGTGGTGCGCCACATCTCCGACCGGGTCGCGGTCATGTACCTCGGAAAGATCGTCGAGATGACCGACCACGCGCGCCTGTACGAGGAGCCGGTGCACCCGTACACGCGCGCGCTGCTCTCCGCGGTGCCAATCCCGGATCCGGTGCTCGAAGCGCGCCGCGAGCACACGGTGCTCAAGGGCGAGGTACCGAGCCCGCTGAATCCGCCGTCAGGTTGCGTCTTCCACCCGCGCTGCCCGAAGGCGGTGGAGCGCTGCGCCGCGGCCGTGCCGCCGCTGCGCGAGATCCGGCCCGCCCACCTGGCGGCCTGCGATCTTGCTTGACATACGCGCAAGATCCCCTTTAACTAGCCGTCAGCTTCAGAACACCCGAGGGCTCCCCATTGCAGGGCGCCCCGCTACTTAAAGGAGGAGGTACCCGATGGCTAGACTCGCGCGTCTACTGGCCTACGCGGTCGGCGCTTTGCTCGCGCTCCCCGCGCTCGCCCAATCCCCGCACTACGGCGGGGAACTCGTGTTCCCGGTCCCGTCGGAGCCGCCGTCGTACGACGGGCACCGCGAGGAGACCTTCGGCCTGATCCACCCGATCGCGCCGTTCTACAACACCATTCTGCGCGTCGATCCGAACGATAAGAGTGGCACTAAGCCTTATCCATCGCTCGCCGAAAGCTGGACGGTGTCGCCGGACGGCAAGACCTACACCTTCAAGATCCGCACCGGCGTCAAGTTCCACGACGGCAGCGACATGACCGCGAAGGACATCAAGGCGTCCTACGACCACATCATCTTCCCGCCGCCGGGCGTGGGCTCCACCCGCAAGGGGCAGTACGCAGACGTCGAGTCGGTCGAGGCGCCGAACGCGACCACGGTGGTGTTCAAGCTGAAACACCCTTCGGCCTCGTTCATCGCGTCGCTGCTGTCGCCCTACAACTTCATCTACAAGGCCGACATCCTGGCGAAGGACCCGCACTGGTACGAGACGCACATCATGGGCACGGGGCCGTTCATCTTCGTCGAGCACGTCAGGGGCTCGCACCTGGTCGGCAAGAAGAACCCGAACTACTGGGACAAGGGCAAGCCCTATCTCGACGGCTTCCGCGCGATCTTCATCAAGGACTCCGCAGCGCAGGTCGCCGCGATCCGCGGCGAGCGCGCGCAGATCCAGTTTCGCGGTTTCACGCCGGCAGCGCGCGACGACCTCGTGCGCACGCTCGGCAAGAAGATCACGGTGCAGGAGTCTCCCTGGGACTGCATCCTGTACGTCTCCATCAACCACAAGAAGAAGCCATTCGACGATCCGCGCGTGCGCCGCGCGCTGACGCTCGCGCTCGACCGCTACACGGCCTCCAAGGCGCTCTCGAAGATCGCGATCGTCAAGGAGGTCGCGGGCGTGCAGGTGCCGGGAACGCCGTATGCCACGCCGCCCGACGAGCTCGCCAAGCTGGCGGGATACTGGCACGACATCGACAAGTCGCGCGCCGAAGCGAAGCGCCTGCTCAAGGAAGCCGGGGTGCCGGATGGCTTCGCGTTCACCTTCACCAACCGCGGCATCCCGATGCCGTACGAGCCGCTCGGCGTGTGGCTGATCGACCAGTGGCGCCAGATCGGCTTGAACGTCACGCAGAAGGTGGACGAGCCGGCGGCCCACTTCGGCGTGCTGCGCAAGGGGGACTTCGAGACGGCGATGGACTTCCAGTGCGGCTACATCGTTGAGCCCGACCTCGACATGTACCGGTTCACCTCGGTCAGCCGCAACCCGGCGAACTACGGCGGCTACGAGGATCCCGTGCTCGACAAGCTGTACGACGAGCAGAGCCAGGCGACCAATCCGGAGGAGCGCAAGAAGCTCGTCCGGGAGTTCGAGAAGCGGCTGCTCGACGAGCAGGCTCACGTCCTGATGACGCTGCAGTGGCACCGCATCATTCCGCACTCGTCCCGGTTGCATGGCTGGACGATCACCCCCAGCCATTACCTGAACAACACGCTCGACACCGTCTGGCTCTCGCCCTGACGGCCGTTCGCCCGGCGGCGGACTCCGATCCGCCGCCGGCATGACGCAGGCATGACGCTCTACATCGCCAAGCGGCTGCTGCTGATGATCCCGACGCTGATCGGCGTCGCGATTCTCATCTTCCTGCTGCTGCGCGTCGTGCCGGGCGACGTTGTCGAGGCGAGGTACCTGACGCAGGGCAGCCAGTTCCAGTCCCAGGAGTTGATGAACCTGGAGCGCAAGAAGCTCGGCCTCGACCAGCCGCTGTGGAAGCAGTTCACCACGTACATGGCCGGCCTCCTGCGCCTCGACTTCGGCCTGTCGATGTGGACCGGCGCGCCGATCACCGAGGAGATCAAGCTGCGCTTCGCGCTGTCGCTGCAGGTCGCGATCATGGCCTCGATCATCGCCGCGCTGCTCGCGATTCCGCTCGGCATCATCGCGGCGGTCAAGCAGGACACCTGGGTGGACTACGCGGTGCGCGTGTTCTCGATCGCGGGGCTCGCGATGCCCTCGTTCTGGCTCGGCATCCTGATCATCCTGTGCATGCTGCTCGTGTTCCACTGGGTGCCGCCGCTGGAGTTCACGCCGCTGTGGGTGGATCCCTGGAACAACCTGGCGCAGCTCATCTGGCCGGCGCTCGCGGTCGGCTATCGCTACTCGGCGGTCTCGACGCGCATGATGCGCTCCTCGATGCTGGAGGTGCTGCGCGAGGACTACATCCGCACTGCGCGCGCGAAGGGGCTGCGGCTGAAGCTGATCCTCGCGCGCCACGCGGTCAAGAACGCGATGCTGCCGGTGATCACGGTGCTCGGCCTGGAGTTCGCGTTCCTGCTCGGGGGGCTCGTGGTCACCGAGCAGGTATTCAACCTGAACGGTCTGGGGCTGCTGTTCGTCGAGTCGATCTCGCACCGCGACTACACCATGACGCAGGCGCTGGTGATGCTGGTGGCCGCGGTCACGATCTTCGTCAATTTCCTGATCGACATCGCCTACGCGTGGGTCGATCCGCGCATCCACTACCGCTGATCATGGCCGCGACTCCCGGAACGCTCGAAGACCTGCGCGCCGCACATGCCCCTGGCCCGCTCGCGTCGGTCTGGCGATTTGCGCGCGAGCGGCCGCTGGGCGCGATCGGGCTCGCGATCATCGTCGTGATGGTGATCTCCGCCGCGACCGCCGGCTGGATTGCGCCCTACGACCCGCTGATCAACCACTACGACGCGATGCTCAGCCCGCCGAGCCTGAAGCACCTGCTTGGCACCGACGCCTTCGGCCGCGACGTGTTATCGCGCGTGATCTACGGCTCGCGCACGGCGCTGGCGGTTGGTCTCGGCGCGTCGCTGCTCGGCACGTTCTTCGGCGCGATCGTCGGCGTCGCCAGCGCCTACTTCGGCGGTCGCTTCGACCTCCACATGCAGCGGCTCATGGACATGCTGCTGTCGTTCCCGCTCATCGTGCTCGCGCTGGTGGTCATCGCGATCCTCGGCACCGGCGTGCAGAACGTGATCCTCGCGATCGCAGTGCCGATGATTCCGCGCTGCGCGCGGGTGGTGCGTTCGAGCGCGCTCGCGGTGCGCGAGATGCCCTACGTGGACGCCGCGCGGGCTTCGGGCTTCGGCGACTCGCGCATCATCCTGCGCCACATGCTGCCGAACGTGATGGCGCCGACGCTGATCATGCTCACCTCGTTCCTCGGCCAGGCGATCCTGCTCGAGGCGTCGCTCTCGTTCATCGGGCTGGGCGTGCAGGAACCGACCGCGGCCTGGGGACTGATGCTGCGGGGCGCCGCGGTCGAGTTCGCCGAGACGGCGCCCTGGATGGCGATCTTCCCGGGGCTGGCGATCAGCCTCGCGGTATTCGGTTTCAACCTGTTCGGCGACTCGCTGCGCGACGCGCTCGACCCGAAGCTGCGCACCCGGTAAGCGTCACTTGCCCCGGCCCGGGGCGCTCGAGTACACCTGCATCTCGCTGCGGTCGCGCCAGTTCGATTCGTCCAGCAGCCCGCCGGGTATGAAGAAGCGCGCGGCCGCCGCGACCGGATGCTCCTCGACGATGCGCTCGATCGCGTCGTAGCCGATCTTGCGCAGCAGGCCGTCGCCGCTCGTCGAGCGCGCGACCATGAACTTGTCGTACACGCGGTACACGTACACGTTGGCCGGGCGCGCGTGGCCTTGCGCGTCGCGCAAGACGAGCACGTAGCGCGTGTCGGTCTTGAAGCTGCTCTTGTCCATCCGGGGTCCTTTAAGTGGCGCGCATGATAACCCATAAGTAGGGTAGGGCCACCCCACTTATGGCCAAATCAGATTATCTCGTTGGCGATCGAGCGGTACGCTGCGGACAATGACGCCGAACGCACCGGGGTTTCGAATTGAGCGCCTCTCCGCGGTCCGAGGTCAAGACCACCACCTGCTACATGTGCGCCTGCCGCTGCGGGATCCGCGTGCATCTGCGCGACGGCGAAGTGCGCTACATCGAGGGAAACCCCGATCATCCGCTGAACCGCGGCGTGATCTGCGCCAAGGGCTCGAGCGGCATCATGAAGCAGGTCTCGCCCGCGCGCCTGACGCGTCCGCTGAAGCGCAAGCAGGGCAGCGAAAGAGGAGCGGGCCAGTTCGAGCCGATTTCCTGGGACGAGGCATTTTCGATTCTTGAAAACCGCCTGACCAAAATCAGGTCTACCGATCCGAAGAAATTCGCGCTGTTCACCGGGCGCGACCAGATGCAGGCGCTGACCGGACTCTTCGCGCGCCAGTTCGGCACGCCGAACTACGCCGCGCACGGCGGTTTCTGCTCGGTGAACATGGCGGCGGGCATGATCTACACGATCGGCGGCTCGTTCTGGGAGTTCGGCGGCCCCGACCTCGAGCGCGCGCGGCTGTTCGTGATGCTCGGCACCGCCGAGGACCATCACTCCAACCCGCTCAAGATCGCGATCTCGGAGTTCAAGCGCCGCGGCGGGCGCTTCGTCTCGGTCAACCCGGTGCGCACCGGCTACTCGGCGATCGCCGACGAGTGGGTGCCGATCCGCCCCGGCACCGACGGAGCGCTGCTGCTCGCGCTCGCCAATGAGCTGATCGCACAAGGGCTGTACGACCGCGACTTCGTCGCGCGCTACACGAACGGCGGGCAGTTGGTGGTGGTCGATTCGCATTCTCCGCACTATGGGCTGCTCGCGACCGACGAGGATGCGGATCCGGTCAACCCGCTCTATCCGCAAAACCAGCTGTGGTGGGACCGCCATTCGAACGGGCCGTGCCTGACGCACACGCCGGAGACCGATCCGTTCCTGTTCGGCGTGTGCGTCAGGCACGGCCCGTTCGAATGGCGGTCCCACCACAGCTGGTTTTGCGGATAGAGCGGATTGACCGGATCGGCGTCCTCATCGGTCGCGAGCAGCCCGTGGTGCGGCGAATGCGGATCGACGACCACCAACTGCCCGCCGTTCGTGTAGCGCGCGACGAAGTCGCGGTCGTACAGCCCTTGTGCG
>JBLMWT010000105.1:0-4023 GCA_050257375.1 Sphingomonadaceae bacterium
CGGCCTGCGCGCGCATCCTGGTCGAAGCCGAGACGATGGGCATCGCCACGCACGGCGCGGTGCGCGTGCCGGACTACGCGCGCCGGCTGCGCGCGGGAGGCATCGACGGGCGCGCCGAGCCGCGCCTGGAGCAGCGCGCACCCTCGCTCGCGCTCCTCGACGGCGCGAACGCGCTCGGACCGCTCGCGGGCGAGCGCGCGCTCGAAGCCGCGCTCGCGATGGCGCGCGGCGCGGGCCTTGCCTGGATCGCCGTTCGCAATAGCAATCATTTCGGCGCGATCGCGCCCTACGCGCGCGCCGCGTGCGACGCGGGCTTCGCGCTGGTAGCCGGCACCAACGCCTCGAGCACCATGCCGCCCTGGGGCGGCGCCGCACTGCTCGTGGGCAACAATCCTCTGTGCATCGCCGCGCCCGGCGCGGAGGGTGCGCACTTCATCCTCGACATGGCGATGAGCGTCGCCGCCCGCGGCAAGATCCGCGCGGCGCTGAAGGACGGCCGGCCGATCCCCGAAGGATGGGCCGCCGACCGCCACGGCCGGCCGACCACCGACCCGGCCGCCGCGCTCGAAGGCTTTCTGCTGCCCTTCGGCGCACACAAGGGCTCGGGCCTGGCGCTCGCGGTCGATCTGCTCGCGGGCGCGCTGTCCGGGGCGCGCTTTCTCACCGACGTGGTCACCTGGGTGGGCAACGACGAGCGAGCGCAGGGGGTCGGCCACTTCTTCCTCGCCCTCGACCCGGCGCGCCTCGCCGGGCGCGAGGCGTGGAACGCGGCGATGGCGCGCTTTCGCGGCCTGGTGCTCGACACGCCCCCGGCGGACCCGGCCGAGCCGGTGCGGCTGCCCGGCGCGCTCGAGCTCGAGCGCCGCGCGCGCGCCCTGGCCGAGGGCGTTTCGCTCCCTCTAACGCTATTGGACGAGTTGCGCGCGCTCGTGTAAAAACGCGACAAGACAAGAACATGGCCTCCGAACCCGCCCCGCGCGACGGCATCCTGCGCACCGACGTGGAGCGCGCCTACCGCGCCTACGCTCCGGTGTACGACGCCGTCTTCGGCCTGAGCCTCGCGCCGGGCCGAGCCGCGCTGATGCGCGCGGTCGCCGCGCTCGCCCCGGCGCGCATCCTCGAGGTGGGCGTGGGCACCGGCCTGACCCTCGGCCGCTATCCCGCCGCGTCCTTCGTCACCGGCATCGACGTTTCCGAGGAGATGCTGCGCGTCGCGGCGGCACGCGTGAACGGCGCGCACTCGGGCCGCATCGCCCTGCGGCGCATGGACGCCGAAGCGATGGACTTCGCCGACGCGTCGTTCGACTGCGTCACGCTGCCCTACGTGCTCTCGGTCACGCCCGACCCGGACCGGCTGGTCTCGGAAGTGCGGCGCGTGTGCCGGCGCGGCGGCGACATCCTGATCGTCAATCACTTCAGCGGCGTGCGCCTGGCGCGCCCGATCGAACGCGCGCTGCGCCCGCTCGCGGCGAAGATCGGCTTTCGCCCGGAGTTCAGCTTCGAGCGCTACGTCGCCGCGCAGGATTGGACGGTGCTTTCGTCGAAGAGCACCAACCTCTTCGGCCTGTCCAAGCTGGTACACGTCCGCAACGACTAGCGTTCGTCAACGCGCCTCACGCTAATTGGCGAAGAGGGAGTTCAGCTCTTTGCCGGAGGCCGCGTCGGCGAGGCCGTCGAATTTGCCCTGCTCGGCGAGCAGCCGTGCGGTGCGCATGAAGGCGCCCCAGGCCGAGCGGGCGAGCGCGCCGCCAACGCTGATGCGCCGCACGCCGAGCGCCGCAATGTCCTGCACGGTGAGCTTGCTCGCCGAGCCGACGAGCAAGTTGAGCGGCTTGGGTGCGATGGCGGCCACGACGGCGCCGATCTGCTCGGGCGTGTGAATGCCGGGTGCGTAGAGGCAATCGGCACCCGCCTGTGCGTAGGCCTTGAGCCTGGCGATCGTTTCCTCGAGATCGGGCCGTCCTACGAGAAAGCATTCGGCGCGGCCGACGAGCAGCGTATCGCCGCCCGCGTCGTCGATGGCCTTGCGCGCGGCGCGCATCCTCCCGACAGCCGTGTCGAGATCGAAAAGCGGCTTCGCCGCGTCGCCGGTGGAATCCTCGATCGAGAGCCCCGCCACGCCCGTCTCGACGGCAAGGCGAACGCTCTCCGCGACGCCGGCGGCATCGGCTGCATAACCGCTTTCGAAGTCGGCGTTCACCGGCAAGTCGGTGGCCGCGACGATCTCGCGCAGGTGCGCAAGTACTGCATCGCGCGGGACGCGACCGTCGGCGCGGCCCGTCGACCAGGCGAAGCCCGAACTCGTGGTCGCCAGCGCCTTGAAGCCGAGGCTCTGCAGGAAGCGGGCAGCGCCCGCGTCCCAGGGGTTCGGGATGACGAAGCACCCGGCTTTGTGCAGCTCGTGAAATGCACGCCGCTTGGCGGCGATGGCGAGGCGAGTATCGGGCATCGGTAGGCTCCAGGCGAGACGAAGAGTGGCGCCAGCTAGCCGCGCGGCGCCGCGATCACGTCGGCGACGCAGGCGGTGAGCTTCTTCGCGTAGTCGAGGTGCAGGAACTCGTTCGGACCGTGCGCGTTCGACCGCGGGCCGAGCACCCCGGTGATGACGAACTGCGCCTCGGGGTACTTCTCGCCGAGCATCGCCATGAACGGAATGGTGCCGCCCTCGCCCATCCACATCATCGGCTTGCCGTAGTGCGCCTTGGACGCCTGCTCGAGCGCGTCGGCGAGCCACGGCGCGGTCTCCGGCGCGTGCCAGCCGCTCGCGGCCTGGCCGTACCTGAACTCGACGCGCGCGCCATAGGGCGGATCGGACTCGAGCAGCGCCTTGAGCGCGTCGCCCGCGTGCGCCGCGTCCACCGTCGGCGGCAGGCGCATCGAGAGCACGAGCGCGGTCTTCGGCCGCAGCACGTTGCCCGCCGCGGCCGGCGGCGGCAAGCCCTCCGCGCCGGTCACCGCGAGGTACGGGCGCCAGGTGCGTGCGAGCACCAGCTCGTCGAGGTCGCCCTCCATCGGCCGCATGCCTTCGACGAACGGGAACTTGCGCCAGATCTCGCGCCCGAGCACCTTGGCCGCGCGCTTCGCTTCGTTCGCGCGCGCGAGCGGGATCGGCGCGTGGAACGCGGGGTGGCGCACGATGCCGGTGGCGGGATCGTCCACGCGGTCGAGCAGCATGCGTGCGATGCGGAAGCTCGAGGCGACCACGCCGCTCGCGTCGCCCGAGTGCACGCCCTCGGTGAGCACCTCGATCGTGAGCACGCCGTTCACCAGGCCGCGCAGCGAGGTCGTGCCCCACAGCTGCTCGTAGTTGCCACAACCCGAATCGAGGCCGATCACGAGGTCGGGCTTGCCGATCCGCGGCGCGAGCGCCTCGAGGTAGGCCGGCAGGTCGGGGCTGCCGCTTTCCTCGCAGCATTCGATCAGCATCGCCACGCGCGGCCGCGCGCGACCGGCGGCCTCGAGGCTTCTCAGCGCCGCGAGCGCGCAGAACACCGCGTAGCCGTCGTCCGCGCCGCCGCGCCCGTAGAGCTTGCCGTCCTCGAGCACCGGCGTCCACGGTCCTAGCCCCTCGCGCCAACCGGTCATCTCGGGCTGCTTGTCGAGATGGCCGTACACGAGCACGGTGCCCGGCAGCGCGCCCGGCGTGTCGACGTACAGCACGGGCGTCCTGCCCGGCAGGCGCACCACCTCGAGCGTCATGTTCCCGAGCGCGTGCCGCCGGCACCACGCGGCGGCGAGCTCGACCGCGCGCTCGATGTGGCCGTTCTTCGCCCAGTCGTGGTCGAAGTGCGGCGACTTCGCCGGGATGCGGATGTACTCGACGAGCGCGGGGACGATCGCTTCGTCCCAGAAGCGGGCGATGGGGGTCATGGCGGCGCTATTGTAAGGATGGAACGGGGACGCCTTTTGAAATCATTACGCGCGGACCCCATCTAACGGGTCATGACGAGCCCGCGCAGCTTCGACCACCGGCTGTACAACGGCTTACAGACGGCTTTGCTGCTCGGCGCGATGGCGGCGCTC
>JBLMWT010000106.1:0-4083 GCA_050257375.1 Sphingomonadaceae bacterium
CCTCGCGCTTACGGTAGCGGCATCGTTCGCGGCGTTCTCTGTGGACGCGCTGGCCAAAGTGACGACCCCGCCACAGGCTTATGCGCAGCAATCCGCGCGCAGCCAGAGCGAATCGGTGGTCACGCGCGTGGAGGGGTGGTTTGCACACCCGAAGTCCGAGGGTCCGTCGAAGCTCGATCCCACCGAGCTCAACCACATGTACCAGTGCGACACCCCGATCTGCCGCGGCGCACGCTAGCCGCGCGCGGCAATCACATCAGAATGCCACTTCGAGCAGCCGCGTCACGGCCGTACCGGCCGTGACGCGGCCGCGGATCGGTGCGCTCCCAGCCGTTTTGCATGGCGGCTTTCGCGACCGGCCCGCCGCGCGGGTCAGCCGGGTTGTTTGGCGCGCAGGGCGCGGATCGAACGGTACGCGCCGTAGCCGGTGATCGCGCTCACGAACGCGGAAACCCCCACGTTGAGCCAAAACAGAGCGGGCTCGGTCTCGAGCGCAATCAACCCGCGCGAGGGGCTGCTGAACGAAAAGGTGTGGTGCGTAAGCGTCCCCCATACGACCGGCACCAGGAAGTACAGCGACAGAACGGAGCAGGAGACGGCGAGCAGCCAGACCACAAGCTTGAGCCCCGGAATCAGCGCGAAAGGACCGCGCCGCAGCTCATTCGACACGGCTTCACGGCTCTCCTTGATTGCTTCGAGATACGCTCGAAACTTGTCGGGATCCGGTGTCTTTCCCGTTCCCAGACCATCTCCTAGGCGGGCGCGCGCATCGCCCATCGAGTGAAGCGCGGCATTGATCGACGGGGGCATGCCCGGAATCCAGTCGTGGCTCTTCCCGGTGTTCTGCGTCCATAGCGACCGCGCCACCCCGTAGACGATGTCCGGGTGCTCGCTCGGGCGCCTGAGCAGCACGTCCAGTCGGTGCTTGGCCGAACGCCTGCGCAGCAGGTGGCTCAGCCGATAGAACAGCGCGAAGCGCGGAATTTCGCGCGGCAGAGACGGGATGCAGAAGATGAGGGTGTGGCCAATGAGCGAGCCGGTGCGCGGATTTATCCGAGGTTCCAGGTGGATGCCGTCGACGAGCAGCCAGGACACGAAGGGCGTGAGCGGGGTCTTGAAGCCGCTCCGCGTGAGCGTGATCGCCGGCTTGCCCAGCGTCCGGAGCGCTGCCGAAAGCCCGACGGCTCCCGTCGATACGAAGAACAGCATGGCCAACGCCGCGATCGCCGCTTTGGAGTCCAGCCACATGAATACGGAGAGAACGCCCATCGCGAGCAGGAGCAGGCTCGGTACGAGTGGCGATGCGGCGGCGACCTCGAGCTCGAACTCCGGCGCCTTTGCGAGGGCCTCGATCTCATGGAAGCGCATCGCGTCCTGCGCGCCGGGACCGGCGTTGTAGCGCCGGTCCCGGCGGTAGAGCCAGACGACGCCCGCGACGGCCGCGGTGAGCGGAATGACTGCGAGCAGCGAGCCCGATACGACGCCCGCCAGCGCCGCCAGAGCTACGACTGTGAGGACGCCGGCCCCGAATACGTCCATGTATGCGGCAACTGCCGGCCGCGCTTGAGCTTCACCTCGAGGAACTCCGCGCATCTCCACACGACGATGGCCAGATAGGCGAGGCAGAACAGCGTCACGGCCAGGCCGACCGGGAAGGCCGCCCAGCCGGGCAGGATGGCCATCAATGCGATCACCCCTGGGTAGACGAGGGGCGCCAGCAGGATCACCGGCATCCAGGCCAGGTCGTGATGCCCCGGGAAGATCCAGCCGCAGATCCAGGGCCACATCGACCACACGATCAGGAGCGGCAGGTGCCGGGCGCGCAACCGCCACAGGGTAAAGGTGAACCGATCTCGAGATTTTGGATCGACTGTAGAGAGAAGGCGGCTCACAGCCCTGAGCATACGCCCGGTCGAGCCGAGGCGGGTGGCAGAATGAAGCTCGTCGTGAAGTAATTCGCCAAAGTCCATGGATGCCGACATCACCAACCGCTTCCGCGCGCTGCGCTCCGGCGCGCCGTTCTGGTCGCTGCGCGTGCACGAGCAGACGAGCGAGACGCTCGCCGTGCGCCAGGACACGGTCGAGCCGCCGCGGCTCGCGCTCGAGCGCGGGGCGATGCTGACCGCGATTACAGAGGGCGGCTGCGGCTACTGCGCGACGGGCGATCTGTCGGTAGCCGGCCTGCAGGCGGCGCTCGACCGCGCCACGGTATGGGCCGAGGCGACGCGCGCGGGGAGCGTATTTGCGTTCGACCCAGGCAGCATGGCCGCGCCGCGCGGCGCGTACGACAGCCCCGCGCTCGAGGACACCCCGGAGCGCGGCGCGCTGCTCGACCTGCTCGCGGCAGAGTGCCGCGCCGCCAGGATCGATCCGCGCATCGTCGAGCGCATTGCAGCGCTGTCGATCGTCGACGAGCGGAGGCTCTACTTCACCAATACGGGCGGCGAGCTGCGCCAGCGCTTTCGTTCGGTGCTGCCGCGGCTGAGCGCCACCGCAGCCGATGGCGCCGAGGCGCAGACCCGCAGCCTCGAGCACGCCGAGCAGGGCGGCTTCGAGCTCATCGCGCGCGCCGGATTCGCCGGCGCGGGCGCGCGCGTCGCGGAGGAGGCGCTGCAGCTACTCGCCGCACCCGAGTGTCCGTCGGGGCGTATGGACCTGCTGCTCATGCCGGACCAGATGATGCTGCAGATCCACGAGTCGATCGGGCATCCGCTCGAGCTCGATCGCATCCTAGGCGACGAGCGCAATTACGCCGGCACGAGCTTCATTACGCCCGACATGTTCGGTTCGTACCGCTACGGCTCGGAGCTGCTGAACGTCACCTTCGACCCGACGGTCGCCGGCGAGCTGGCGACCTACGCGTTCGACGACGACGGGACGCCGGCCAAGAAGGTGTTCCTGATCCAAAACGGAATTCTGGTCGCGCCGCTCGGCGGCACGCTGTCGCAGCTGCGCGCCGGGCTGCCTGGCGTTGCGAACTCGCGCACGAGCGCCTGGAACCGGCCGCCGATCGACCGCATGGCCAACCTGAACGTCGAGCCCGGCGAAAGCACGCTCGCCGATATGGTCGACTCGATTCGCCGCGGCGTGCTGATGCGCACCAATCGCTCCTGGTCGATCGACGATGCGCGCAACAAGTTCCAGTTCGGCTGCGAGTGGGGCGAGCTGATCGAGGATGGGCGTGTGACCGGCGTGGTGAAGAACCCGAACTACCGCGGCGTGTCGGCGAGCTTCTGGAGGAGCCTCAGGATGGTCGGCGACCGCGAAACCTTCGAGGTGCACGGCACGCTGTACTGCGGCAAGGGCGAGCCGAACCAGGCGATCCACTGCGGCCACGCCGCGCCCGCCTGCGTTTTCTCCGACGTGGACGTGTTCGGCGGCGAGGGCGCGTGAGGCGCGCCGCGACGCTAGCCCGCGACGAGCGCGAGCACGCCGAGCGCGGCGCAGATCACGGCCGCCACGCGCTGCATGAGGCGCAGAGGCGCACGCTCGGCGAGGCGCTCGCCGAGCAGCACCGCCGGAACGTTCGCGAGCATCATGCCGAGCGTCGTGCCGGCCACCACCGGCGCGAACGTCGCAAAGCGCGCGGCGAGCAGCACGGTGGCGATCTGGGTCTTGTCGCCCATCTCGGCGAGGAAAAAGGCGACCACCGTGGTCACGAGCACGCTCGCGTCGGGGCGTGCGCGCGTTTCGGTGCGGGGCGCGTCGGGCACCAGCATCCACGCAGCCATCGCGAGAAACGATCCCGCCACGATCCAGCGCAGCACCTGCTTGTTCGCGACCTGCGGAATGAAGTCGCCGAGCGCGCCGGCGAGCGCGTGGTTGGCCAGCGTCGCAATCAGGATGCCGGCGATGATCGGCCACGGGCGCCGATAGCGCGCCGCCAGCATGAACGAGAGCAGCTGAGTCTTGTCGCCCATCTCCGCGAGGGCGACCAGGCCGGTCGAGACGAGAAAGCTTTCCACGTGGTTCTCCGGGCCGGCGCTCACGCATTGACCGCGCAGCGCCCCGGCCCATGCGGAGCTGCACGGTCAATGGTCTCGCCATGTCCGAAGACCGCCCGCGCCATGCCGATCGGCAAGT
>JBLMWT010000107.1:0-2588 GCA_050257375.1 Sphingomonadaceae bacterium
CGCACCGCGTGGATGCCCGCGTCGCGGACTGCCGCGAGCCACGGCAGCTCCGCCGCCACCGCCTCGGCGAGCGCCTCGCCGTGGTCCGCCGGCAGGCGCGCGCCGTGCAGCGCGAAGCGCAGGTCCGCGACGCTCGCCGAATGTTCAGCCCCGTGCTGCATGCTGCCGCTCCGCCCAGGCGAGCATCGCCTCGCTCCAGGCGCGCGCGCTGGCGGGATCGATGTCGAACACGGTAAAGCGCTTGCCCTCGCGGATGCGCACGCGCAGCAGCGCCATGGCGCCGGGCGCGTGCTCGATCTCTTGCAGCTCGATCAGCTGGCCGCCGAGCGGCACGGTCAGGCTGGCGAGCGAACGGGTTTCTGCCATCCGGGCAGTGTCGCGCCAAGGCGCCGCGCGGCGCATTCCCTCCAAGGGAGGGCGCGCACCTACCCGTCCGGGTAGGTCGCTTTCCACCTCCGGGCAGATGGCGCGGGCCGCGACTGTCACTAGCATGACGCGAGCGCGAGAAATCCGTCGCACCGACCGGAGGAGGCCCGCATGACCAAGAAGATGTATGAAACGCCGATGCTCGACGAGCTGGAGAAGGGTCCCTGGCCGAGCTTCGTCACGGGACTGAAGCGCCTGGCCAAGGAAAACGACATGGCGGTCGACCTGCTCGGCCAGCTCGAGACGTCGTACCGCAACAAGATCGGCTACTGGAAGGGCGGCACGGTCGGCGTGTACGGCTATGGCGCAGGCGTGATCCCGCGTTTCACCGAGCTGAAGAGCAAGGACGGAAAGCCGGTGTTCCCCGAGGCGGCCGAGTTCCACACGCTGCGGGTGCAGCCGCCCGCCGGGATGCACTACTCGACCGACGTGCTCAGAAAGCTGTGCGACGTCTGGCAGAAGTACGGCTCGGGCCTGATCGCCTTTCATGGACAGAGCGGGGACATCATGTTCCAGGGCGTGAGCACCGCGAATGTCCAGCCCGCGTTCGACGAGCTGAACGCGATGGGCTTCGATCTCGGCGGCGCCGGCGCGGCGATGCGCACCTCGATGTGCTGCGTGGGCTCGGCGCGCTGCGAGATGAGCTGCTTCGACGAGCAGCGTGCGCTGCGCGAGGTGATCAACTCGAACCTCGACGACATGCACCGCCCGTCGCTGCCGTACAAGTTCAAGTTCAAGTTCTCCGGCTGCCCGAACGACTGCGTGAACGCGATCCAGCGCTCGGACATGGCGACTATCGGCACCTGGCGCGACAACATCCGCGCGGACGAGAAGCTGGCGCGCGAGTGGTTCGCGGCGCACGGCATGGAAGAGCTGGTCGACAACGTGGTGACGCGCTGCCCGACCAAGGCGATCCGCGTGCGGAAGATCAATGGTGAGGCGCCTGCCGCTCACGTCACGCGCGTCAGGCTGGACGACTCGCAGTGCCTGGAGATCGACAACCACGACTGCGTGCGCTGCATGCACTGCCTGAACGTGATGCCAGGCGCGCTGCTGCCGGGCAACGAACGCGGCGTGTCGATCCTGATCGGCGGCAAGGGCGTGCTCAAGATCGGCTCGACCATGGGAATCATGGTGGTGCCGTTCATGAAGCTCGAGACCGACGAGGACTTCGAGAAGCTGAAGGAGCTGGCGCGCAAGGTACTCGACTTCTTCGCCGAGAACGCGCTCGACCACGAGCGCGTCGGCGAGACGATCGAGCGGATCGGCCTGGCGAACTTCCTCGAGGCGGTCGAGATACCGGTCGACCCGAACATGGTGCTCTTCCCGCGCATGAATCCCTACGTGCGCACCGACGACTGGGAAGAGCAGGTCGCCAAGGCGCAGGCCGGGCAGAAGGCCGCCTGAAGGAGAGCGAACGATGGCACAAGCACAACCGAAGATGCCGGTCGAGCACGGGGCGCCGGACCCGATGCAGTACATGCATCCGCTGATGAAGAAGCACTACGGGAAGTGGGTCTATCACAGCCACCCGAAGCCCGGCGTGCTGATGCATCGCGCGGCGAACGGCGAGGAGATCTGGACCGTCAAGGCCGGCACGCAGCGCCAGATGGACCACTACACGATCCGCAAGCTGTGCGACATCGCCGACGGCTACGCCGACGGGCACGTGCGCTTCACGACGCGCTCGAACATCGAGTTCATGGTCGCCGACAAGGCGAAGGTCGAGCCGCTCATCCGTGCGCTGCAGAAGGAAGGTTTCCCGGTCGGCGGCACCGCCAACTCGGTGTCGATGATCGCCCACACGCAGGGCTGGCTGCACTGCGACATCCCGGGCACCGACGCCTCGGGGGTGGTCAAGTCGCTGATGGACGAGCTGTACGACGAGTTCGTCAAGTGCGAGATGCCGAACCGCGTCAAGCTCTCGACCTCGTGCTGCGAGATCAACTGCGGCGGCCAGGCCGACATCGCGATCATCGTGCAGCACACGAAGCCCCCGAAGATCAACCACGACCTGGTGGCGAACGTGTGCGAGCGGCCGGCGGTGGTGGCGCGCTGCCCGGTGGCGGCGATCCGCCCCGCGCTCGTGAACGGCAAGCCGTCGCTCGAAGTGGACGAGAAGAAGTGCGTGTGCTGCGGCGCCTGCTATCCGCCGTGTCCGC
>JBLMWT010000108.1:0-7711 GCA_050257375.1 Sphingomonadaceae bacterium
TCGACACGCTCGAGATCAGCGCCTTCGGCCGGCACACGCGCCGCATCGACATCTACCTGTGCCGCGACTACCGCGGCTACCCGCGCGCCCTGCGGAACACGAAGAACTTGGCGGTCAGGTAGTTGAGCAGCATGCCGGCGGCGATGCCGCCGAGCGCCGCGCCGTGCGGCAGCAGGCGTGGAAACATATCGAGCAGCGCGAGCGTGACCGAGAAGTTCACCAGCGCGCCCAGTCCGACCGAGGCCACGTACTGGACGAACTGGCGCGCGAGCGGGTAGTGCCGCGCATGCGCGAAGGTGAAGCGGCGATTGAGCAGGAAGTTCGTGGTGACCGACACACCGATCGCGAGCGCGACCGCGGCGGAGCGCGGCAGGCCGGCCCCCAGGCCGAGCGTGAGCATGCCCAGATTGACTGCCACCCCGCTCGCGCCCACGATCGCGAAATGCACGAATTCCGTCGAGTGGCGGAACACGTGCATGTACAGCCGGCGCAGGTGCCGCAGGTACCTGAGCTGCTCGGCGAAGCTCAGCTTGCTCTCGCCGTGCACGCGATCGACGAAATGGATCGGCACCTCGGCGACGTTCCTGCAGCCGCACTTGACGAGCAATTCGAGCCCGATCTTGTAGCCCACCGGGTTGAGATCCTCCGCTTTCGCGAAGGTGCTGCGCCGCAGCGCGAAAAAGCCGCTCATCGGATCTCCGATGCGCGTGAAGGGTCGCGCGAGCAGCGTCGCGACGCGGCTGTTCAGCCACCTGAAGAATCCCCAGCCCTCCCCGGTCGAGCCGCCCGCGACGTAGCGCGAGCCGAAGGCCATGTCCGCGCCCTGCTCGAGGCTGCGCACCAGGTCCGGAATGCGCTCGGGCGGGTGGCTCAGGTCGGCGTCCATCACCACGATGATCTCGTGCGTCGTCTGCTCGATGCCGCGGATCACCGCGGTGCTCAGGCCGCGCTCGCCCTTCCTGACGATGACGCGCAGCCAGTCCTCTCCCTCGGCGCGCACGGCTTCCTCGATGCCGTCGCCGCTGTCGTCGTCCACGAAGGTCACGAACAGCGCGAGGCCCGAGGCCGCGCGCACGCGGCGCAGACGCTCGACCAGCGGCGCGACGTTCTTCACCTCGCGGAAAGTCGGAACGACGACGTCTACGCGCTCCCCGGGCATGGTCTCTTCGAATCGGCCGAAAGCTGGGCAGTATACTGAGTCCATGCTCCCCGACCCTGAAGCGACATCGCCCTGCACGATGGGCGACCTGATCGTGCGCGCCGTGCGGCGCGGCGGCGAGCGCATCGCCTTCGTGCTCGGCGAGCAGGCGATCAGCTACCGCGCGTTCGGCGAGCTGCTCAGCCGCATGGTGCAGGCGCTCGAGGCACGCGGCGTGCGGCGCGGCGACGCGATCGCGGTGCTGTCGTCGAACCGCCCCGAGGCGTTCCTCGTCACGGCCGCGGGCTACCTGATGGGTCTGCGCGCCACCTGGATGCACCCGCTCGCCTCGGAAGACGACCACGCCTACCTGCTCGAAGACTCGGGCGTACGCTACCTGTTCGTCGATCCAGGCGCCTTCGGCGCGCGCGCCGCGGCGCTGCGCGCGCGCGTGCCGGGGCTCGCCAGGATGTGGGGACTGGGGCCGAACGACTTCGGCGAGGACGTCCTCGCCGCGCTCGAGACCTACGCCCCCGGACCGCTCGAGTCGCGCGCCGCGGCGGAAGACGTCTGCACCCTGATCTACACCGGCGGCACGACCGGTCGGCCGAAGGGCGTCGTGCACACGCAGCGCGTGCAGGTGACGATGGTGATGACCGAGCTCGCCGAGTGGGACTGGCCGCGCGAGGTGCGGCTGCTCGCCATGACGCCGATCACGCACGCGGCGGGCGCGATGATCGTCGCCGTGATGCAGAAGTGCGGCACCTTCGTCATGGACAAGGGCTTCGACGCGCAGCGCTTCTTCGAGCTGGTCGAGAAGCACCGCATCACCTGCACGTTCCTCGTGCCGACGATGATCTACGTGCTGCTCGACCATCCGGGCATCGCGCGCGCCGATCTCTCCAGCCTCGCGCTCGTCATCTACGGCGCCTCGCCGATGTCACCCGCGCGCCTCGCCGAAGGCATGCGGCGGCTCGGCCCGGTGTTCATGCAGCTCTACGGCCAGTCCGAGGCGCCCAACTGCCTCACCGTGCTGCACACCTACGAGCACGATCCCGAGCTCCATCCCGAGCGGCTCGCCTCCTGCGGCACGCCGATCGGCTGGAGCGTGGTGCGGCTGCTCGACGACGATGGCAACGAAGTTCCGGTAGGCGAAGTCGGCGAGATCTGCGTGCGCGGCCCGCTGGTGATGCCCGGCTACTGGAACAAGCCCGAGGAGACCGCGCGCGCCCTGCGCCACGGCTGGCTGTACACCGGGGACCTGGCGCGGCGCGACGCCGACGGCTTCATCTACATCGTCGACCGCTCGAAGGACATGATCATCACCGGCGGGTTCAACGTCTACCCGCGCGAGGTGGAGGACGTGCTTACGCACCATCCGGCGGTCGCCGCGGCGGCGGTGATCGGCGTGCCCGACGCAAAGTGGGGCGAGGCGGTGAAGGCGGTGGTCGTGCTCAAGCCCGGCGCACGCGCGCAGGCCGAGGAGCTGATCGCGCTGGTGCGCGAGCACAAGGGCCCGGTGCAGGCGCCCAAGTCGGTGGAGTTCGCCGACGCACTGCCGCTCACCGGCCTGGGCAAGCTGGACAAGAAGGCGCTGCGCGCCAAGTATTGGGCGGGCCAGGCGCGCGGCGTGGCCTGAGGCGCGCTACCGCGCGCGCTCTCGCTGCCAGTCCGTGACCCGCTCGCGCGCGGCCTGGTCGCCGCGCGCGACGATCTCGTCGATTCGGTCGAAGGCGAGCAGGCGCAGGTCGGCGAGCGGGATGCGCAGGTACAGACTGGCCGCCCGGGTCAGCCGCCGCTCGCGCCCCCAGTACACGCTCGCGGCGAGCGCGCTGCGCGTGAGCAGGCTCATGATCGAGGGCAGCTCGCGCGCCGCGCCGCCGGCGAGCCGATGCCACAGCACGCGCCAGCCGGAGAGGTCCAGCCCGATGTCCCGCGGCGCGTGCATCTCGACCTCGGCGCTCACGTCCACGGCGATCACCGCCCCGATTTCGGGCTTGGCCGCCATCACGTCGATCGGCAGGTTGTTCACCAGGCCGCCGTCGACGTGCAGGTCCCCGGCGAGGCCCACCGGCGGCAGGATGCCCGGCAGGCCGATGCTGGCGCGGATCGCGCGCACGAGCGGCCCGCGCTCGTGCACGCTCTGCGCGGCGCGCGACAGGTTGGTCGACACGCACAGATAGGGCAGCAGCAGATCCTCGATCGCCGACGCGCCGAACACGCCTTCCAGCTTGGTCCGGATCCTGCGCCCGGCGAGCAGCGACACGAGCGGCAGTGTCGGATCTCGCAGCGCGGAGAAGTATTCCTTGCACTGCGCCTGCGCCTGGGCGGGCGAAAGCCCCTGCGCGGCGAGCGCCGCCACGATCGCGCCGATGCTCGTTCCGCCGACCCAGTCGAGCGGCACGCCGGCATCGTCCAGCGCGCGCAGCACGCCTAGATGGGCGAAGCCGCGCGCGCCGCCACCGCCGAGCACCAGACCGATCCCCTGTCCCGCGAGGCAGCGCGCCAGGCGCGCGTAGTCGCCCGCGCAGTCCGCGGCGACGTGGTAGTGGCAGTCGACCTCGCGCGGCTCGAGGAACGCGGCGCTGCCCGAAGGCGCGGCGCTCTGCGCGGCGCGCAGCAGCACCAGGCTGCGCCGCGGCGCGCGCGCGCCGCGCCAGCGCTCGGCGAGCGCCCGCTCCAGCTCGCCGGGCCGGGGGCTTCCGGCCGCGTCGGCGACGAACAGCACGTGGTCGGCCTGGCGCACCGCGCGCTCGCTCCACGCCGAGGGCGCCGGATCCGCCTCGTAGAGGACGAAGCGATGCGCGAGTTCCTGCTCGTTCAGCCACTGCACCAGACGCGCTTCACCCACGGACAAGGCGACGCGCCGGGCGTCCAGGTGCAGCGCGGCGCCGTGCGCCGCGAGCGCAGCGGTCAGGCGCGCCGCGAAGCCGGAGACGAGCGGCGAGACACTGGTGGGCACCACCGTCAGGGTGCGCACGACGGCGTGCGGGCGCACGGGCCGCGCCTCGCGCCGGCGCAGGCGCTCGATCAGCAGCGCGCTCACCCGCCGTAGCAGCCGCGGGTGCCGGTCGACCAGGCGCTGGAATGCGGCCGCGGGCAGCCGCGCGAGCAGCGAATCGCGCACGGCGTACACGCTCGCCGAGCGAGGCTCGGCCGTCAGCACCGCCATCTCGCCGACCGTCTCGCCCGCGCCGACCTCGTTCAGCACGCGTTCGCCCGCACTGTCGTCCACCGCGCGCAGCCGGCCGCTCAGCACGATATAAGCGGCGTCGCCCGGATCGCCGCGCCGGAACAGGAGCTCGCCGCTCGGCAACGTGACCCAGCTCGCTTCCGCTTCGAGCTCGGCCAGCACCGCGGCGTCGGACGCGCCGAGCAGCCCCGCAAGGTGCGCGGCGAGCTGCGCACGCCAGAACTCCTGCCGGTCGGATTGCCCCGCGCTCACGCGCGGATCATACGCCCGCGCGTCAGCCTGAATTCAGGCGCGGATCTCCCTCCTCTGAAAGACGACGTAGGCCAGCGCAAAGAGCAGGCTCGTGCCGGCGAGCAGCGCGACGGTCTGCGGCCAGGCGAGCAGCACGCTTTGGCCGAGCGGCAGCGGCGCGCCGATCAGGGCGCGCTCGAGCTGGCTGATGAATACCGGGCCGAGGCTGCGCACTGACGGATGCAGCAGCACCTGCACCGCGCCGGCGTACAGAGTCCCCGGGTCGACGCGCGCAAGCGCGGTGGCGAGCTCCGCCTGGCGCACCTGCGCCTCGGGCAGGATCGCCGGACCGGCCACGGCCTGCGCCAGGTACACGGCGAAGATGGGCCAGAGAACCGTGAAGAAGATCCACGCACCGAGGCTCACCATCGCGGACGTGGCGGGCTGGCGAAACAGCAGCGAACACAGCAGCGCGAGCGAGAGCCAGATCCCCGCGTACAGCAGCGTCACGACGAGGAACAGCAGGCCGCGCGCGACCTCCTCGCCGCTTGGCGGGATGCCGAGCACCAGGATGCCGAGCCCGGTCGTGACCAGCCACAGCCCGAAGAGCAGCAGCGCGAGCGTCGCCAGCGCGCCGAGAAACTTGCCCGCGAGCAGCGCGTCGCGGTAGATCGGCTGCGCGAGCACCCGGCTGAGCGTCCTGCGGTTCAGCTCGCCGTTCACCGCGTCGAAGCCCAGGCTGATCGCGATCAGCGGAACGAAGAAGCCGAGGAAGGTGACGAACGAAGGCAGCGGGTTCTGCGCGCTCGTGAACAGCTCGAGGAACGCGAACGGGCTCTCGGAGACCGTCGCCCTCAGCTGCTGCCCGGCGACGTAGACGGCGCCGATCGCGGCGATGAGCACGATGACCTCCAGCACGCGCATGCGCACCGAGGTGAGCTGGTCGGCGAGCTCCTTGCCGAACACGGGCGCGAGTCCGGTCCAGGGCGAGCCTTCGCGTTTCGCGACGGCGCTCACGCGGCCTCCCTGAAGTAGCGCGCGTAGACCTCGTCCAGGCCGGCGCTCACCCCGGCCCCCGGCCCGAGCACCTGCCGCGCGAGCTGCTCGGCGGTGCCCACCAGCACCATGCGGCCGCTCGAGAACAGCCCGACGCGGTCGCAGATCGCCTGCACCTGGTGCAGCAGGTGCGAGGACAGCAACAGCGTCATGCCTTCCCCCCGCAGGCTGCGCACCGTATCCAGGAACTCGTTCGCGCCCTGCGGATCGAGGCCAAGCGTCGGCTCGTCCAGGATCGCGATCGCGGGCCGGCGTAGCAGGATTTCCGCCAGGCCCAGGCGCTGGCGCATGCCGCGCGAGTAGGTGCCGACGCGCTCGTCGGCGACCTGCGCGAGGCCCATGCGCGCGAGGCTGCCGGCGATGCCCTCCTCGGCCTGCGCCGGCGGCATGTCCGACAGGCGCGCCGTGTAGCGCAGATTCTCGCGCGCGGTCAGCTCGTCGTAGAAGCCCACCGAGTCCGGCAGGTAGCCCACGCGGCGCTTGACCGAGATCGGGTGCGTGCGGGGATCGAACCCGAGCACCTCGACCTCGCCCGAGCTCGGCTCAGTGAGCCCGAGCAGCATGAGGATGGTGGTGGTCTTGCCCGAGCCGTTCGGACCGAGCAGGCCGAACACCTCGCCCATCTTCACCTCCAGGTCGAGACCGTCCACGGCGCGGCGCGCGCCGTAGGACTTGCACAAACCGCGAGTGCGGATCGCCGGCCCGCTCATCGGCGGCCGAACTTCGAGACCGCGAAGCCGACCACGAGGATCGCGGCCGCGGCGACGCCCACGCCGACGCCGCCCCAAAGCGTCGAAGTCATCACCGTCACCCGGTAGTCGGTCGAGGCGCTCGTCGAGCCGCCGTTGGCGTTGAGCGTGAGCATGTAATCGCCCGCAAGCGACTGCTCGGCGGGCGTAAAGCTCGCGGCGACCTTGGCGCTCTGGTGCGGCGCGATCTCGCCCAGGCGCCTGGGATCGAAGCTCACCTTCCAATGCGAGGGGCTGTCGGCCGAGAGCTGCACGTCGCGCGCCGGGGCGCTGCCGTCGTTCTCGACCACCAGCGCGAGTTGCGTCGTGCGTCCGACGGTGGCGTCTCCGGACAGGCGCCCCGAGGGCGTGGTCAGGCTGAGCTGCGGCTTGCCGGTCACGATCATGGTGAGCGGCAGCTCGGCGCGGGTCGTGCCGGAGGCGGCGTGCACGGTGAGTGGGTAGCTGCCGGCCTGCGCGCGCTCCGGCAGCTGCACCTTGGCGCTCACGTCCTTGCTCGCGCCGGCCTTCACCTGGATGCTGGTGACATCTTGCGAGCCGTACTGCGGGGTGAAGCTGACGTCGAATCCGCGCGGCGCCTCCGCCGTCAGGTTGACCAGCGCATCGCGCCCGCTCTTGTTGTCGAGCTTGATGTCGTAGCTGAAATCGGTGGACGAAGACCCTTTCAGCGTCGGCAGGCTCGCGCTCAGCCCGAGCCAGTTGGGGATCGTCTTGGCGAGGTGCAGCGTGATCGGCAGCTCGGCGCTCGCCTGCGGACCGCGCGCGACGAGCACGAAGCGATAGCTGCCGCTGGTCGCGCTGTCGGGCGGCGTGAGATGCAGGCTAAGCTCCTGGCTCTCGTCGGGCGCGACGAACACGGCGCCGACATCGCGCGCGTCGCCTTCGAACTCGGCCTTCCAGCCGTGTGCGACCTCGGTCGCCATGAGCCGGACCTCCTGCGGCGGCAGGCCGTAGTTGTGCACCGACAGCGAGATGACCGCCGGCCGCCCGGCCTGCACGGTCTGGACCGGATACTCCGTCGACAGGCTGAGCCCGCTGTACTTCGCCCAGGCGGGCGCGCACAGCGCCAGCAGCAGCAACCCAACGTTCAGCTTACGCATCCGCATAGACGTCTCCTCCGTTACCGGGTTTCGCCGCATAGACCAGGCGAATGCGTACAGGTTCGGAACGGACAAAAACGAAAGCCCCGCGCGGTCACCCGGGCGGGGCCGGTCGAGCAGGACGCGACTGGCGCGAAGCCTTACCTGGCGGAGTGCCCCGCCAGCTTCACTTCCACCTTCTCGCTCGCATCGAGCGAGGCGTAGTACTCGCGCAGGATCTCGAGCACCTCGGGCCGGCTAAACT
>JBLMWT010000109.1:0-28618 GCA_050257375.1 Sphingomonadaceae bacterium
AGTACAACCTGGCGCTGGGGCAGCGGCGCGCCGACGGGGTGAGGAAGGCGCTGGCGCTGCTGGGAGTAGCCGACTCGCGCATCGAGACGGTGAGCTGGGGCGAGGAAAAGCCGCGCGCCCAAGGTCACGACGAGCAGGCATGGGCGCAGAACCGGCGCAGCGACATCATCTACACGCACGAGTAAGCGCCTAGCTGCGCAGCATTTCGCGCAGCTTGAACTTCTGTATTTTCCCGGAAGGCGTCGCGGGTAGCGCGTCGCGCACTTCGAGGCGCTCCGGGATGTACTGGCGCGCGATCTTCTGCGCTTCCAGGAAGGCGCGCATGTCGGCGAACGAGATCTGCATGCCGGGGCGCAGTGTGACGAAGGCGCAGGCGCGCTCGCCCAGGCGCTCGTCCGGGTAGGCGACAATCGCCACGCTCGCGACGGCGGGGTGCCTGTAGAGCAGCGACTCGACCTCGATCACCGGGATGTTCTCGCCGCCGCGGATGATGACGTCCTTGGAGCGGCCGCAGATGCGGATGTAGCCGCGAGCGTCGATGCGGGCCATGTCGCCGGTGTCGAACCAGCCTTCGGCGTCGGTCGCGTTCCATTGCGGGCGCTTCAGGTAGCCGCCGAAGTTCGAGCAGCCGCGCACCATGAGCCGCCCTTCCGCGCCCGCGGGCACCGGTTTTCCCTCCAGATCGAGCGCGCGCACCTCCATGCCGGGCAGCGGGCAGCCGTCGGTGTTGACCGGGCGTTCGTCGTCGTCCTCGGGCAACGTGGTGGTGACCGCGCCGTTCTCGGTCATGCCCCAGGCCGAGACGATCTTCGCGCCCAGGCTCGCGCGTGCGCGCTCGACCAGCGGCCCCGGAATCGGCGCGCCGGCACACAGGAATGTCCGCAGGCTCGGCACTCCGCCCGGGCTATCGGCGACCGCCTTGGCGAGATCCGTGAGAAAAGGCGTCGAGGCCATGGTGAAGGTGGCCCCTTCCTCACGGATCAGCGCGACCGCGCGCGCGGGGTCCCACACGTCCTGCAGCACCGCGCGCGCCCCGAGCACCACCGGCATCACCAGGCCGTACATGAAGCCGGTCTGGTGCGCCATCGGCGAGGCCATCAGCACCACGTCGCCCGCGCCGAGCCTCATGCGTGCCGCGTAGGGCAGGATGTTGGAGAGCAGCGTGTTCGCGCTGTGCATCACGCCCTTCGGCTCGCCGGTGGTGCCGGAGGTGTAGATGAGCTGCGTGACGTCGTCCGGGCCTGGGCGCGATGCGCCGAGGATGCGCGCCGCGTCCGGCTCGCGCTCCCAGGCGGGCTCGGCGAGGCGCGCCTCGAAGCTCTCCGGCCCTTCGCCACCGACGATCAGCAGGTGCTCGAGGTCGGGCAGCGCCGGACGCAGGCCGGCGAGCATCTGCGCGTAGTCGAAGCCGCGGAAGCGCTTCGGCGCGACCATCGCACGGGCACGGCCGTGCGCGAGCATGAAGGAGAGCTCGCGCTCGCGGAAGATCGTCATCAGCGGGTTGAGCACCGCGCCGATGCGCGAGCAGGCGAGGTAAAGCGCCGTGAACTGCCACCCGTTGGGCAGCTGGCAGGCGACCACGTCGTTGCGGCCGATTCCGAGGCGCGCGAGGCCGACGGCGATGCGGTCCGCCATGGTTGCCAGCTCGCGATACGTGAAGCGCCGCAGGCCGCCGTCCTCGACGCGCAGCGCGGCGAGCGCCGGCTTGTCCGGGTGCGCGGCCACGCAACCGTCCAGGTAGTCGTTGATCGTGCGGTCGTGCCACAGGCCGCGCTCGACCATGTCCTCGCGCCGCGGCGCAATGAGAATCGCGTCGAAGTCCATGCACCCCTCCCGAAGGTTCATTTCGCCGAAGCGAGATGATGCGCCCGGCGCGTCGTTTCAGGCAGCCGGTAGCGCGTGCAGCAGGCGAGCACGTACTCGATCGCGGTCGGCAGGCCGATGCGGTGGCCGATCGAGACGTACAGCGGCTTCACGCCGGCACGCGTGCGCAGCACCGCGCCGATCGTCTCGCCTCGGTCGACGAGCGGCGCCCAGGCGCCGCGCCGCAGGCCCGGCTGCCGGTGCTCGCCGACGAGGCGCGTCTTCGCCACGCCGATCGAGGGCAGGCCCGTCGCCAGGCCGGTGTGCGAGGCGAGGCCGCAGCGGCGCGGGTGCGCAATGCCCTGGCCGTCGCACAGCAGCAGGTCCGGGCGCGTTTTCAGCAGAGCGAGCGCCTCGAGCACTGCCGGGATCTCGCGGAACGACAGTAGCCCGGGCACGTACGGAAAGCTCGTCGGCCGGCGCGCGACCGCGTCCTCGAGCGGCTCGAGCGAGGGGAAGGCGAGCACCGCGACCGCGGCGCGCGTGACGCTGCCGTCCTCCTCGAAGCCGACGTCGATGCCGCACACGCGGCGCACGCGGCCGATGCGGTCGGCGCGCTCGACGCGCGCGCTCAGCTCGCGCTGCAGCGCGATCGCCTCCTTCGGTGTGACGTCCCAGCGCCGCGCGATGTCGAGCGGTTCGTTCAGGGCAGCAATACCATCTTGCCGAGCACGCCGCGCGCTTTGAAGTGCGCAAGGGCGTCGGCGAAGCGCTCGAGCGGGAATCGTTCGCTCACGTAGGGCTTCAGCTTGCCGTCGGCCCACAGCGCGTAGAGCTCGGCCTGCACGCGCTGCACCCACACGGGCTCGCGCTCGCGGTAGTCGCTCCACTGCAGCCCGGTCGCGGCGATGTTCTTGAGCAGCAGGTAGTTGGCCTTGATCTCGGGCAGGCGCATGGAGGCGAAGCCGACCACCACCAGGCGCCCGCGCCAGGCGAGCGCGCGCAGCGAAGCGTCGAACACTTCGCCGCCGACGTTCTCGAGCACGATGTCGACGCCGCGCTTGCCGACCGCGGCGTACACCTGCTCGCGCAGGCTGTTCCTCAGGTCGGGCGCGGCGAGGTCGATCACGTGATCGGCGCCGTGCCGGCGGCACAGCTCGCCTTTTTCGGGACTGGTGACCCCGGCGAGCACGGTCGCGCCGAGCGCCTTGGCGATCTCGACGCCGGCGAGACCCACGCCGCCCGAGGCGCCGGTCACGAGCACGCTCTCGCCTTTGGCGAGCACTGCGCGCTCGACGAGCGCGAAGTGCGAGGTCTGGTAGGCGAGCCCGAGCGCCGCCCCCTCCTCGAAGCCGAGCGAGGCCGGCATGCGGTAGCAGGTAGCCTCGGGGGAGAGCACCTTCTCGGCGTAGCAGCCGTACTCGCGCTGCGCCATGACGCGGTCGCCCACCTTGATGCGCGCGACGCGTTCGCCCACCGCGCTCACCACGCCGGCCACCTCCTTGCCCGGGGTGAACGGGCGCGGCGGAAGGAGCTGATAACGACCCTCGATCACCAGCATGTCTGGATAGTTGACGCCCATCGCGCGCGCGTCGATCACGACCTCGCCCGGGCCCGGGACCGGGTCGGGCACGTTCTCGAGGCCTTGCGCTGCGGCGGGACCGTGCTCGCGGACGACGACCGCGCGCACGTCAGCGGGCCTTGTCCATGAAGCTGCGTCCGATCAGCTGGCGGTGGATCTGGTTGGTGCCTTCCCAGATCTGGGTGATCTTGGCGTCGCGCATCAGGCGCTCGACACGGGTGTCCTTGCAGTAGCCGTAGCCGCCGTGCAGCTGCACCGCCTCGGTGGCGATGCGCATCGCGAGGTCGGAGGCGCGCAGCTTGGCGATCGAGGCCTCGATGCCGATGTCGGCGGCGCCCGTGTCGACCAGGCGCGCCACGTGCCACAGCCAGGCCTCGCACTCCGCGAGCTCGGCGGCGAGGTCGGCGATCAGGAACTGGATGCCCTGAAATTCGACGATGCGCCGCCCCGACTGGCGCCGCTCGTTGATATAGGCCACCGCGTCGCCGAAGGCGGCGCGCGCGACGCCCAGCGCGTGCGCCGCGACGCTCGGGCGCGACTTGTTGAGCGAGGCGAGCAGCAGCTTCAGGCCCTCGCCGGGCGCGGCGAGCAGGTTCGCGCGCGGCACGCGGCAGCCGTCGAAGGCGAGCGTCGCGGTACTGGATGCGCGCAGGCCCATCTTGTCCTCCAGGCGCACGACCGACAGGCCCGGCGTGCCCTTCTCCACGATGAGCGCCGAGATCGCCGCGCGCTCGTCGTCGACCCCGCTCCACTTGCCGAAGAGGAGGATCAAGTCGGCGACGTCGCCCGTGGTGATGAAGGTCTTGCCGCCGTCGATCACGATGCTGTCGCTCGCCGGCGTGAAGCGCGTCTTCATGCCGGTGGCATCCGACCCCGCCGAGGGCTCGGTGATCGCGAGCGAGACCAGGGCGCCTTGCGCGACGCGCGGCAGCAGGCGCTTCTTCTGCTCCTCGGTCCCGAAGTCGATGAGCGGCTTCGCGCCGTGGAAGTTGGTCGCCCAGATGATCCCGGTCGAGGCGCAGGCGGCGCTCACTTCGCGCACGCAGGCGAGGTATGCGCAATAGGAAAGCGGCGCGCCGCCGTAGGCCTCGGGCACGAACATGGCGTTCAGGCCGAGCGCATTGAGATCCTTCACGTTGTCCCAGGGGAACGCGGCGCTGCGGTCGTAGCCTTCGGCGCGCGGCGCGAGCTTGTCGCGCGCGAGCGCCTTCACGCTGTCGAGCAGCATGCGCTCCTCCGCGGAGAGCGCGAGGCCCGCGTCGATGCGCTCGAACAGTCGCATCAGTGCGCCATCCCCTGGCCGCCGTCCACGTAGATCGTCTCGCCGGTGAGGAACGGGATGTCCTCGGAAAGGATCGCCCCCACCAGGCGCGCAACGTCGGTCGCGCTGCCGGGCCCGCCGGTCGGCACGCGCGCTTCCAGGAACGCGCGCAGGGGCCCCTTGCTCATCGCCTGGGCATTCAGCTCCGTCTCGATGTAGCCCGGCGCGACGTCGAGCACGCGGATTCTCTTCGAGGCCCACTCGACCGCGAGGCAGCGCGTGATCGCGCCGACCGCGGCCTTGGAAGCGCAGTAGGCGAGGTTCTGCTTGACGCCGAGTTTGTCGAAGAACGAGCCGATGTTGACGATCGTGCCACCCGACTTCTCCAGGTAAGGGTAAACCTCGCGGCAACCGAGGAACACCGAGCGCGCGTTGGTGCTCATCACCTGCTCGTACTGCGCGGTGGGCAGCTCGGCCGAGCGGCCGTACAGGTGCACGCCGGCGTTGTTCACCAGGCCGTCGATGCGTCCGGCCTGGTCCGCGAGGGCCGCGAAGGCCGTCTTCAACGATTCTTCGTCGTCGACGTCGCAGGCGATCGGGAGGGTGCCGTCGATGCCGGTTGCCTTGCGGGTCAGCGAGCCCACCGTGAAGCCGCGGCGCAGCAGCTCGGCGGCGATCGCCGCGCCGATGCCGCGGCTCGCGCCGGTGACCGCGATCACCTTGCCCATGTCAGCGGTCCTTGAAGGCGGGCTTGCGCTTCTTCAGGAAGGCGTCCATGCCCTCGCGCGCGTCCTCGAGCTGGAAGGCGAGCGTGGAGAGGTCCGCCTCGATCCGCAGGCCCTCGTGCACCGGCAGGTCGAGCGCGCGCTCGACCGCTTCGCGCGCGAAGCCGAGCGCCGGCAGGCTGTAGCCCGAGAACTCGCGCGCGAAGGCGACGCCCGCGGCGACCGGATCGCCCTCCACGACGCGGCTCGCCAGGCCCCAGGCGACCGCGGTGTGCGCGTCGAGCGCGCGCGCGGTGAGAATCATCTCGAGCGCGCGCGCCTCGCCGATCACGCGCGGCAGGCGCTGCGTGCCGCCGTAGCCGGGAATGAGGCCGAGCCTGATCTCCGGCAGCCCGAGCTTCGCGTTCGGCGTGACCAGCCGGAACGTGCAGGCGAGCGCGAGCTCGAGCCCCCCGCCGAAGGCATAGCCGTTCACGACCGCGACCGAGGGCATCGGCAGGCGGGTGATTTTCTCCATCGTCGCCTGCCCGAGCTCGGCGCCGCGCTTGGTCTGCGAAAGGCTGCGACCCGCGAGCTCGGCGATGTCGGCGCCGGCGCAGAACGCCTTGTCGCCCGCGCCGGTGACGAGCAGCGCGCGCGCGCCGCTCGAGGCGACCTCGTCGATCGCGCGCGCGAGGTCCGCGACCAGCTTGAAGGAGAGGGCATTGAGCGCCTCGGGGCGGTTCAGACGGATGAGCGCGTAGTCCTCGACGCGCGACAGTTCGATGGCCATGTCAGTTCTCCTTCACGGGCTCGCGCCAGCGCACCGGCTGCGGCGCGACGCGCCCTTGCTTGACCCACTCCTGCAGCTCGCGCTTGAGCACCTTGCCGCTTGCGGTGAGCGGGAAGGCCTCGAGCGCGACGAAGTACTCGGGCATGTCGTACTTGGAAAGACCCACCGCGTGCAGGTGGTCGAGCAGCGCGTCGCCGGTGACGCGCTCGCCTTCGCGGCAAATCACCGCCAGGCACACCTTCTCGCCGAGGCGCGCGTCGGGCACGCCGAAGGCGGCGGCCTTCTGCACCGCGGCGTGGCGGTGCGCGAGATCTTCGATGCGCGCCGGGTGGATGTTGTGGCCGCCGCGGATGATCAGGTCTTTCTTCCTGCCCATGATGCGCAGGCAGCCGCGCCCGTCCAGAGTGCCCAGGTCGCCGGACAGGAACCAGCCGTCGCGGTTGAACGAGTCCTCGGTGGTCGCCTGGTTGTCGAAGTAGCCGAGCATCAGCAGCGCGCCGCGCGTGCCGATCTCGCCCACCGCGCCGGTGGGCACCTCGAGGTCGGGGTTGTCCTGGCTGAAGACGCGCGTTTCGTATCCCGCGCAGGCGCGTCCGCAGGTCTCGACGATGGTTTGCGCGTCGTCGGAGGGCAGGGTGTACTGGTGCGAGCCGTTCTCGGTCATGCCGTAGATGTTCTGCGGCGTGACGCCCATGGCGAGGAAGGTCTGCGCCACCTCGCGCGGGATCGGCGAGCCCGCCATGTAGAAGAGGCGCACCGCGCCGAGCTTTTGCATTCTGCGGCGCTTCGCCTCGGCCAGGATGTCGATCGCGTGCGTCGGCACGCCCATCACATACGTGGCGCCGCAGCCGAGAAGCCAATCCAGGGGCTTCATCCCCGCTGGCGGGTCGTTCACCACCAGCTCGAAGCCCGCGGCCAGCATCTGCTCGACCGCCACCGTGCCGATGTGGTGGCTCATCGGAGAGAGGCTGAGCAGGACCGTGGCGTGGTCGTGGCGCCAGTCGGCGACCATCGCGCGCCCGTTGGCGAGCAGCGTGTTGTCCGAATGCATCACGCCCTTCGGCACGCCCGTCGTGCCGGAGGTGAACGCGAGGTAGACGATCTTGTCGGGGTTGGTCTCCGGCGGCACGCCGCAGGCCGCGCCGGGGGCCGGGAATGAGCCGCCGACGTCGAACACGGCCTTCATCGGGGGGAGCTGCGGTGCGGCGCCCGCGCCGTAGCCCGGTTGCATGACGAGCGCCGCGGCGCGCGTGCGCTCGAGCAGCTGCACGATCTCGGCGCCGGTGTAGTTCTGGTGCAGCGACGGATTGCAGACGTAGCCGTTCCTCGAGCAAGCGAGCAACGAGACCACGCTCTCGGCGCGCGAGGGGAGCCAGACCGCGACGCGCTGGCCGCGGCGCACGCCCGCCGCGTGCAGCGCCTGCGCGAAGGCGTCCACCCAGGCGAGCAGGTCGAGCCAGGACAGGCGCACGCGCGCGTCGCGCAGCGCGTAGGCGTTCGGGCGCTCGGCGGCGTGCCGGGCGAGCAGTGAATAGAGCGTATCGGCGCGCCAGGCGCCCGAGGCGTAGTGGCGCGCCGCTTCCTGCGTGTCGAGCAGCGTGAGGAGCGTGCTCACGCGGCTAGCGGCCGAACTTTCCGGCGTCGGGCTTGCGCTTGGCGCGGAACGCCTCGCCGAGCTCGTGCGACTCTTCGCTCTCGAGATAGCCGCGCAGCAGCAGGTCGTGCGCCACGCGCGCGAGGCCCGAGACGCCGCCGTGGCGCGCGTTGAACGCGCCTTTGATCGAAGCGAGCGCGAACGCGCCGCGCTCGGCGAGCTCGAGCGCCACCTTGCGCGTCTCCTCGCGCAGCGCGTCGTCGGGCACCACGCGGTTGATCAGGCCGATCGCGAGTGCTTCCCTGGCGCTCAGGCGCGGGTTGAGCATCCACATCTCCTTCGCCTTCTTCTTGCCGACCAGGTCCTCCAGGTACCAGGTGCCGTAGCCGGCGTCGAAGCTGCCCATCATCGGGCCGACCTGGCGGAATACGGCGCTTTCCTTGGCGATCGTGAGGTCGCACACGACCTGCAGCACGTTGCCGCCGCCGACCGCGTAGCCGTTCACCGAGGCGATGACGGGCTTTTGCAGCCGGTCGATCGACTCGTACATGTCCAGGGTGGGCAGCACGCCGGCGTAGAGCAGCGTCTCCTCCATACCCTCCTTTCTTCCGCCGATGCAGAAGAATTTGTCGCCGGCGCCCGTGATCACCAGCACGCGCGTGCGCATCTCGCGGCGCACGGCGTTGATGCAGTCCCGGATCTCGTGGCACATCTGCGGCGTGAACATGTTGCCGTCGTCCGGGCGGTTGAGCGTCAGCCAGCCGATCGGGCCGTCTTCCTCGTACAGGATGGTCTCGAAGCTCACGGGGAATTCCTCGCTGCGTTAGTGCGGGCCATGATAAGCCGGAACAGGCGCGCGGGATGCGGCGCGCCGAGCGTTCGCGCGAGCCGCTCGGCGGCGGCGCGCACCGCGGCCTCGTCGTGGCCTTCGACGAGCAGGAACGGCGCGGGCAGCCGGTCCGGCGCGCCGCGCATCTTCGCTTCGGGGTTCGGCACGCGCGTCGCCTTCTCGTCGGGCAGCGCGAGCCTGAGCCGCAGGTCGCGGGACTCCGCCTCGAGGCTGCCGGCAGGCGGGAGCGCAGCCAGCTCGAGCGTGGCGAGCACCGTCCCGGGCGCGCGCAGCGCGCCGACGTCGGCGGTGATCTCGCACGCAGCGCGCGTCATGTTGCGAAAGCGCGGCATGATCTTCCGCGTGCGCGGTGTCGGATGCGCGAGGCGCTCCAGATATTCGGGCGAGCCGAGGGCCGCGAGCGAATCGGTGTCGTAGAACGCCGCGTAGCTGAGCGGCGCGGCGCAGTCGCGGTAGCGGCGCGCGTTGCGGATGCCGGGCACGCCGAGGCGTTCGGGCACGTGCTCCTCGACGTACCAGTCGTTGAACTCGGCCTCGTCTTCCGCAGCGATGTCGTTCCAGACCGCGAGCAATCCCGGGCGTGTGCTCAACCGTGGCCTCCTGTCGTGGACCCTGCGCAGACTAACACCGCGCTTGCTTGACCGTCAGCGCGGTTTTGCTGCACCATCGGCAGCCCACCCAGGAGGAGATCATGAAAGTCATCAAGAATACCTTTGCCGCGACGGCGGTTGCCGCCGCGCTCGCGCCGGCCATCGCGCTCGCGCAGGAGCCGGTCAAGATCGGCACGGTCATGTTCCTGTCCGGCCCGGCGGCCGCGCCGTTCGGCGTGCCGGCGAAGCAGGCCTTCGAATTCGTCGTCGAGCAGCTGAACGCCGGCAAGGCGCCGGCACCGTACAACAAGGTCGGCTTCGGCGGCTCCAAGATCGAGACCGCGATCGTCGACGAGGCGGGCAGCACGACCACGCAGGTGACCGAGTTCCGCAACCTCGTGCAGCGCGACAAGGTCGACATGGTGATCGGCTACGTATCGAGCGGCAACTGCCTGGCGGTCGCGCCGGTGGCCGAGGAGTTGAAGAAGCTCACCAACTTCTTCGATTGCGGCACGCCGCGCATCTTCGAGGACAACGACTACAAGTACGTCTTCCGTACCTCGCCCACCGCGACCATGGACAGCGTCGGCGCCGCGCTCTACGTGAAGGACGTGAAGCCGGGCGTCAAGTCGATCGCCGGCATCAACCAGAACTACGCCTGGGGCCAGGACTCCTGGGGCGACTTCGAGGCCTCGATGAAGCAGCTGGTGCCCAACATAGAGGTGAAGACCTCGCAGATGCCGAAGCTGTTCGCAGGCCAGTACAACACCGAGATTTCCACGCTGCTCGGCGCCAACGCGGACGTGATCCACTCGAGCTTCTTCGACGGCGATCTCGAGGCGCTCATCCTGCAGGCCGCGCCGCGCGGCCTGTTCAAGAAGAGCATGGGCGTGCTCACGACCGGCGAGACCGTGATCTACAAGCTCGGGGCGCAGATCCCGGACGGCACGGTGATCGGCGCGCGCGGCCCCTTCGGCCCGTATGCCCCGCACAACGCGTACAACACCTGGTTCCACAACGGCTACAAGGCCAAGTTCAACGCCGAGCCGAACTACGCCTCGTATCAGATGGCGCAGGCGATCCTCGGCATGAAGCTCGCCTGGGAGAAGGCGATGGCGGCGAACGGCGGCAAGCGCCCGACCAACGAGCAGGTCGGCGCGGCGCTCGCGCACATGAGCTATGAAGGGCCGGGGGGATTGGTGCGCATGACGAACGGCAAGGGCCACCAGGCGATCATGGACACCGCCTATGGCCAGTCGAAGTACGCCAACGGCAAGCTGGAAATCGTCAACATCAAGCGCTATCCCGCCGAGACGGTCAATCCGCCCGAGGGCGTGAAGGCGGCCGACTGGATCAAGAGCGGCTTCAAGAAGTAACCGCGACCGCAAGGCGGCTGCGCACGGCGCGCAGCCGCTTTTTTTGACTTCGGCGCGCCTTGGACCAGATCCTTCCCGTCATCGCCGACGGGGTCATCTACTCCGCCTGGCTGTTCATCGCGGCGCTCGGCCTGACGCTGATCTACGGCGTCATGAAGATCGTGAACGTGACGCACGGCAGCTTCTACGCGCTCGGCGCCTATGCCGGCGCGTCGTTCACCGGCGCCTGGCTCGCGCGCGGCTATCCGCCGATGCTCTCCTATGCGGTGCTGCTGGTCGCGGCCGCGCTCATCACGCTGGTGTTCGCGCCGATCATCGAGCGCGGCATCCTGCGCTTCATGTACGCGCGGGACGAGGTGGTGATCCTGCTCATCACCTACGCCCTGTTCCTGATCCTCGAGGACACGATCAAGCTGATCTGGGGCGTCAACCCGTATTTCGTCGCCGAACCGTACGCACTGCTCGGCAGCTTCGACATCGGCGGCCTGCCCTATCCGACCTACAACCTGATCATGGTGGGGCTCGCGCTCGTCGCGGGCGGCGGCCTCGTGTGGCTGCTGCGCGGAACGCGCGTCGGCAAGCTGCTGCTCGTGGTGATTCACGACCCCGAGCTGAGCCGCGCCATGGGCATCAACGTCGGCCGCTATTACCTCGCCACCTTCACCTTCGGCTCGATGCTCGCGGCGATCGGCGGCTCGTTCACCGCGCCCACCGTGTCGGTGGTGCCGGGGCTGGGCGTGGACGTCATCGTGCTGTCGTTCGCCGTAGTGGTGATCGGCGGCCTGGGCAGCCTGCCCGGCGCGGCGCTCGGCGCGGTGATCGTCGGGCTGGTGCGCTCGGCGTCGGTGCACTACGCGCCTCAGCTCGAGCTGTTCGTGATCTATCTGGTGATGGCGCTGGTGCTTGCGTTCCGCCCGCGCGGGCTGTTCAGCCTGGCCGAGCCGAGGAAAATTTGAGCCGCGACCGGACCCCGCTCGCGCTCGGCGCGATCTTCGTCGCGATCGTCGCCGCAGGGCCGTTCCTGCCGCCCTGGCTGCTCTTCATCCTGACGCTCGCCGTCGCGCGCGGCCTGGTGGCTCTCGGCCTGATGCTGCTCCTGCGCGCGGGGCTGATCTCCTTCGGCCAGGCGCTGTACTACTGCATCGGCGCCTACACCGCCGGCGGACTGGGCATCCGCTTCGGCGTGAGCGACGTGCTGCTGCTGGCGCTCGCCGGTGCGGCGATGGCGGCGCTCGTCGCCTGGGTGCTCGGATTCCTGCTGGCCCGCTACCGCGGCATCTTCTTCGGGCTGCTCAGCCTCGCGCTGTCGATGATCCTGTACGGCCTGATCGTCAAGAACGAGGCCCTCGGCTCGACCGACGGCTTGAACGTGCTGCCTTCGACGCTGTTCGGCGCGAAGCCGCACGAGGGCTGGCTGCGCTACAGCGTGCTGGTCGCCGCGGCGGGCGTGGGCCTGATCGCGGCACTGCTCGTGCACAGGTACCTCTCCACGCCGCTCGGGCGGCTCGCGCCGGCGATCAAGGACAACGAGATTCGCGTGGAATACATGGGAGCCTCGGCGCGCCAGGCGATTCACGTCAAGTACGTGATCGCAGCGACGCTCGCCGGCATCGGCGGCGCGCTCGCCGCCACCACGGTCGGCCACATCGACCCCGAGATGGCCTATTGGACGACCTCGGGCGAGTTCATCTTCGTCACCATCCTCGCCGGCACCGGCAGCGTGATCGCGCCGTTCCTCGGCGCGATCATCTTCGGCGCGATCCATACCGTCGCCTACGACCTGTCGCCCAACACCTGGCAGATGAGTCTCGGCGCCGCGCTGCTCGCGCTCATCGTGTTCCTGCCGGACGGCGTGTGGTCGCTGTTCGCGCGGCGCAAGGCGGCCTGACGTGACGGCGATCCTCGACGCGCAGGGCCTGCACAAAAGCTTCGGCGCGGTCACCGCGGCCGACGGCATCAGCGCGGCGATCGAGCGCGACTCGGTCGTCGGCCTGATCGGCACCAACGGCGCCGGCAAGACCACCTTCATCAACATGATCACCGGTTACTTGAAGCCGGACCGCGGTCGCATCGTCTACGAGGGGCGCGACATCACCCAGCTCGCGCCGCGCGACATCACGCGGCTCGGCATCTGCCGCTCGTTCCAGATTCCGCAGCTCTATGCCTCGCTCACCGCCTTCGAGAACATGATGATCGGCGTCGGCATCGTGCTGAAGAACGCGGGGCTCGGCGGGTTCTTCTCGCGCGGCCAGGCGCTGGTGCCCGGGCACGATCTCCCCCCGGAGGCCGCCGCGGAGCGCATCCTCGAGCGCTTCGGCCTGGCCGAGTACCGCGACAAGAACGCTCAGGTGCTGCCGGGCGGCGTGAGGAAGCTGCTCGACATCGCGCTCACCATGGTGGCCAAGCCGAAGATCCTGCTGCTCGACGAGCCGACCAGCGGTGTCTCGGCCGAGGAGAAGTTCGCCATCATGGAGATGATCATGAAGGCGGTGCGCGCGGAAGGCGCCACGGTGCTCTTCGTCGAGCACGACATGGAGGTGGTGAGCCGCTTCGCGGGCCGCGTGCTCGCCTTTTACGACGGGCGCATCATCGCGGACGGGCCGCCGGATGCCGTACTGAACAACGCCGATGTGAAGCGCTTCGTCGTGGGCGGCGAGCTGCACCGCATCGACGAAGCGCAGGGCAGGGCGCATGCTTAGGCTCGACCAGGTCGACGTTGCGATCCGCTCGGTGCAGGTGCTGCGTCGCGTGTCGCTCGAGCTGCCGACCGGAAGCATGGCGGGCCTGATCGGGCGCAACGGCGCCGGCAAGACCACGCTCATGAAGAGCCTCATGGGCATCCTGAAGGTCGCGAGCGGCTCGATCGCCTTCGACGGCAAGGACCTGCTCGCCACTCCGACCTGGCGCCGCACGCGTATGGGCATCGGCTACATGCCCGAGGACCGCAGGCTGATCCCGGACCTGACGGTGGAAGAGAACCTGCTCGTACCGGCCTGGGCGGCGAAGCTGCGGGATGCGCGCCAGCGGCTGGAAAAGGTCTACCGGCTGATTCCCGAGATCCGCGGCTTCGCGCCGCGCAAGGGCCTGCAGCTCTCCGGCGGCCAGCAGAAGCTGGTGGCGATCGGCCGCGCGCTCATGTGCGGCGACAGGCTGCTCTTGCTCGACGAGCCTTTCGAGGGCGTCGCGCCGGCGCTCGCGCGGCGGCTCGTCGAAGTGGTCGGCAGCCTGAAGCTCGAAGGCATGTCGGTCATCCTGTCGGAATCCGACCTGCAGCACTCCGAGCGCATGGTCGATCGCATCTTCGTGATCGACCGCGGCGTGGTCAGCACGCGCGGCTGAGCGCGCTCAGCCGACCGCGAGCAGCTCCACTTCGAACAGAAGCGTGGCGTTCGGCGGAATCACGCCACCGGCGCCGCGCGCGCCGTAGCCGAGCGCGGGAGGGATCGTGAGCACGCGCGTGCCGCCGACCTTCATGCCCTGCACGCCCTCGTCCCAGCCCTTGATCACGTGGCCCGCGCCGAGGGGAAACACGAACGGGTCGTTGCGATCCTTGCTCGAGTCGAACTTCCTGCCCTTGATGACGCCGTCGGTCAGCCAGCCGGTGTAGTGCACGGTGACTTTCTTCCCGGCAGAAGCGGATGCGCCAGTGCCTTCGACGACATCCTCGAATTTCAGCCCGCTTGCTGTGGTAGTCGTAGCCATGGCGGCATTCTAAACCACGGAAGCCTTCTGCTTCGCTTCGAGTGCCTCCCAGCGCTCGAGCTTCTCGTGGATCAGCGCTTCGATCTGCTCGGTGCGCCGCTGGTCATCGCGCATCGTCGCCGGGTCCTGCCGGAAGTACGCGGGGTCGCTCATCTTTTCGGACAGGGCGCGCTGCTCGGCCTCCAGCGCCTCGAGCTCGGCGGGCAGCGCCTCGAGCTCGCGGCTCTCCTTGTAGCTAAGCTTGGCGCGCGGCCGCTCGCGTGTCGCCGCAGGGATCTTTTTTTCGGATGGAGCCTTTTCGGCCGGTCCGGCACGCTGGCGCAGCCAGTCGCTATAGCCCCCGACGTATTCGCGCCAGACCCCGCCGCCCTCTGCGGCGAGCGTCTGAGTGACGACGTTGTCGAGAAAGGCGCGGTCGTGGCTCACCAGCAGCAAGGTGCCCGCATAGTCCTGCAGCGCCTCTTCGAGCAGCTCGAGCGACTCGATGTCGAGGTCATTGGTCGGCTCGTCCAGCACCAGCACGTTCGCGGGACGCGCGAACAGCCGCGCGAGCAGCAGGCGGTTCCGCTCGCCGCCCGAGAGCATGCGCACGGGCGAGTTCACGCGTCGCGGCGGGAAAAGAAAATCGCCCAGGTAGGAGAGCACATGCTTGCGCGTCTCGTTGATTTCGATCCAGTCCGAGCCGGGGCTCACGGTCTCGGCCACCGTCTTGTCGGGATCGAGCTGTTCGCGCATCTGGTCGAAGTAGGCCGGCGCGACGTTCGCGCCGAGGCGCACGCGCCCCGAGTCCGGCGCGAGCGTCCCGAGAATGATGCGGATCAGCGTGGTCTTTCCTGCGCCGTTCGGCCCGATCAGGCCGATGCGGTCCCCGCGCGACACGGTCAGCGAAAGATCCTTGACGACGACCCGGTCGCCGAAGCGCTTGCCGACGTCGACGAGCTCCGCCACCAGCTTGCCGCTGCGCTCGCCCGAGTCGATCGACAGCTTCACGTTGCCGAGGCTCTCGCGGCGCGCCGCCCGCTCCCGGCGCAGGCGCTCGAGCCGGCGCACGCGCCCTTCGTTTCGCGTGCGGCGCGCCTCGATCCCTTTCCTGATCCAGGCTTCTTCCTCGCGCCAGAACTTGTCGAACTTGCGGTTTGTCGCCTCCTCCGAGGCGAGCTCGCGCGCCTTGATGCGCGCGTAGTCGGAGTAGTTGCCCGCATAGGAGCGCAGCAGCCCCCGGTCCAGCTCGACGATGCGCGTCGCGAAGCGGTCGAGAAACCAGCGATCGTGGGTGACGACGATCGCCGTCGGTCCGCGGGTGAGCGCGGTCTCGAGCAGGCCGATGCCTTCGATGTCGAGATGATTGGTAGGCTCGTCGAGCAGAATCAGGTCTGGCTCGAGCGCGAACGCGAGCGCCAGCGCGGCACGCTTGATCTCGCCGCCGGAAGCCTCTGCAGGCGCGGGCTCTCGGTCGAGTCCGAAGCGGTGCAGGTGCTCGGCCAGGCGCGCCTCGGCGCGCCAGCGCTCGCGCTCGTCCTGGATGCGGTCGAGCCCCCCGCGCCTGGCGAGGCTTTCACGCAGCGTTCGTGCGGGCGGCAGCGCGGGCTCCTGCTCGACCAGCGTCACCCGAAGCCCGTCCGGGCGGCGAAGTTCACCGTCGTCGAGCGGCGCGTAGCCCGCGATCACCGAGAGCAGCGACGACTTCCCGCTGCCGTTGCGGCCGATCAGGCCGATGCGCTCGCCCTCCTGTACCGTTAGCTCGGCGCGGTCGAGCAGCGGCAGCAGGCCGTAGGCGAGCTGCGCATTCCTGAGCGTGACGAGGATGGGCTAGCCCGTCCAGCTGAACGGCGCGAAGTGGCCGTTGTTGCCGCGCGCCGTCATGTCGAGCTCGAGCCCGAAGCCGTGCACGTGAGTCTCGGACGAACGCGCGAGCGCGAGGCGCCGGCTTGCCGGGTGCGCGGTGTTGTCGAGGTAGAGTGGCTCGCCGTTGTTCGAGCGCGAAGCGACGCCCTCGATCGCGAACTCGAGTAATCCGGGAATCGCAGTCGAGCGCTTGAGGCCATCCATGCGGAACTCGATCGGGCGCGCCTCGATGCCGCGGAACTCTGTCACCAGCACTTGGCGGATGCGCGCCGGAATGCCGCCCGCCTGGCCGCTCGCGATGGCACCGAGCGCGTCGCGCTGCGCGGCGTTCGCGCGCTCGTCGATCACGCAGCCGAGCACCCAGTGGCCATCGGCCATCACCTTGCCCGAGCGGATGACGAGCGCAAAGGCGAGGCCGTCGAGCTTGACGTCGCCGAAGTTGCCGCGCTCGATGCGGTACACCTGGAGCGACGTGCACTGCTCGTGCGTCGCCGGCCCCTGCGGGTTGGTGTAGATGCACGGGCACAGGTAGTCGCAATTGCAGCTCTCCATGTACTCCCCGGCGATCGACCACTTGGCGTGTGGCATGGCGTTCTCCTAGAGCACCGCGAGGCTCGCGTTTCTCAGATCGGTGACCAGCATGTGGCCGGGCGTGTGCGTGATGCACAGGGGCGGGCGCGCCTGGCGCACCACCGACTGCGGCGTCACGCCGCAGGCCCAGAACACGGGCAGCTCGTCGTCCTTCACCTCGGTGCGGTCGCCCACCCAGGGCTTGTCGATGTCCTCGATGCCGATCAGCTCCGGCCTGCCGATGTGCACCGGCGCGCCGTGCACGCTCGGGAAGCGCGAGGTGATCTGGATCGCGCGGATTGCGTTCGCCGGCGTGAACGGGCGCATCGACACCACCAGCTTGCCGCGAAACGGGCCGGCGGGCGCGGTGTCGACGTCGGTCAGGTACATCGGCACGTTCTTTCCCTCCGCGATGTGGCGCAGCGGCACGCCGGCGTCGACCAGCGCCTCTTCGAAAGAGAACGAGCAGCCGAGCACGAAGGCCACCAGGTCGTCGCGCCACAGCTCGCGGATGTCGGGCACGTCGCCGACCGGCTCGCCGTTGCGGAACACGCGGTAGCTCGGCACGTCCGAGCGAATGTCGAGGTCCTCGGCGAGCGCCGGTAGCCGCGGATCGCCCGGGTCGCTCGCCGCGAGCAGCGGGCAGGGCTTGGGGTTCCGCTGGCAGAACACGAAGAAGTCGTCGGCGTAGTCGCGCGGCAGGATGCAGACGTTGCCCTGCACGAAGCCGGGCGCGAGCCCGGCCGTGTGCCCGGCGTGCGCGCCGGAGCGCACCGCGCGGCGCACCGCGTGCGGGTCGCTGCGGTCGAAGGCGGGGGTGGCGACGGGGTGGACGCTGGCCATGTTCGGCTTCCCTGGGACGAGGCCGCCAATGGTGCGGCTGCCCGCAGGCAGCGTCAACCCGGCGCGCGGTATACGATTGCGCGCATGTCAGACGGTAGCGCACCGCGCGACGACCGCCCGTTCGCCTGGCCGCAAGTCCGCGCCTTCGGCATGGACGCTCCCTGGCGCTGGCTGCGCGCCGGGCTGGCCGACCTGCGCGCGGCGCCCGCGGCGAGCCTGTTCTACGGCGCGGTCCTGGCGCTCATGGGTTTCCTGCTCACCCGCTACCACGCGGGCGCGGTCGAGCTCGCGTTCACCACGGGCTTTCTGCTGGTCGGGCCGTTCCTGGTGATCGGGCTGTACGACGTCAGTCGGCGGCGCGAGCGGGGCGAGGCGCCGCGCCTTGCGCCGACGCTCACCGCCTGGCGCGCCAACGCGCCGGCGATCGGCTTTTACGCGCTCGTCCTGACGCTCACGCTCGCGGTGTGGATCCGGGTCTCCGTGGTGGTGGTCGCGCTGTTCTTTCCAGACGGGGTGCCGGACGCCGCCGATTTCCTGGGCGCGCCCGACGCCTGGGTCTTCGTGCTCGCCTATGCCGGCGCGGGTGCAGGTCTCGCGCTGCTCGTGTACGCCACTTCGGCGGTGTCCCTGCCGATGCTGCTCGACCGCGAGGAGATGGACGTGATCTCGGCCATGATCGTCAGCGTCAATGTGCTGCGCAGGAACTTCGCGCCGATGATGCTGTGGGCGGCGATGATCGTCGCACTCACTGCGGTCGGCTTCGCGTCCTGGTACCTCGGCTTGGTGGTGACCCTGCCGCTCGTTGGGCACGGCGCTTGGCACGCCTACCGCGAGGCTGTCGAGCCCCGCTAGGGCTGCGCGCGCCGCCTGCGGGCGGCCCAGGCGGAGATCAGGCCGCCCGGCAAATCGATCCCGGAGACGACGTAGTCGCGCACGTTCGCGTTCCACAACAGCGGCCGCTGGCTGCGGCGCGCCGCGCGCGTGCCGGCGAACAGGATCTCGTCGCCGGGCCGCAGCGGCACTTCGTCCCCGGGCAGCGCGAGCGAGCCGCCGCCGCGCGTGAGCGCGAGCGCCACGCAGGCGTTGCGCCGCTCGCGCGCGCCGGGGTCGCGCAGCAGATCCCCGAGCGCGATGTGACCCTTGTCGAGCACCAGCGCGCGATGCAGCGCAGGCGCACCGGTTGCGCTGAGCTGCACGCTCCACGCCTCGGGCGTCTGCTCGCCGAGCGCTGCGGACAGGCGCGCCCGCGCCGCGTCGCACCAGGCGTCGTCCTTGCCGCGCAGCATCTCGAGAAATCTCGCCAGCGCGGGCGTCTGGATGCGCGCAAGGCACTCGTGGGCGACGATCTCGCTCGAGACCATCGTCATGTCTGCGGCGTAGGCCTCGAACAGCCCCCGGTTCGCCTGCAGGTTCTGGCGCACGATGGTGAACAGGCGCGCATTCAGCGCACGCGCCGTCACGGCGATCGACAGATTGTTGATGTCGTCGTCGGTGCCGGCGACGATTCCTGTCGCGAGATCGACTCCCGCTGCGAGCAGCGGCCCGGCCTCGGTGCCGCGCCCGCGCACCGTGCGCAGGCCGGGCACCTCGGTTGCGCCGGGGTCGATCACCGTGACGTCGAGCCCCGCGCCGCGGAACGCCTGCACCACCTCGCGGCCGAAGCGGCCGTAGCCGCACACGATCCAGTGCCCACCCGGCGGCGTGTTCTCTGCCTTGAGCCGGGTTCCGGGCAGCCCTGTGAGCCAGGCCGTCAGCCGATAGGCGCCCGGCGAGGCGATCGCCAGCGCAAGGTACTCGCCGAACTTGGCGAACGGATTGATGATGTGATCGCTGCCGAACGAGGCCATGTTGGCCGCCGTCTCCTGGCTCATGGCGCGGCACAGGACGGAGACGTCGGGATTGAGCAGGCGCACCGACATCGCCACGGCGAGGTTGGCGTGGTCGTCGTTGGTGAGCGCGAGCACGCCGCGGCATTCGCGCTTGGCTAGACCGGCGGCGAGCAGGTTCTCGGGCAGGCGCGCATCGGCGGCCACCGCCGGCGCGTCTTGCGCCAGGTCCATCAGCTCGAGCTCCTGCGCGCGCGTCTCGTCCAGCTCGACCACCACGAAGCGCAAGGCCAGCCAGTCGAGCGCGCGTCCGACCAGCAGCCCGGTTTCGCCGAAGCCGCAGATGAGATAGAAGGGCTCGCGCAATGCGCGCACGCGACGGCGGAACCGGGCCCAGACCAGCGCGCCGCGGAACGCCTTGTCGCGCGCCAGCCCGAGCAGGCTCGCGACCAGGTAGGCCCAGCCGATCACCGAGAGAAAGATGACCACCGTCACCCACAGGCGCTGCGCGTGCCCGAATTCGCGCGGCAGCTCGCCGTAGCCGATCGTGGTCGCCGTGTAGGTCACGAAATACAGCGCCTGGAAGACGGTGAGGTGCCACGGCTGCCCCTGCGCATCGCGGCCGGGAATGAGCACCAGCCCGGCGATGCCGAGCGCGAACACGGCGATCAGCACGATCAGCGGCGCGCGCAGGCGCCGCAGCGCAAGGAAGAAGACGCTGCTCACCGGCGCTGCATCGTGGTCTCGACGATGAGAATGACGACCGAAACGATATTGGCGAGCAGCGCCCCGGCCGAGAGCGAAACGATGCTCGACACGGCCGCGACCGAGAGCCCCGCATCGGAGGGGCCGGCGAACGTCCACACCAGCGCCGCGGCCGCAAGCTGCAGCACCGCCACCAGGCTGGTGGCGAGGTGGATGGCGCCGACCTGCGTGCGGTCGCCGAACTTGAGCACCGTGGCGACGAGGTTGACGACGAATGCGGCGAAGAACTCCCACAGCTGATGGTGCTGAGGGTCGCCGATCTCCCCGTAGACGAAGCCGAAGTTGAGCGTCGCCGCGAGCACGATGAAGAAGCCGAAGATCACTTTTTCCAGGTTCATGCGCGGCTCCGAAATTCGCGTCTTGTCATATTAACGCCTGCCCGGCCGGGCTATCGTCACGCCTGCCTTTCCCCAGCGAGGAAGCAGATGACACCAACACACTGGTGGGTGCCGGCTCTTGCCGCCGCATCGCTGCTCGCCGGCTGCGCCGCGAACGCCGGCGGCACGGCCGGGCTCGACAAGATCGACAACGTGGTCGTGATCTACGCCGAGAACCGCAGTTTCGATCACCTGTACGGCATGTTTCCCGGCGCCGAGGGTATCGCCGACGCGACCCCCGGGGAGAAGACTCAGCTCGACCGCGACGGCAAGCCGCTACCCTATCTGCCGCCGGTGTATACGCACGGCAAGCCCGATGCGCGCTTTCCGACGCGCGGCATGCCGAACGGTCCGTTTCGCATCGACGCGCCGCCGATCAACGGCCGGCTGGACGAGGTGCTGCCCAGCCCCTGGCACCTGTACTATCAGAACCGCGAGCAGATCAACGGCGGCAAGAACAACCTGTTCGTGGGGCTCTCCAATGTCGGTGCCTGGGTCATGGGCTACTTCGACGGCTCGCATCTGAAGCTATGGCGCTGGGCGCGCGATTACACGCTCGCAGATCATTTCTTCATGGGCGCGTTCGGCGGCTCGTTCCTGAATCACCAGTGGCTGATCTGCGCCTGCACGCCGTACGACCCGAACGCGCCCGCCACGGACCGCGCAACGCTCGACGCGGAAGGCAGGCTGGTCGTGAAGCCCGGCTCGCCGAAGTCGGTGCTCGACGGTCCGGTCGAGTTCGGTCCGAGCCGCGTGACGCCCGACGGCTACCTGGTCAACACGACGCAGCCGCCCTACGAGCCGAGCGGCATTCCTCCCGCAGCAGGCGGCAACCCCGGCTATGCCGACCCGGCAGAGCATCCGGCGCCGCCGCTCACGGCGACGACGATCGGCGATACGCTCTCGGCGCGAGGCGTGTCCTGGGCCTGGTACGCCGGCGGCTGGGATCTCGCGCTCGCCGACGGGCGCCAGCCTCCGGGCGTGAAGCGCAGCGTGATCTATGCGCGCGGCCCGGACAGCCCGATCTTCCAGCCGCACCACCAGCCGTTCAACTACTACGCGCGCTTCGCACCCGGAACGCGCGCGCGCGCGGAGCACCTGAAGGACGAGAAGGACTTTGTCGCGGCGATCGAGCAGGGAGCGCTGCCCCAGGTGGCCTTCTTCAAGCCCGCCGGGCGCTACACCGAGCACCCGAGCTACACCGACCTGATGAGCGGCGACGAACACATCGACATGCTGCTGCACAAGCTGGTGAAAAGCCCGCAGTGGCGGCACATGGCGATCATCGTCACCTACGACGAGAACGGCGGCTTCTGGGACCACGTGCCGCCGCCCTCCGGCCCGGGCTGGGGTGACCGCTGGGGTCCGGGCACGCGCATCCCCGCGATCATCGTTTCGCCGTATGCCAGGCGCGGCTATGTCGACAAGACGCCTTACGATACGACCTCGATCCTGAAGTTCCTCACCGAGCGATTCGGCCTGGCGCCGCTTCCCGGCGTGCGCGCGAAGGCGGGCGACCTGACGAACGCATTCTCCTTCTAGCGGCGCGCTAGCCGGCGATGGTGCGGCGCGCCCAGTCGAGCACGCGCGCCAGGCGCGGCGGCAGCAGCTCCTCGGCCTCTTCGAAGCTCACCCAGCGCCACTCGTGGTGCTCGGGGCGGCCGAGCTCGAGCGACACCGGCAGCTCGATGGCGGCCTCGTCCGTCTCGGCGAGGTAGTAGCGCGCGACCTTGCCGAGCGCGTAAGGCAGGGTTTCGCAGTATTCCTCGCCGAAGGGAAAGTCGAGCGCCGCGAGGCCGGTCTCCTCGGCGACTTCGCGCTTCGCCGCCTCGAGCTCGCTCTCGCCAGGCTCGATCCGCCCCTTCGGGAAGTCCCAATTCCGGTAGGCACGCAGCACGAGCAGGCGCACGCCGCGCTCGGTGCGGCGGAACACGACTGCGCCCGCGGCGCGCTCGCCGGACTGTTCCATGGTGAAAACCCTTGCGATTCTAAGCCTTCCGGTGGCCTTGATTCCCGGCGCGCGGCCTCCAACTACATGCTGTCGGGGGGTGCCACAGATGAGATCACGCGATTTTCACAACTTGATGTGGGGCGAGGCGCTTTCGCTCCTGGAGCAGGCCGAGCGACTGCAGCGCCAGTTCTTTCGCCTGGATTCGGCGCGCGCGCCGGCGCCGAGCTGGGAGCCGCCGATCGACGTGATCGAGACCGCCGATGCGCTCTTCATCGAGGTCGCGCTGCCGGGCGTTGGAGCGGACGCGGTAACGATCGGCATGGACCAGGGCGGAGTGACGATCTCCGCGCTGCGCGCTTTTCCTGCGCGCGGGGGCGACGCGAGCATCCGGCGCGTCGAGATTCCCTACGGGCGCTTCGAGCGCCGAATCGCGCTGCCGATGCATGCGCTCGAACTCGCCGGCAGGACGCTGCGCGACGGCTGTCTCACGCTTCAATTCGCAAAACGCAAGGAGGCCGCATGAACCTCTGGCCGAAACTCCACAAGAAGCTGCTCTCCGGGGCGCAGGCGCCGGTGCAGGCGGCGCAGCCCAGGCAGCCCGAGGGCACCGTCAAGCCGCTGCCGGAGGGCGCGCTCGCGCTCATCCCGATGCGCAACACGGTCCTCTTTCCCGGAATCATCACCCCGGTGACGATCGGGCGCGAGGCTTCCGTCGCGGCTGCGCAGGAAGGCGCCCGCACCGAGCGCCAGATCGGCTTCCTGCTGCAACGCGATCCGGCCAAGGACAAGGTCGGTCCGGAGGACCTGTACTGGGTCGGCACGGCCGGCCAGATCGTGCGCTACGTGACGGCGCCCGACGGCGCGCATCACCTGGTGGTGCAGGGCCAGGCGCGCTTCCGCGTGCTCGAGTTCCTCGAGGGCTGGCCGTTCCTGGTGGCGCGCGTGGCGATGATCGAGGAGGCAGCCGCCGCCGGCTCGGATATCGAGGCGCGCTTTCACCAGCTGAAGACGCAATCGGCCGAGGCGATCGAGTTGCTGCCGAACGCGCCCGAGGGACTGGCGGGCGTGGTGCAGGGCATCGACTCGCCGGCGGCGCTCGCCGACATGGTGGCGAACTTCCTGGATGTTAAGCCGGAAGAAAAGCAGCAGCTGCTCGAGAGCTTCGACCTCAAGGTACGTCTGGACCGCGTGCTCGCGCTGCTCGGCGAGCGAATCGGCGTGCTGCGCCTGTCCAAGGAGATCGGCGACCAGACGCGCAAGGCGTTCGACGAGCGCCAGCGCGAGCACGTGCTGCGCGAGCAGATGCGCCAGATCCAGAAGGAGCTGGGCGAGACCGAGGACACCGCGGCCGAGATCGAGGAGCTGAAGAGGGCGATCGACGAGGCAGGCATGCCCGAGGACGTCGCGAAGCACGCGAACAAGGAGCTGAAGCGCCTGCAGCGCATGAGCGAGGGCGGCGGCGAGTCGTCGATGCTGCGCACCTATCTCGAGTGGCTCACCGAGCTGCCGTGGAAGACCGAGGCGCAGAAGCCGATCGATATCGCCGAAGCGAGAAAGGTGCTCGACGAGGACCACTTCGGTTTGGACAAGATCAAGCGCCGCATCCTCGAGTACCTCGCGGTCAGGAAGCTCAACCCCGAGGGCAAGAGCCCGATCCTGTGCTTCGTCGGACCGCCCGGAGTGGGCAAGACCTCGCTCGGACAGTCGATCGCGCGTGCCACGGGCCGCAAGTTCCAGCGCGTGGCGCTCGGCGGTCTGCACGACGAGGCCGAGATCCGCGGGCACAGGAGGACCTACGTCGGCGCGTTGCCCGGCAACATCATCCAGGCGATCCGGCGCGCCGGGTCGCGCAGCGCCGTGCTGATGCTGGACGAAATCGACAAGCTCGGCGCGGGCGGCTTTCACGGCGACCCGGCCTCGGCGCTGCTCGAGGTGCTCGATCCGGAGCAGAACGCGAAGTTCCGCGACAACTATCTGGGCGTGGACTTCGACCTGTCGAAGATGCTGTTCATCGCCACCGCGAACGTGCTCGATACGATCCCCGGGCCGCTGCGCGACAGGATGGAGATCATCCAGCTTCCGGGCTATACCGAGGAGGAAAAGCTCCAGATCGCGAAGCGCTACCTGGTGAAGCGCCAGCTCGAGGCTAACGGGCTGAAGCCCGAACAGGCGTCGATCAGCGACGCGGCGCTCGCGGGGATCGCGCGCGACTACACGCGCGAGGCGGGTGTGCGCAGCCTGGAGCGCGAGATCGGATCGGTGTTGCGCAACGTCGCGATGCGGATCGCCGAGGGGCAGGCGCAGTCGGTGTCGATCGACGCGCCCGACCTGCACGCGATCCTCGGCGCGCGGCGCTTCGAAAGCGAAGTGGCGCAGATGACGAGCGTCCCGGGCGTGGCCACGGGGCTCGCGTGGACGCCGGTGGGCGGCGACATCCTGTTCATCGAGGCGACGCGCGTTCCCGGCTCGGGCAAGCTGATCCTCACCGGGCAGCTCGGCGAGGTCATGAAGGAGTCGGCGCAGGCCGCGCTCACGCTCGCCAAGCGCCTCCTCGGCGACCCGATGGAGAAGAGCGACATCCACGTGCACGTGCCGGCGGGCGCGACGCCCAAGGATGGGCCGAGCGCGGGCGTGGCGATGTACCTCGCGCTGGTATCGCTGCTCACCGGCAGGCCGGTGCGCAGCGACGTCGCGATGACCGGCGAGATCTCGCTCAGGGGCCTCGTGCTGCCGATCGGCGGGGTGAAGGACAAGACGCTCGCCGCGCTGCGCGCGGGCATCCGAACCGTCATGCTGCCGAAGAGGAACGAGAAGGATCTCGAGGACGTGCCCGCCGAGGCGCGCGAGAAGCTGCGCTTCGTGTTCCTGGAAAAGGTCGAGGACGCGGTCGCCGAGGCGATCGGCGAGCTGCCGGAGGCATTGCGCAAGCAGGCGGCCTGAGGGCGCGGTAACATCCGGGCGATGCGCATCGCCCTACTGTTGCACGTGCTCTCGGTCGTCGTCTGGATCGGCGGCATGTTTCTCGCCTACATGGCGGTGCGTCCCGCCGCTGTCGAGGCGCTCGAGCCGCCGCAGCGTCTGCGCCTGTGGACTGGAATTTTCCGGCGCTTCTTCCGCTGGGTGTGGGCGGCCGTGGCGCTGCTGCTGCTGACCGGCTTTTCCATGATGGGCGAGATGGAGAGGGTGCCTGCCTATGTGCAGGCGATGGCCGGCATCGGCATCGTCATGATGGCCATCTTCCTGCACGTCTACTTCGCGCCTTACGGTCGCCTGAAGCGCGCGGTCGCCGCCGAGGACTGGAAGGCGGGCGGCGCGGCGCTCGCCCAGATCCGGGTGCTCGTGGGCGTCAATTTGCTGCTCGGCGTCGTCAACGTGGCGGTCGCCCTGCTCGGTCCGGTGCTCGGTTAAACCGCGGTCCTCACGGGTCCGCGCGCAGCGCGAGCGGGCGCAGTTCCGGAACCATCTCGCCGATCTTCGTGCTCAGCAACTCCGCGTCGTGGCGCGACAGCGCGGGCGTCAAACGGACGCGGTACAGGCGCGTGCCGTCCGCGGCCTCGATGCGGGTCACGGTGCAGGCGAAGCCGGCGCGCGTCAGCCGAGCGGCCAGCGTACGCGCATGCGCTTCCTCGCGGAACGCGCCCAGTTGCACGACGTAGCCGGGTTGCGGGGGCGCTGAGGGCGTCGTTCGCACGGCCGGCGCCGGATCTTGCGCCGCGAGCGCTTCCTGCGGCGCGGTGCGCGGCAGGTACGCCAGCGAGCGCAGATTCTCCACCGGATCCTCGATTCCGCCGTCGGCTTTGAGCATGTCGCTTTCGTCGACCCAAACCGCGTAGAGCGCGTTCGACGATTCGACGAGCCTGCTCGCCCGGCCGATCGACACCCTGGCATACGCGCGCAGCTCGATCGCGCGCGGCGGCGAGCCTGCGGCATTGCCGGTTCCGGGGCCGTCCGCGGCGCGGGCCAGGAACACGACACGCGCGGATTTCCCCGGCGCGATGCGCACGACTCCCGGGCTGCCGTCCGACCAGCGTGCCACGGGAATGTAGCGCGCGCCCGCGGCGCCGGGCTCGAGGCCGGTCTCCCGCGGCAGCTTCACTTCGGCCGACAACGGCGGCGCCCCGGGTACGATGCGCTGCGCGACGTACCGCACCGCGGCGCCGCGGCGGGGCGCAGGCAGCGCACGCCACGCAATGCCCCATTCCGTGATCACGCAATCCGGCGCGATCACCGGCGCGTGGTAGACGAAATGCGCAGTGAGGGCGGTGGAATGAGCGGCGTCGCCGCCGCTCCTGAGGACTTCCCACACCTGGACGCCGCGGCTTTCCTGCAGCGCTTGCGGCAGCGGCTTGCCGTCTTGCGGGACGTCGAGGTACAGCGCGCGGCTCCCGCCGCCACCGGCGACGGCACGCGGATCGAGCGGCTCGATGCTCATTCCGACCGTCGGCGCCGACGCGCCCGCCAGGACGGGTGGCGGCCGCGTGAACATTCGGTACAGGACGAGCGCGCCCGCCAGCATCGCGAGCAGCAGAGCGAACGAGGCGAGGATGCGGGCGCGCACAGGGTGCCTTTCGATCGTTGTACCGGGAGCGTGCGCGGTGCGACGGCGGCGGTCTTGATCCTCGTCAAGCCGCCACTTTAGCGGGCTTAGTCGCGCACGGGTACTCGCTCGAGGTCGGCGAGCCAGGCATCGGCGTTGCCGTCGGAAGGCGCGCGCCAGTCGCCGCGCGGCGAGAGCGATCCGCCGGAACCGACCTTGGGCCCGTTGGGCAGCGCGCTGCGCTTGAACTGGCTGGTCTGGAAAAAGCGCGTGAGGAACACGCCGAGCCACTTGCGGATCTCGGCCAGGCGGTACCCGTCCTTGCCGCGCCAGGCATTCCACCCGAGGAACGCGACCTTCGAGGGCGCGTAGCCGAAGCGCAGCGTGTAGTAGAGGTGGAAGTCCTGCAGCGCATAAGGACCGATCACCCTCTCGGTGAGCTGCGCCGGTTGTCCGCGCCGGTCGCCGGGCACGAGCTCCGGGCTGATCTCGGTGGCGAGCACGCGCTCGAGCACCCGGCCGACGGCGCGCTCAAACTGTCCGGACTTGGCCACCCAGCCGATCAGGTAGCGCACCAGCGTCTTGGGAACGCTCGCATTCACCGCGTAGTGCGACATCTGGTCGCCGACGCCGTAGGTGCACCAGCCGAGCGCGAGCTCCGACAGGTCTCCCGTGCCGACGACGATCGCGCCGTGCATGTTGGCCAGGCGGAACAGGTGGCTGGTGCGCTCGCCCGCCTGCACGTTTTCGAAGGTGACGTCGTAGACCTTGCGTCCGCGCGCGTACGGGTGGCTCAGGTCCTTCAGCATCTGCAGGCAGGAGGGCCGGATGTCGATCTCCTCGGCGCTCGCGCCGATCGCGCGCATGAGCGCCCAGGCCTGCCCCTTGGTGCGCGACGTGGTGGCGAAGCCCGGCAGGGTGTAGGCGAGGATGTTGCGCCGGGGCAGGCCGAGCTGGTCGACCGCACGCGCGCACACGAGCAGCGCCTGCGTCGAGTCGAGCCCGCCGGAGACGCCGATGACGAGCCTTTGCGTGCCCGTGGCGCGCATGCGCGTCACCAGCCCCTGCACCTGGATGCGGTACACCTCCTCGCAGCGCGCGTCGAGCGTCGCCGGATCGCTCGGCACGTAGGGATAGCGCGCGACCGGGCGCGCGAGCGGCAGCCGGCCGGGCGGTAGCGGGAGCGAGAAGCCGACCTCGCGAAAGCGCGAGACCTCGGCCCCGTGGCGCGCGATCGACTGGCCGAAGGAGTTCTGCCGCATGCGGTCGGCGGCGAGCCGGTCGAGATCGATGTCGGCGAAGGTGAGCTGCGGCTCGTCGGCGAAGCGCCGCGACTCGGCGAGCAGCGTGCCGTTCTCCCAGGCCATCGCGTGCCCGTCCCAAGCCAGATCGGTGGTCGACTCGCCCGCGCCCGCGGCGCTGTAGAGGTAAGCGGCGACGCAGCGTGCCGACTGGTTCGCGGCGAGCTGGCGCCGGTACTCGTGCTTGCCGATGACCACGTTCGAAGCGGAAAGATTGGCGATCAGCGTCGCGCCTGCGAGCGCCGCGAACGTCGAGGGCGGTGCCGGGACCCACAGGTCCTCGCAGATCTCCGCGTACAGCTTGAGGCGCGGCTGTTCGTCGAGGCGGAACACGAGGTCCGTGCCGAA
>JBLMWT010000110.1:0-31549 GCA_050257375.1 Sphingomonadaceae bacterium
GCGCACGCCGTGCTGCGCGAACCAGCCCTGTTCCATCTCCAGCGCGTAGCGCACGGGACGGGCCGCGCAGTGCGGGTCTTCGGTCTGCGGCTGCATGTCGGCGATATTGACGATAGTGCCGTCGTCGGCGAGGAAAGCGACCGACAGCGGAATCAGCGTGTTCTTCATCCACATGCACTGCGTATCCGGGCTGTCGAACACGAACAGCATGCCCCCGTTCGGCGGGAGCGACTTCCGGTACATGAGCCCCTGCATGCGGCTTGTAAAGTCGTCGGCCAGCTCCGCATGGATCAGATTCACGCCGGCCGTCAGCTGAACCTCCGGCAGCTGCGCCTGCTGAGCCTGCGCAGGCGGCGCCAGCAACGGGGCGAGAACGCAGGCGACCAGCGCCGCAGCACGCAGTAAGAAAGAGAAAGGCAGGGTTGCCCCTGCCTTTCCGTGGAGCGCCATGCGCTCCGGCTTCACTTGCGACCGTGCCAATCGTTACTTCTTCATCGGCTCTTTAGCGTAGTCGCTCTCTTTCTTCTTCTTCGACTCTTTCGCGTGGGTGGCTTCTTTCTTCTTCTTCGACTCTTTCGCGTGGGTGGCTTCTTTCTTCTTCGTCTCCTTCATCGACTCTTTTGCGTGCTCGCTTTCCTTCATCTTCTCGGCGGAAAACGCGGCGACGCTGGTGGCCGCGAACGTCGCGGCGATGAGGACGGACAACAACTTCTTCATCTGCTTCTCCTGATCAGTAGGTTGAGCGGGCGGCGTTACGCGATGCGTACTTCCTGCCCAGTTCATTTAACGCGCCACAGGCGCGCCGGTTGACGAATCGCAGTACTCAAGACTTCATTCGCTTCCTAGCGTCGCGCGATGCGCGGACGGGATTCTAGGGAAGCGGCGTCCCGATCACAACAGATTTCGACGTAAGCACCTGTTTCGAATGTCGTTATTGGACGACAGCCGCATCCGTCGGCTTCTCCGGTACGGAGCGTATCATTTGCGGAAGTAGGGGGTCCGTCCGGCGTGAGCGCGCACCGTCAGTTCCGGAAAGGCTCGGAGCGCCCGCGTAGCGCCACCCCAAGTCTTATATAATATATCTTTTAGTGGAATCCTCGATTTCCTCACGATAGCTCCAGGAGCGGCCATGGCGTACAAGCACATCAAGGTTCCCGCCGACGGCGAGAAAATCAAAGTCAACAAGGACTTCTCGCTTTCCGTCCCCGACAATCCGGTCATTCCGTATATCGAAGGTGACGGTACCGGCGTCGACATCACTCCGGTGATGATCAAGGTCGTCGACGCGGCGGTGAAGAAGGCCTATGGCGGTAAGAAGAAGATCGTGTGGATGGAGATGTACGCCGGCGAGAAGTCCTGCAAGGTGTACGGCGAGAACGTCTGGCTGCCGGAGGAAACGCTCGCGGCGTCCAAGGAGTACGTCGTCTCCATCAAGGGGCCCCTCACCACTCCCGTGGGCGGCGGCATCCGCTCGATCAACGTAGCACTGCGCCAGGAGCTCGACCTTTACGTGTGCCTGCGCCCGGTGCGCTACTTCAAGGGCGTGCCCTCCCCGCTGAAGGAACCGGAAAAGACCGACATGGTGATCTTCCGCGAGAACGCCGAAGACATCTACGCTGGAATCGAGTGGCCGGCCAAATCCGCCGAGGCGAACAAAGTCATCGATTTCCTGATCAGGGAAATGAAGGTCAAGAAGATCCGCTTCCCGGGGAGCTCGGCGATCGGCATCAAGCCCGTGTCCATCGAGGGCAGTGAGAGACTGATTCGCAAGGCCTTTCAGTACGCGATCGAGAACAACCGGAAGTCCGTGACTCTGGTTCACAAGGGCAACATCCAGAAGTTCACCGAGGGCGGATTCCGCGATTGGGGCTACCAGCTGGCGCAGAGGGAGTTCAACGCCAAGCCCATCGACGGCGGCCCGTGGTGCAGCTTTAAGAACCCCAAGGGGGGGCCGGACATTGTCGTCAAGGACGTCATCACCGACGCGATGCTGCAGCAGATCCTCCTCAGGCCGGCCGAGTACGACGTGCTTGCCACCACCAATCTGAACGGCGACTACATTTCCGACGCATTGGCTGCGCAGGTCGGCGGCATCGGCATTGCCCCGGGCGCCAATATGTCCGATTCAGTGGCCATGTTCGAAGCGACCCACGGCACGGCGCCCAAGTACGCCGGCAAGGACTACGTCAACCCGGGATCGGAGATCCTCTCCGCGGAAATGATGCTGCGCCACATGGGATGGACAGCCGCGGCCGACGTGATCGTCCGATCGATGGAGGCGGCGATCGCCGCCAAGGTGGTCACGTACGACTTCGCGCGCCAGATGCAGGGTGCCAAGCAGGTCTCCTGCTCCGGATTCGGCCAGGCGATGATCGAGCGCATGTAGCAATGAAAAAGGCCGCCCGCAGGCGGCCTTTCTAGGAGTCTGTCAGACGGGGCTGCTAGGCTTTCTGGATGTTCGAGGCCTGCTTGCCCTTGGGCCCCTGGACCACGTCGAAGGACACCTTCTGGCCTTCCTTCAGGGTCTTGAAGCCCGACATGTTGATCGCGGAAAAGTGCGCGAAAAGATCCTCACTGCCGTCGTCCGGCGTGATGAACCCATATCCCTTCGCGTCGTTGAACCACTTGACAGTGCCTGTCGCCATGAGCCGCTTCCTTTCCGACTGGATTTGAGGTTTACCGCGGGAAATCCCGGGATGCCTGAACTTCACGACCCCGCCGCCCCCATGGCGAAACAGACAGCCTGAATCCAAACACGGTTCGCCTTTTACGCCGCCTCCCATCGGTCGTCAAGAGCCGCTCCGGGGCGCCATTCCTCGCAGCGCGCGTGCATAGTGCCTGCCTCGCGCGCCATCGCATTGCGCCATTCGGACACATTGATTACGATTAGCTCAAGTGACTGGGTGGTGCAGGACTGACACATTACGGCACATGGAGCGGGAACGGGCGAACCAGAGGGATGTCTGACGACATTGAGCTCGACGGCGCGAAGTAAGCGAGCGGGATGGCGACGCAGTTCAGAGACGATACTGTACTCGAGGCGCAAAAGCGCAAGCTCAAGCCGCCCCCGTTGTTCAAGGTCATGCTGCTGAACGACGACTACACGCCGATGGAGTTCGTGGTGCTGGTCCTGCAGAAGTTCTTCGGCATGACCAGGGAGCGGGCAACCCAGGTAATGCTCAAGGTTCACCGCGAAGGGATCGGGGTCTGCGGGGTGTATCCTCGCGATGTGGCCACGACGAAGGTGCAGCAGGTCGCTGCGTACGCGCGCAAGCACCAGCACCCGCTGCAGTGCGTAATGGAGGAAACGTAGCATGATTGCCCAGGAGCTCGAAGTCAGTTTGCACATGGCGTTCGTCGAGGCGCGGCAGAAGCGCCATGAATTCATCACGGTCGAACACCTGCTGCTCGCGCTTCTCGACAATCCCACTGCGGCCGAGGTGCTCAGGGCCTGCGGCGCGAACATCGACGAGCTGCGCAAGAACCTCACGCAGCACATCACGGAGCAGACTCCGCGCATTGCCGCCGACCGCGAAGTCGACACCCAGCCGACGCTCGGCTTCCAGCGCGTAATCCAGCGCGCGATCCTGCACGTGCAGTCATCGGGCAAGAAGGAGGTGACGGGCGCCAACGTCCTGGTCGCCATCTTCGGCGAGAAGGACTCGCATGCGGTGTACTTCCTCCAGCAGCAGGGCATCGCCCGGCTGGACGTGGTCAACTACATATCGCATGGGATCACCAAGACCCCGCAGCCGCACGCCGGCAAGGCCGAACAGGACGCCGACCAGGAAGGACAGGCCGAGACGGCCAATAGCCCCCTGGACAACTACACGCAGAACCTGAATGCGTTGGCGCTCGCGGGAAAGATCGATCCGCTCATCGGCCGCGACAAGGAGCTGGAGCGGGTTATTCAGACTCTCTGCCGGCGGCGCAAGAACAACCCCCTGCTCGTCGGTGAAGCGGGCGTGGGAAAGACCGCCATCGCCGAGGGCCTGGCGCGGCGCATCGTCGAAGGTACGGTGCCCGATCTGCTGTCCAAGTGCGTCGTGTACGCGCTCGACATGGGCGCGCTGCTCGCCGGCACCAAATACCGCGGGGACTTCGAACAGCGCCTCAAGGCGGTGCTCAAGCAGCTCGTCGACAACCCCAATGCGATCCTGTTCATCGACGAAATCCATACCGTGATCGGCGCGGGCGCGGCTTCCGGAGGGACGCTCGACGCGTCGAACCTGCTCAAGCCGGTGCTGTCGACCGGTCAGCTGAAATGCATCGGCGCCACCACGTACAACGAATACCGCGGGGTGTTCGAAAAGGACCACGCGCTCTCGAGACGCTTCCAGAAGATCGACGTAATCGAGCCGTCGGTCGAGGAGACCGTCGAAATCCTCAAGGGCCTGAAGACGCGCTTCGAGGCGCATCACAGCGTCAAGTACACGGCGAACGCGTTGAGCACGGCCGCCGAGCTTTCGGCGCGCTATATCAACGACCGGCACCTACCCGACAAGGCGATCGACGTCATAGACGAGGCCGGCGCCGCACAGCGCATCGCGCCGAAGAGCAAGCAAAAGAAGGTCATCGGCAAGTCGGAGATCGAGGAGATCATCGCCAAGATCGCCCGCATACCGCCGCGCTCGGTCTCCACGGATGATCGAAGCGCGCTCGCCAATCTCGACCGCGATCTGAAGGCGGTGGTCTTTGGACAGGACAAGGCGATCGAGGCGCTTTCCAGCGCGATTAAGATGGCGCGCTCGGGCCTCGGCAACCCGCAAAAGCCGATCGGCTGCTTCCTCTTCTCGGGGCCAACCGGCGTTGGCAAGACAGAGGTGGCGCGCCAGCTCGCCTACTGTCTGGGCATCGAGCTGATCCGCTTCGACATGTCCGAGTACATGGAGCGGCATGCGGTGTCGCGCCTTATCGGCGCGCCTCCGGGCTATGTCGGCTTCGAGCAGGGCGGCCTGTTGACTGAGCAGGTCACGAAGAAGCCGTATGCGGTGCTGCTGCTCGACGAGATCGAGAAGGCGCATCCAGACATATTCAACATACTGCTGCAGGTGATGGATCACGGCACCCTGACCGACAATAACGGCAGGAAAGCCGACTTCCGCAACGTCGTCATCGTCATGACGACCAATGCGGGGGCGGAGCAGCTGTCGAAGAACGCCATGGGCTTCGCAGTGACGAAGCAGGCTGGCGACGAGATGGAAGCGATCAAGCGCATGTTCACGCCGGAGTTCCGTAACCGGCTGGACGCGATCATCTCGTTCCGCGCTCTCGACGAGGCAATCATCCTGCGCGTGGTGGACAAGTTCCTGATGCAGCTCGAGGAGCAGCTGCAGGAGAAGAAAGTCGAGCCGATCTTCACGCAAAAGCTCAAGGAATACCTGGCGAAGAAAGGCTTCGATCCGTTGATGGGCGCGCGCCCCATGGCGCGCCTCATCCAGGACACGATCCGCCGTGCGCTGGCGGATGAGTTGCTGTTCGGCAAGCTGCTGCATGGCGGCAAGGTGACCATCGACGTCGACGACGCCGAGAAGATCTTCCTCAAGATCGAAGAGGAGCCTGCGGCGGTCGTGTGACGGCCGATTCGCATCAATCGTCGAGAGGCCCCGCTGCGGCGGGGCTTTTGCTTTCTAAGAGTGCCCTGTGCTGCCGAAGCCGCCCGTGCCCCTGCCCGAGGCAGCGAACTCGTCGACCACGTGCAGCTCGACCTGCGCGATCGGGATCACCACGAGCTGCGCGATGCGATCCATCGGCTGGATGGTGAAAGCCGCCTTGCTTCGGTTCCACACTGAGACGAATACCTGCCCCTGGTAGTCCGAGTCGATGAGGCCAACTAGATTACCGAGCACGATGCCGTGCTTCGCGCCGAGGCCCGAGCGCGGGAGCACGATCGCCGCATAGCGGGGATCGCCCAGGTGTATCGCGATGCCCGAAGGGACGAGCTGGCTGTCGCCGGGCTCGAGCGTGAGCGGCATGTCCAGGCAGGCGCGCAAGTCGAGCCCCGCTGCACCTGCTGTGGCGTAATGTGGCATCGCATGGCGGATCCTCTGGTCGAGGATCTTCACTTCTAGTTTCTGCATGGTCTATTTTTTCTTGCTGGCCGCAAGCATGCCGGCGATATGCAGGATCAGCTTGCGCGCCAGCTCGATTTTCGGGCCGTGCCCCAGCGTGTGCGCACCGCGGTCGTCGAACAACGTGATCTCGTTCTCGTCCGCGCCGAGCGCTTCTTGGGCCAGGTTGGCGGCCAGCAACGGCAGCTTCTTTTTCGCGCGCTTGGCCGCCGCATGCTCCGCGAGTTTCTCGGTTTCGGCGGCAAAGCCAACGCAGAACGGCGGTTCGGGACGCGCCGCGACCCACGCCAAAATGTCCGGGTTCTCCTCAAGCGCCAGGGTCGCCGTGCGCTCGGAGCCTTTTTTCATCTTCTGTTGCGACGCGTTCGTCACCCGGTAATCGGCTACAGCTGCGACCGAGATGAACACGTCGCACGCACCCACTCCCGCTTTGACGGCCTCGAACATCTGTTGCGCCGTGAGTACATCGACCCTGACGACCCCGGCCGGCGTAGGGAGCGCAACCGGTCCGCTGACCAGCGTGACTTGCGCACCGGACTCGCGCGCGGCCCGTGCTACTGCATAACCCATTCTTCCCGAGCTGGTGTTGGTGATCACACGCACCGGATCAATGGGCTCCTGCGTCGGACCGGCAGTCACGAGCACCCTCTTCCCCGCCAGCACCTTCGGCTGAAAGAAGGCTTCGATCTCCTCGACGATGGACGCAGGCTCCAGCATGCGCCCCATCCCGGTCTCGCCGCAGGCCTGATCGCCCGCGACGGGTCCAACGACTGCGACACCATCGTCGCGCAGCGTGAGGACATTTCGCTGCGTAGCGGGGTTTTGCCACATTTCGACGTTCATCGCCGGAGCGAGCATAAGGGGGCAGCGACGCGCCAGCACCAAGGTCGAGAGCAGATCGTCGGCGAGGCCCATCGCCGTCTTCGCGATGAAATCGGCAGAAGCCGGCGCAATCACGATCAGCTCGCGGTCGCGCGAGAGCTCGATGTGCCCCATGCCGTCCGGGACTCGCGGATCCCATAGATCCGTCCACACCGGCTGGCCGGTCAAGGCTTGCATGCTCACCGGGCCGATAAAGCGCGTACCGGCTTCGCTCAACGCGACGCGAACATCGACCCCCGCCTTGACCAGGAGACGCGCGAGCTCGACGGCCTTGTACGCGGCGACGCCGCCCGTGAGTCCCAAGAGGATCTTCTTTCCCCTGATCGATGTCATCCCGACGGGCGTTAGCGCGTTGAAGGGAAGGGAATTCTAGGTGAATTCAGGGGAATCCGCATGGCGATCACCGACTGGCCGGCCGACCAGCGTCCGCGCGAAAGGCTGCTGGCGCATGGGCCGGCCGCACTTTCCGATGCGGAACTGATCGCGCTGTTTCTGCGCACCGGTATCGCTGGCAAAAGCGCCGTCGAGCTGGCGCGCGATCTGATCGGCATATGCGGCGGGCTGAACGGCCTGCTTTCCGCCGATCGAACCACGCTAGGGCGCGTAAGAGGCCTCGGTAGCGCGAAACTCGCTCAACTCGCGGCCGTGCTCGAGTTGGCGCGCCGTTGCCTGGGCGAGCAATTGCGCAGCGGCACGCCGCTCACTTCGCCGAGCGCCGTACGCGATTACCTCCGGTTGGTGCTCGCCGCCCGAGAGCACGAAGTATTCCTGGCGCTGTTCGCAGACGCACAGCATCGCGTACTGTGTGCCGAGGAATTGTTCCGCGGCACGCTCACGCAGACGAGCGTCTATCCGCGCGAGGTGGTGAAGGCCGCGCTACGCGTCAATGCGGCGGCGGTGATCTTCGCGCACAATCATCCGTCGGGCGTGGCGCAGCCGAGCCAGGCGGACGAACTGCTTACGCGCACCCTGAAAGACGCATTGGCGCTCGTGGACGTGAGGGTGCTCGACCACTTCATCGTCGCAGGCCACCAGACGCTCTCGTTCGCAGAGCGCGGACTGCTTTGAACCTTGAAAGGTGCCTGATTATTCGCGTATAATTGCGGTTTTTGCGCGGAGCATCTTTCATGTCTAGAGTCTGCGACGTCACTGGCAAGAAGCCGATGAAGGGCAACCTGGTTTCGCACGCCAACAACAAGACGCACCGCGTGTTTCAGCCCAACCTGCACTATCGGCGCTTCTGGGTCGAAAGCGAAAACCGGTGGGTCCGCCTGCGTGTTTCCACGGCCGGGTTGCGCCGCATCGACAAACTCGGCATCGACGTGGTCCTAGCCGAGGTACGCGCAAAGGCCAAGGCGAAGGCTGACGGCGCGCAACCCAAGGCTGCATCGAAGGCGTAACGGGAATCGATCATGCGCGAAAAGATCAAGCTCGAATCGACGGCCGGCACCGGCCACTTTTACACCACTACGAAGAACAAGCGCACGACGCCCGACAAGCTCGAGATCAAGAAATACGATCCCAAGGCGCGCAAGCATGTGATCTACAAGGAAGGCAAGCTCAAGTAGAGCTCGTCCCTCGCAGCAACAAAAAAGCCCGCTCGCGCGGGCTTTTTTATTCGTGCGGGGCCGTGCCTAGGCGTAGCGACGCAGGCGCCGTGAAAAGTCCTGCAGCGGCGCGATGCCGCTGGTCTCCGCCCTGCGGCACCAGTCCTGCAATTGCCGCAGGAGCTGCTCCTTGGATGCGTTCGAGCGTTCCCACAACGCGGCCAGCTCGTGGCGCATCGCTACCAAGGTGGCCAGCGCACGCGAATTCTTCAGCGCTTCGGCGAGACGCGCCCGCTCGTGCTCGGAAAGCTCCTGGACGCGCAACAGCGCCTGTTTCAGTGACTTGAGCGCGGCGGCATCCGTGGGCGACCAGTGCGCGAGCCGCTCGAGCTCGGCACGGTAGGTTTGCTTGATCGACTTCGCGTAGCGCGAAAGCACATCGTAGCGGTTCGCGATGACCGCGTGCAGCGTGTCGAAGTCGGCCGCGGGCTTCGGCTCCGCGAAGCGCGGCTTCGGCGCCACCTTCTTGACGTTCGCCAGGCCGAGCAGTTCGAGGATGCGGATGTACATCCAACCGATGTCGAACTCGTACCACTTCGTGGAGAGCTTCGCCGACGAGGCGAATGCGTGGTGGTTGTTGTGCAACTCCTCGCCGCCGATCAGGATGCCCCAAGGAAAGATGTTGGTGCTGGCATCCGCGCAATCGTAGTTGCGATAGCCGAAATAGTGGCCGAGGCCGTTGATGACGCCCGCCGCCCAGAATGGAATCCACACGATCTGGGTGAGCAGGATCAGCGCGCCGGGTACCAGGCCGAACAGCAGGACGTTCGTCACGCCCATGAGCGTCAGGCCGAGGATCGCGAACCTGGAATAGAGGTTGCGCTCGATCCAGTCGTTCGGCGTGCCGTGTCCGTAGCGCTCCATGGTCTCGGGGTTGTGGGATTCCTTCACGTAGAGGAACACACCGCCCCAAAGGACGCGGTTGATGCCGAAAACTTGCGGGCTGTGCGGGTCTTCCGGCGTCTCGCACTTGGCGTGGTGCTTGCGGTGAATTGCGGCCCACTCCTTCGTGACCATGCCGGTCGTGAGCCAGAGCCAGAAGCGGAAGAAATGCGAGACCAGCGGGTGCAGATCGAGCGCGCGATGCGCTTGGTGCCGGTGCAGGAAGATGGTCACCGACGCAATCGTGATATGCGTAAGACCGAGCGCGACGAGCGCGTAACCCCACCAAGGAAGATCGAAGATTCCGGAGAAGATCATCAGGACAGTGATGTAATAGTAGTTATGGATGTCAGGCCGGCGTCATTCTACGCGAATCCCTCCCTCCCCAAAAGGAAGGATCTGCTACTGCCGGCGCCGCCCCGGACAGGCCCCTAACCCCCTGTCCCACAAGGACAAATTTCATGCCCGGGTAACACGTCAGAACGGAGTGCGTACTGGGACCCGAATTGGACAACGAAAATGATCGAATTGCTCACCAATCCGCAGGCCTGGATCGCGTTCGCGACCCTCACCGCGCTCGAGCTGGTGCTCGGGATCGACAACATCATCTTCATCTCGATCCTCGTCGACCGCCTGCCGCCGGGCGAGCGCGAGCGTGCGCGCCGCCTGGGACTGTTCGGGGCGATGTTCATGCGCGTGGCACTGCTGCTCGCGCTCGCGTGGATCATCGGCCTGACCGCGCCGATCGTCACTGTGCTGGGCACCGAAATCTCCGCCCGCGACCTGATACTGATCGGCGGCGGAGTGTTCCTGCTGTGGAAGAGCACGCTCGAAATCCATCAACTGCTCGAAGGCGAGGAGGACCGCGGCGACGCAGGAGCCGCGCGCGCGACGTTCGGCATACTCATCGCCCAGATCATGGTCATCGACCTCGTGTTCTCACTGGACTCGATCATCACCGCGGTGGGCATGGTGCAGCAGATCGAAGTCATGATCGCGGCCGTGGTCGTATCTGTCGGCCTCATGATGGCCTTCGCTGGTCCCATCGGGCAGTTCGTTTCCAGGCATCCCACGGTCAAAATGCTGGCGCTCTCGTTCCTGGTGGTCGTGGGCGTGGCTCTGATTGCGCAAGGATTCGACCACGACGTGCCGAAGGGCTACATCTATTTCGCCATGGCATTCTCGGTCTGTGTGGAGATGCTAAACATCCGCATGCGCCGCGCGCGCGCGCGGCCTGTCCACCTGCACGCGCGCTACGCGCCGCCCGAGGGCGAGCGGCCGGACGAGTGAGAGTCACCGCGGCGCACGAAGGCGGCGGCGAAAAAGCCGTCGGTGCCGTGGCGATGCGGCCAGAGGCGCAGAGTGAGTCCGGTATCGAGCGCGATGCGCTGCGCGGCGAGCAGTTCGGCGCAGGAGAGCGTCGCGAACTCGGGGTGCGCCGCGGCGAAGGCCTCGGCGACGGCCTCGTTTTCCTCGCGCAGGATGCTGCAGGTTGCGTAGACCAGGCGGCCACCGGGTTTTAGCAGCCGGGCTGCCGCCTCCAGTATCCCGATCTGCTTGCGCGCGAGCTCTGCGATCGCCTCCTCTCCATGGCGCCACTTGAGGTCCGGGTTACGACGCAACGTGCCGAAGCCGCTGCAAGGCGCGTCGACCAGCACGCGATCGATCTTGCCCGACAGGCGCCTGGCACGCACGTCCCCCTCGCCAGTAAGAACGAGGGGGTGCACGTTCGAAACACCGGCTCGCGCCGCGCGCGGCGCGAGATCCTGCAAGCGCCAGGCAGACACGTCCATCGCATAGATGCGACCCGTGCCCCGCATGATCGCCGCCAGCGCGAGCGTCTTGCCGCCCGCGCCGGCGCAGAAGTCGGCGACCATCTCGCCGCGGCGCGGGGCGACCAGATAGGCGAGCAGCTGGCTGCCCTCGTCCTGGACTTCGATTAGACCCTGTTCGAAGAGCTCGTGCCGGTTGATCGCGGGCTTGCCGGCCACTCGAATGCCGACCGGCGAATAGCGCGTCGGCGCGGCGTCGATGCCACTCGCCGCCAGCCGCGCCAGGGCGGCCTCGCGATCGAGGCGTGCGATATTGACTCGCAGGTCCAGCGGCGCCGGGCCGAGCATGCCCTGCGCGATGCGCATCGCATCGTCCGTCCCGTACTCGGCCGCGAGCCGCTGCCACAGCCAATCGGGAAGGTCGGCACGTACCCCCGCGGGCCAGTCTTCCGTCTTGGCGGCACGCACTCGTGCAACGAGCGCTCCTTCGCCCTCCCGCAGCACATCCTGCAGCGCGCGACCTGACATGCCCTGCGCACGAACGAGCGCCGCTAGCAGCAGCGCGCGCGGCGCAGCGGACCCCACCGAAGCCTCCAGAGAGCGCCGCCGCCGCAGGATCGCGTACACGATTTCCGCGACGAATGCGCGATCGCTCTGACCGAGCTGACGGTGCGCACGAAAATAGCGCGACACGGTCTGATCCGCCGGCCCGGAAAAACGCAGCAGGTCCGCCGCAAGCGCCTCGGCGTGCGCGAGCTGTCCCGCATGCACCGTCACGGAATGCTCAGATGCGTGGCGACTTGGTCGAGGCGCGTGCCGTCCTTGTCCACGATCAGGAGGCGCACCGGAAGGTTGCCGTGGTCGGTCGCCAGCCATAGCTCGGTGGCCTTGTCCTCGGGGCCGTCCCGCACCTTTTCGAGCTTGAGCGTCTCGAATACGCCCGCGGGAGTGGTAAGGCGTTCGCGTCCAGCTGCTTTGTAGGAGTACGTCGATATGCTCTTGCCGTCGGCGGAATTCACGGTCACGGGCTGCGGACCCGGAGGCGCAAAGGAGAACGTAAAGGCGACCGACAGACGATCCTGCGCATTTGGCGGCATGGGCACCACGCGCGGCGGCCCCTTGAAATTCATCGTGATCGTCTTATTGCTCCAGTCGAAGCTCGCGCTCGCCGGAGCGCGCATCGGGCGATGGTCGGTATACTCGAGCGGGCGCAGTCCGTCGCGAGCGATCGTGCCGCGGCTGGTCCGCTCGCTGTGGTAGACGGAAAGAATCCCGACGCCCTTGGTGTTCTCCTCGATGCTGTAGGTTTTGCCGTCCTGCCGCAGCTTCTCGACGACTTCGGCGAGCACCGTACCGTTGCGACTTACGCTGTAGGTGATCTCCGCCTGACGCGGCGGCGCCGCGTGGGCGCAGACGCTCACGCTAATCGCGATCGGAATAAACCAGTTGCGCATCCTTGCCCCTCACGCGAACCACCCCGTCACCGATGACAAGCCGCTTCTCGAGGAACCACCGCAGCGCGCGCGGATAGACGACGTGCTCCTGCCGCAAAACGCGCGCCCCGAGCGTTGCCTCGGTATCGTCGGGGCGCACCGGCACCGCCGCCTGAACGATGATCGGCCCGTGGTCCAACTGCGCCGTGACGAAGTGCACCGTGCAACCATGCACCTTGACGCCCCCGGCCAGCGCGCGCGCGTGCGTGTCGAGCCCCGGAAACGACGGCAATAGTGACGGATGAATGTTGACTAGACGCCCCTCGTAGCGCCGCACGAACGCAGCCGTGAGAACGCGCATGAAGCCGGCCAGCGCGACCACCGTCGGCGAGTGGCGGTCGATCTCGTCGGCCAGCGTGGCGTCGAACTCCTCGCGCGAGGCGAAATCCCGATGCGCCACCGTACGGGTCGCCACGCCGCGCGCACGGGCGATCGCGAGTCCGGCCGCGTCCGCCACGTTGCTGATCACCGCCGAGACCGGGAGTCCCGCATCGAGCATCGCCTGCATATTGCTACCGCGGCCGGAGATGAGGACGACGATCGACATAGCGGGTCGCAGTGTAGCAGCCCGGCAATCACGCACGCCTTGGCCGAGCCCTTCACGGACCGGCGTGCGTCATGTCCCTTGGGCGCACCCAGCGATCGAAGTCCTGCGCGCTGACGTAGCCGAGGGCGAGTGCGGCCTCGCGCAGCGTAGTGCCCTCGCGGTGCGCCTTCTTGGCGATTTCGGCGGCGCGGTCATAGCCGATGCGCGGCGCGAGCGCGGTGACGAGCATGAGCGAGCGCTCGACCAACTCAGCGATGCGGCGCTCGTTCGCCCGCACGCCGCGCACACAGTGCTCCTCGAACGACTCGCATCCGTCGGCCAGCAGGCGGACGCTCTGCAGGAAGTTATAGACGAGCACAGGCTTGAATACGTTCAACTCGAAATTTCCCGAGGCCCCGGCAAGGTTGACGGTGACGTCGTTGCCGAACACCTGCGCGCACAGCATGGTCAGCGCCTCCGTCTGCGTCGGATTCACCTTACCGGGCATGATCGAGCTGCCGGGCTCGTTCTCGGGCAGGCTGATCTCGCCCAGTCCGGAGCGCGGGCCCGAGGCAAGCCAGCGCAAGTCGTTGGCGATCTTGGTGAGCGCGGCGGCGAGCGTCTTGAGCGCGCCGTGCGCAAGGAGCAGCGCCTCGTGCCCGGCCAATTGCGCGAACTTGTTGTCCGCAGCGGTGAACCGCAGGCCGGTAAGGCGCGCGAGCTCCCGCGCAACCCCCGCCCCGAACTGCGGATGCGCGTTCAGCCCCGTGCCCACCGCGGTACCCCCGATCGCCAGCTCCAGCAAGCCGGCTCGCGACTGGATCAGCCCGTCGCGCGCGCGCTCGAGTTGCGCCACGTAGCCGGAGAACTCCTGTCCCAGCGTGAGCGGAGTCGCGTCCTGCAGATGAGTGCGCCCGATCTTCACGATGTCCGCGAACTCCTGCGCCTTCGCCGCCAGCGCGTCGCGCAGCCGCCCCAGCGCGGGCAGCAGCGCGTCGTTCAGCGCACGCGCCGCCGCAATGTGCATCGCGGTCGGAAACACGTCGTTCGACGACTGCCCGCGGTTGACGTCGTCGTTGGCGTGCACTAGGCGCCTCGCGCCGCGCTCTCCGCCCAGCAGCTCGGAGGCGCGGTTGGCCAGCACCTCGTTCACGTTCATGTTCGATTGAGTGCCCGACCCGGTCTGCCAGACGAGCAACGGAAATTCGCCGTCGTGCCGGCTGGCGAGCACTTCGTCTGCTGCGCGCACGATCGCTTCGGCCTTGCCCGCTTCGAGTTCTCCGAGCTCGCGATTGACCGTCGCCGCAGCCCGCTTGACGAGCGCCAGGGAGTGGATCATTTCGCGCGGCATGCGCTCGCAGGAAATGCGAAACAAGCGCCGGCTGCGCTCGGTCTGCGCGCCCCAAAGCTTGTCCGCGGGGACCTCTATCGTGCCGAAGGAATCCTGCTCGAGGCGCGTCGTGCCCACTGCCGGCCCGCGCTAGGCCAGGTCGAACAACAGCACTTCCGCCTGCCTGCCGTTCTCAAGGGCGATCCGCGCAAGGCCACTCGCCTTGAGCGCGTCGCCCGCGCCCAGCACTTGCCCGTTCACCGAGAGCTCGCCGCGCGCGACGTGCACGTAGGCGCACCGTCCCGCGGCAAGGCTGTGTACCGCACGTTCGGCCCCGTCGATGAGAGCGGCGTAAACGAACGCGTCCTGGTGAATCGTCACAGAGCCGTCGCGACCGTCGGGCGAAGCGATCAACCGCAATCGGCCGCGCTTCGCGCCGGCGTCAAAGTGCTTCTGCTCGTAGCCGGGGGCGATCCCGCGCACGCTCGGCTCGATCCAGATCTGCAGGAAGTGCGTGACGCCCGCCGGCTCGTTGTTGAACTCGCTGTGCAGCACGCCCGTACCGGCGCTCATACGCTGGACGTCGCCCGGAACGATGGTCGAGCCGTTGCCCATCGAATCCTTGTGCGCGAGCGCTCCCTCCAGCACGTAGCTGATGATCTCCATGTCGCGGTGGCCATGCGTACCGAATCCGGCGCCGGGCTGAACGCGATCTTCGTTTATGACGCGCAGGCTGCCGAAACCCATGTGTTGCGGATCGTAATAGTCGGCGAACGAGAAGCTGTGGTAGGAATCCAGCCAGCCGTGATTGGCATGTCCCCGCTCGCCGGCGCGTCGCAGCTCGATCATCGCGGCCGTCGGAACTCAGGCCTTGTTTGTTTCTGCGGCCTCGCGCTCGGCGATTTCCTGATGCACCTTCGCCATGTCGAGCCCCTTCGCCTGCGTGATGATCTGCTCGAGCGCGGATGCGGGCAACGCGCCGGCCTGTTGGAACAGCAGGACCTTCTCGCGAAATACCATCAGCGTCGGTATCGAGCGGATGCCGAACGCGCCGGCGATGTCCTGCTCGACGTCCGTGTTGACCTTGCCGAAGACGACGTCGGTATGCTTCTCCGACGCGCTGTCGAACACGGGCGCAAAGCCCTTGCAGGGGCCGCACCACGGCGCCCAGAAGTCCACAACGACTATCGGGCTGTCGTTCACCACTTGCTCGAAGTTTTCCCTGCCGAGCTCCACCGTCGCCATCGAGTGTTCTCCTATCGAAACTGGCACTATACCCGCGTTGCCCGCACTCGTGACCGTAGCTGACACACCTTACATCGGCCGCTTCGCCCCGTCGCCGACAGGGCCGTTGCATTTCGGCTCGCTCGTCGCAGCGCTGGCGAGCTGGCTCGACGCGCGCGCGGCGCGCGGTTCGTGGCGGCTGCGCATCGAAGACCTCGACAAGCCGCGCGAGCCGCCGGGCGCAGCTGACATCATCCTGCGACAGCTCGAGGCGTTGGGCCTGCACTGGGACGGGAACGTGCTCTATCAGAGCACGCGCATCGAGTCCTACGAGGCCGCGCTCGAGCGCCTCGCCGCGCGCGGCGCGACCTACCCTTGCGGCTGCACTCGCGGCGAAATCGCCGACTCCGCGCTGGCGATCGACGGCGCGCGCATCTATCCCGGCACCTGCCGTTCCGGCCTGCCGCGCGGGAAGACCGAGCGTGCGACGCGCGTGCGCACCAGCGGCGAGCCCATTCGCTTCGTCGACCGCGTGCAGGGCGAGTTCGTGCAATCGCTCGAGCGCGAGGTCGGCGATTTCGTGCTGCGACGCGCGGATGGGCCGATCGCGTATCAGCTCGCAGTCGTTGTCGACGACGCGGAGCAAGGGATTACCGACGTGGTCCGCGGCGCCGACCTGCTCGATTCCACCGCCCGGCAGATCTGGCTGCAGCGCCTGCTCGCTTACCCGACCCCGCGCTACCTGCACGTTCCCGTCGCCGTGAATGCAGCGGGCGAGAAGCTGAGCAAGCAGTCCGCCGCACGACCGGTCGAGCTGGATTCGGTCGCCTCCACCCTGGCGCGTGCGCTCGACTTCCTCGGCCAGAGTGCGCCCTCGGGACTCGCTAGCCGCGAGCTGCTGCAGTGGGCAGTCGCGAACTGGGACGTCGCGCGCATTCCCGGGCTGCGCGCCTTGCCGGTGCGCGACTAGGCGCTCCTTCGCGACGGCAAGACGACAGTCAGCAGCGAGCCGATCACCAGGCCGAGCGCGGCGTACTCGGCCCAGCTCGGCCGCTCGCCGAGGAACAGCATTCCGCTGATCACCCCGATTACCGGTGTGAGCAGCATGCTAAGCGACGACACCGCGACGGGGACCGATGTGGCGATCCGGATCCACGCCCAGGTTGCGAAGGCGAACGCGAACAGCACGTTGTACAGCACCCCGAGCGCGGGCCACAGGCTCACCGACATTAACCGCGCGGGATCTTCCAGGAGCAGCGCGCCGGCCAAGATGGGAACGCCGCCGAGCAGCATCATCCAGGCGGAGTACGCTCCGAGCGGCATGGACATGGGGTAACGCTTCTGCAGCACCGTGCCGAGCGCCCACGTAAACGCGGCGCACAGCACGAGCAGCGAGCCCACCGGTGCCGCCTTGAGGCTCATCGCGCCCTCGCCGAGAAGCAACGCCATGCCGCCCATGCCGAGCGCGAGGCCCGCGGCACGGCGGCCGTTCATGCGCTCCCCTAGAAGCCAGACCGAGAGCGGAATCGCCCACGCTGGCATCGTGTAGGCGAGGATCGCTGCGCGTCCTGAAGGAATCATCTTCACCCCGAACACCACCAGCGCGTTCCATAGCGTCATGTTGAAGAAGCTGAGCATCAGGAGGCGCGGCCATTGGTGCCTGGGCACCGCCAAAGGCTGCCCGCCGGCCCGCAGCAGAGCAAACAGCACGCCCGAGCCGGCACCCAGGCAAATCGCCCGGAACGTGAGAGGCGGCACTTCGCTCAGCGCGACTTTGATGGCGGTCCAGTTGAACCCCCAGGCGAGCGTCAGCCCCGTCAACGTGAGCCACAGGCTGCGCGGCAGATGACTCGCGTCGCGCGCCGCGCTCACTTAAGTGCTCCGCGCAGCGCCGCAGCGTGAGCTTCCGGATACTGCATGGCGAACTTCTCGCCCAGCAGCAACTGCAGATAAGCGACATCCGAGTTGTGGAGCTTCGGGTTCAGATAGAAGCGCGGCAGCAAGCGGGCGGTCAGCCGGTGCCGGTTCGTGCCCGCGGCGCGGGCGTCGGGCAGCAAGCTGAGGTTGAAGCTCCAAAAGCCGAGCCGCGCATAGGCCGCGAGCAGCCGCGTCAGGAAGCGGGCGAAAGCGTCGATCTCGCCGTCGCTGCACTCGGTCAGCGATGCGCGCTCGAGGAACACCGCTTGCGCGTCGCCCAGCATGCCGACGGGGCAGTACGGTACCCACCATGCGACGCCGCCCTCCTCGCCCAGCCACCGTTCGGCGCCGCGTTCGGCCTGCACGAGCGCCTGCGCGAACGCTGCGCCGTGCTGCAGCGCGAACGACGCTTCGGCCTCCAACTCGCGCCGCAAGGCGTTGCCCGGTGTGTCGGTGACGATGACCTGCAGGTGCGGATGCACCTGCGAGGCTCCCGAGGGCGGCATGTAGTTCCACGTCACGATGCCGTACGCCGGACGCTCGCCCAGCGACGGCTCGGCCAACAGGATGAAATCGCGAGCCAGCTTGAGCGCGTCGGCGAACGTCTCCGGCGGAACGCCGTCCATCGGAAGGAAGTGCGCTTGGCACATGACGAGAATGGCCGACACGTCGTCGTACGGAAAGAGGTTCGGGACCAGCAGTGCCTCGCCGCGTGCCATGCGGCCGCCGGGCACCAGCGAGTCGGGGTAGCGCGGCGTGACCCGCGCGACCGCGTCTGGACAGAACGGACAGTGCGCCTTCGACGACGCGACGAGCGGCGCGAGATCGGGAATCTCCCTCGGCGAGGTCCCGAAATGACAGATTCGCGCGCTGTCGCCGGTAAGCGGGTCGTAGCGCACCTCGGCCTCGATCTCCGTAAGCGCGAAGTCCCGACGTGGGTCGTGCAGTCCTGCGCGCTTCTTGACCGCCCGGTACCGGACTGGATCAGTCATCGCGCAGGTCCGTGCGCAGGATCTCGACGAATGCGCGCGCGATGTCGCCGGGTGAGCGCTTGCCGGGCCGGTACCAGGTCGGGGCCCAGTTGAGCGCGCCGAAGAGCATCAGGCGAACGTCGCTGCGGGAGACGGCCGCGCCGAGGGGCAATGCGTCAATCAAGTCGCCGAACAGCCGTTCGTAGCCGTCGCGCACCGCGACGAGGCGACGGGCCGCCTGCGGCACGTCGTGCGGCTGGACGCGCACCATGAGCTGCGCATAGTCGCCGCCGTCCAGCAATGTTTCGAGATGCGCCACACAGGCCGCCTGCATGCGCCGCCAAGGATCGGTCTCGCGACCCAATGACTGCTCGACCGCTGCGCGCAGGCGGCGCACGCCCTCCTCGTAGACCGCGACGAACAGGTCCTCCTTGGAAGCGAAATGGCAGTACAGCGAGCCCGGCAGCATGCCGACGGAGCGGACGATCTCGCGTATCGACGCCCCGTGATAGCCGTTGCGGCGAAATGCCCGCGCGGCGCAATCCAGGACGCGTGGCAGCCGGCTATCGGCACGCGCCGGGCGATCCCGCAGGGTCGCGGCGCTCAAGTGCGCACCCGCACCGGCAATGACCGCATTCCGCGGAACACCATCGAATTGATCCACTCGAGCTTGTCGGTGGCGGCCTCGATCGAACGCCACTTGCGTAGCACGGCCGGCAGGCTGATCTGGCCTTCGAGTCGCGCGAGTGGGAAGCCGAGGCAGATGTGCGTGCCGAAACCGAACGTGAGGTGCGGCACGCCGTTGCGCCGCAGATCGAGCCGGTCGGGGTCCGGGTAGGCGCGCGGGTCGCGGTTGGCGGCATTCAGCATGAGGAATACGCGGTCGCCCGGCCGCAAGGTCTTGCCGTGGATTTCATGCTCTCGCGCAACGATGCGCACCTGGGCGCCGCTCGGGCCGTCGTAGCGCAGCAGCTCCTCCACGGCCGCCGGGGCGAGATCGGGGCGCTCGCGCAGCAACCGCATTTCGCCTGGAAAGCGGATGAGCGCGAGCAGGGCATTGGCGATGTGATTGGTGGTCGTTTCGTGGCCGGCGAAGAGCAGCAGGATGCAGGTCGCGAGCAGCTCGTCCTCGGTCAGCCGATCGTCCCCGTCCCGCACCGCGATCAGAGCGGAGAGCAGATCTTCGCCGGGGGCCGCGCGGCGAGCAGCGATCAGGCAGCGGAAGAACTCCGCCATTTCCCGCGTCGCCGCCTCGGCGATGCCGTATTTCTCCGGCGAAGTGCGCGAGCTGCCAATGAAGAGCGCCATGTCGTCCGACATGCGCTTGACGCGCGCGAGTTCCTCGCGCGCCACGCCGAGCATATCCATGATCACGAGAGCCGGCAGCGGGCCGGCGAAGGCCGCGATGAAGTCGAGCTCCCCGCGCCCGGCGACCCGACCGAGCAGCCAGCCGGCGAGCTCGGTCACCCGTGCGCGCATCGCGTGCATCGAGCGCACGTTGAGCACCTTGCCCACCAACCGGCGCAGGCGCGTGTGGTCCGGCGGATCTCGAAATACCATCCATAGGGACAGATAGCGGATGATCTCGGCGATGCGCTGCGCCTCGGCTCCCGGCAGCGACGCAAAGAACGGCTGCAGGCGGTCCGACGACATTCGCTCGTCCAGGCACACCGCCTTGACGTCGTCGTAGCGAGTCAGCACCCAGGCCTTGAGTCGCGGACTCCAGTGTGCGGGGTCGTCATCGCGCATTCGGCGATAAAGTGGAAACGGATCGGCGAGAAACGCCGGATCTTCTGGGCGAAAGTCGATGCTCATGTGGATCGGCTGAGCGGGTTATGGGGACGGGAAGGCAAACAAGTGTTTGTGTTAGGCGTCCGTGCGTCAACCCCGGATCGGCGCCGAGACTCTTTGTGCGGTACATCAATGGCTTACGCTGCATTGCACAAAGCACTTGACTTCTAAGGGCATAGGCCTAAAATGCGAATTGCTGCGCTGCACAAAACAGCGCCCGGAGCACGACCCGATCAAAGCTGTACCAGACCGCCTCACCAAATGACCGATCACAGGAGTCAAACCATGTACGTCACACCCGAACAATTTCAAGCTGCCAACAAGGCCAACGTAGAGGCCGTTCTCTCGCTCGCCGCAACGCAGTTCGCCGCGATGGAGAAGCTCGCCAATCTGAGCGCAAGCGCGATCAGGGCCGCGTTCGAGGACTCGCTCGCCAATACGCGCGCGCTGCTCGGCGCGAAGGACGTGCAGGAGTTCGTCAACCTGCAGAGCACCCTGGCGCAGCCCGCCATCGAGAAGGCAATCGCCTACTCGAAGAGCGCCTACGAAGTCGCCACCGAGGCGAACGGCGAACTGTCGAAGATGGCGGAGAAGCGCATCGCCGAGTGGAACGAGAACTTCGTTTCGATCCTCGACAAGGCGACCAAGAACGCGCCGGCCGGGTCCGACGTCGCCGTCGCGGCAGTCAAGTCGATGCTTGCCGCCGCCAATTCGGCGTACGACAACCTGAACAAGGTTGCCAAGCAGGCGACCGAGATCGCGGAAGCGAACGTCGCCGCCGCAAGCGAGACCGTGAAGGGGCTGAGCAAGGCAAAAAAGGCCGCCTGAGTCCCGCCGCGCGCTCGCGGGCGGCGGCAAAACGCCGCCCTCTGCGTGGTCAAGGACCAGGTGTCACGCGGCCCGTTCGGTCCGCAAAGCGCAAGTGAAGGCAAGGCCCGGGCATATCGTCCCGGGCCTTTTCTTTTTCAGGGTTCGCGAAAAGGAAATCCCAACTTCTCCAGGCCGCTGCGCAACTCCACGAGCGCCAGCGCGACCTCGGCCGGATTGCCGCGCACGCCGAGCTCGACGTGCCGCCGACTGCCATCCTCGCCCATGGAAGGCAGGCTGAACACCTTGACGCCGGGATAGCGCGCACCGAGCGCCTCCATGAGCGCGATGAGCTGGCTTTCGCCCGCCTCGAAGACCAGCACGGAACCCTCGCTCCAGCGGTCACGGTCGAACAGGTGCCGATAGCGGTTGTCGAGCACCCATTCCACCATCGGCCAGGCCATCTGGGGAAAGCCGGGCACGAAGTGGTGCTCGGCTAGCGAGAACCCGGGCACACGATTCACCGGGTTCGGAATGACTTGCGAGCCGAGCGGAAACTCGACCATCATGAGGCGCTGGGGCGTCAGCTCGGCTCCGAAGCGCGCCCGCAGTTCCCGCTCGCCGTCGGGATGCACGGCGAGCGCCGTGCCGAAGGCAGCCGCCGCGCACTGCCGCGTGTGGTCGTCCGGCGTGGCGCCGATACCGCCGAAGCTGAATACGATGTCGCCGGACGCGAATGTCCGCCTGAGGGCCGCGGTCAACCGCGTGGGATCGTCGCCGTGATATTCACAGAACGCGAGGCGCAGGCCGCGCTTGGCCAGGGCCCCCACGAGAAATCCGAAGTGCTTGTCCTGGCGCTTGCCGACCAGGATTTCGTCGCCGATTACCAGCACGCCGAATGCGGCGGCGGTCATGACTGCGCGCGCTCCGCTTCGATAGGCGCCTCGCGCAGCGCCGCAAGCTCCGCGAGCAGGTAGTGAACGAAAGTCAGGCCGAACAGCACGGGGGCGAACAGTCCGACGACCGGCACGTAGGCGACCAGCGCGAGCACTACACCGAGCAGATACATGGCGACCCTGCGCTCGGCGAACACTGCTCGCATTTCGTTTCGATCGGCGTGTTCGGCGAGCGCGTCGTAGCGCAGGATGCGCTGGTTGACCCAGCCCATGATCGCCACCGGGATGGCGGGCCATAGCGGCGGGAAGATCCAGAACGGGATGCTCAGGACGCCGAGCAGGGCGAGGCCCATGAGCGCGACCACGCTGTTCCAAATGCTGCCCGCGAAGCTCCCGCCGCGCCGCCGCGCGAGCGTCGCGAACGCGCGCCCGGCCACGTGATCGACCATCGCCGGCATGCCGAACACCCCCAGCAGGAGCAGCGCGGTGAGCTGGATGAGCGGCACGAGACCTACGATCACGAGCACCTTCGCCGCGACCAGCGCGACCGTACTTGCGTCCCAGTGCACGAAGAAGGTCGCGCTCTCCATCCACTCGCGCAGCATGCTGGCGAGCCGCAGCACCAGCCCCGTCCAGCACCAGATCGCCACCGTGCCCCACAGCCCCACCGCGACCAAGACCGGCCACAGCATCAGCCACAGCATTCGCGGATGAAGCACGTTGGCGAAAGCGAACGAGAGCGAAGGACCGATGCCGCGCATGGTAGTCACGACTGTGCGTGCTTGATACTGTGCCACAACTTCGTCAGGCGCTTGGTCGACACTGGCACCGGCGTCTTGAGCTCCTGCGCGAACAGCGATACGCGCAACTCCTGGAGCAGCCAGCCAAACTGCTCGAGCTCGACCAGGAGCGCGCCCTGCCGGGCTCGCCCGGCGTGCTCGCGCCTCCAGGCGTTCTGCAATGGCGCGAGCTCGGCCATCAGGCGGGCGTCACGCGCGGGATCGGCTCGCAGCTTATCCAGGCGCAACGCGGCCGCCTTCAGGTAGCGCGGAAAGTGCTGCAGGCGCTCCCATGGAGTTTGCGACAGGAAATGCGCACGCAGCAGTCCCCCCGTGTTTTCCTTGACATCCGCGACCGCGCCCGGGAAGGACTTTGCGGCCGCCGTGAGGCGCTTTTGCAGCTGCGCGTGCTCGGCGAGAATGGTCGCGGCCAGACGGTGAATTTCCTGCGCGATCAGGTTAAGGCGGCCGCGCCCTTCTTCGACGCGCCGCTCGAAGTCGCTCTGCCGTGTCGGCAGCGACTCGGCGAGGAAGCTGCGCTCGAGCGCGGCACGCACGACCTCGTCTTTCAGTTCGGCGTCTCCGGCAAGCTGCGCGAACTGCAGGTTGAGCGCGTTGTCGCGCGCGACGGCTTTTTCGATGTCGCGGATACGCTCGCGAAACGCGAGCGCGAGCAGGCGCCGCACCCCCGCCCGGTGCATTTCGCGCGCACGCTCGGGAGAGTCGAACACCTCCAGCGTGACGCCGTCGCCGGTGTCGACGAGCGCCGGATACCCGACCAGAGTCCGCCCGCCGCGCTCGATCTCCATGACTTCGGCCAGGTCGCCGAATGTCCAATTGCGGTGGTGCTCGCCAGCGGCCGCCGGCGTCTGCTCGCGCAGTGCGGCCTGGGTTTGCGGGGCGAGTTCCTGCTTCAAGACGACCAGATTGCGGCTCAGGCCGATCTGTCGGCCGTGCTCGTCCAAGACGCGAAAGTTCATCTGCAGGTGCGGTGGCGCAGACTCCGGCCGGAAGGCGTCGATCGGCACCTCGAAATTCATGCGCTCGCGAATGTAGCGCGCGAGCGCCACGCTTAGCGCCAGGTCCGCGGGCTGCGCCGCCGCGACGAACTGGTCGGCGAATTCGTCGAGCGGACCGAGCTTGTGACGCAGGCGTTGCGGCAGGGACTTGGCGAGCAGCCGGACCTTTTCCTTCAGCAGGCCCGGCACCAGCCACTCGCAGCGCGCCACCGGAAGCTGGTTCAGCAGCGCGACCGGGACGGTCATGGTGACGCCGTCGCGCGCCGAGCCCGGCTCGAAGTGGTACTCCAGCTCGAACTCGTTCGCACCGAGCCGCAGCCGCGGCGGGAAGTTGTGCGTCGTGATGCCCGCGGCCTCGTGGCGCATGAGGTCGCTGCGCTCGAGGTACAGCAGCCGCGCATTCGCTCGCTCGGCCTGCTTGCGCCAGGCCTCGAAATCGGCGCCGCCGTGCACGCCCTGGGGCACGCGCGCGTCGTAGAAAGCGAAGATCAACTCGTCGTCAACGAGGATATCGGGGCGGCGCGCCTTGTGTTCGAGCCTTTCGATGTCGTCCAACAGCTTGCGATTGTGTGCAAAGAACGGCGCGCGAGTGTCGAAATCGCCCGCGACCAGCGCCGAGCGGATGAAGATGTCGTGCGCCTGCGCGGGCTCGAACTTCCCGTAATCCACTCGCCGGTTCGCGTACACAGGCAGGCCGTACAGCGTTCCGCTTTCGAAGGCCACCACCTGCGCGCGCGACTTCTCCCAGTGCGGCCGGTCGCGGTGACGCTTGATCACGTGCGAGCCCAGCTCCTCGAGCCACTTGGGGTCGATCGACGCCACCGTGCGCGCGAACAGGCGCGTCGTCTCGACCAGCTCGGCGGCCACGATCCACCTGCCGGGCTTCGTTGTCCACGAGCCCGGATGCACCCGGAACTTGATGCCGCGCGCCCCCGTATATCCGCCTCCTTGCTCGTCGCGCATGCCGACATTGCCGAGCAGACCGCTCAGCAGCGCGCGGTGGATCGCGCGATACCCCTCCGGCGTCGCCGGATCGACGCTCGACGGGCGCCAGCCAAGCTCGGACACCATGGCGTGCAGCTGGCCGTGAACGTCGCGCCACTCGCGCATGCGCGGAATCGAGATGAAGTTCTCGCGGCAGGCCTTCTCCCAACGGTCCTCGAACAGCTTCCACATCTTGAGATACGAGAAAAAATCGGAGCGCTCATCGGCGTAGCGCGCATGCCGCTCGTCCGCAGCGGCGGCGTCGTCCATGGGACGCAGGCGCGGGTCCTGGGCCGAGAGCGCCGCTCCGATGACGAGCAGCGGGTCCAGGCAGCCTTCCCCGCGCGCGGCGAGCAGCATGCGCCCGATGCGCGGATCGACCGGCAAGCCGGCCAGCTCGCGTCCCGCGTCGGTCAGCTCGTTCGCCTCATCGACCGCGCCCAGCTCGGCAAGCAGCGCGTAGCCGTCGGCTATGGCGCGCGAACCGGGCGCGTCGAGAAAAGGAAAGTCCTCGACCCGCCCCAGGCCGAGGCTCTTGGCGCGCAGGATCACCGCGGCGAGCGACGAGCGCAGCACCTCGGGGTCGGTGTAGGGCGTACGCCGCGAGTAGTCCTCCTCGCTGTACAGCCGGATGCAGATGCCATCGCGCACGCGGCCGCAGCGCCCGGAGCGCTGCGTGGCGGCCGCCTGCGATATGTTCTCGACGTGCAGCTGCTCGACCTTGTTGCGGTAGCTGTAGCGCTTGACGCGCGCCTGGCCGGTGTCGACGACGTAGCGGATGCGCGGCACCGTGAGCGAGGTCTCCGCCACATTGGTCGCGAGCACGATGCGCCGCGCCGCGCCGGGCCGAAAGACGCGATCCTGCTCCGCGGTCGACAGGCGCGAATAGAGCGGCAGGATCTCGGTGTGCGGCGGATGGTGCTTGCGCAGCACTTCCGCGGCGTCGCGGATCTCGCGCTCGCCCGGGAGGAACACGAGCACGTCGCCGGGACCCTCGGCACACAATTCGTCGACCGCCGCCGCGAGGGCCTGCTCCTCTTCCTCGCGCGTGGTGTCCTCGGCATCGCCCGCGACGGGGCGGTAACGCAGCTCGACCGGGTAGAGCCGTCCGGACACCTCGATCACCGGCGCGTCCCCGAAATGCTGCGCAAAGCGCGCGGCGTCGATGGTCGCCGAGGTGACGACGAGTTTGAGGTCGGGACGCCGCGGCAGCAGGCGCTTCAGGTAACCGAGCAGGAAATCGATGTTCAGGCTGCGCTCGTGCGCCTCGTCTATGATGATCGAGTCGTACTGACGCAGCTCGGGGTCCGATTGCGTTTCGGCGAGCAGGATGCCGTCGGTCATCAATTTGATGACAGAGTCGCGACCGACCTTGTCCTGGAAGCGCACCCGGTAGCCGACCAGCGCGCCGAGCTCGGTGCCGAGCTCCTCGGCGATGCGCGCCGCGACCGAGCGCGCGGCGATCCTGCGCGGTTGGGTGTGACCGATGAGCCCCCTCGCCCCGCGCCCCATCGAGAGCAGGATTTTCGGCAGCTGCGTGGTCTTGCCCGAGCCGGTTTCCCCGCAAACAATCACCACCTGGTGGCGCTCGATCGCGGCGCGGATCTCCTCGCGGCGCGCGCTCACCGGGAGGGCCGGATCGAACTTCGGGGACGGCAGGCCGGCGCGAAGCCCGGCGCGTGTCGAGGCGGATTTCAATGCGCGGCCATTCTAGCGCGGCCTGCGCCCGCCCCGGTCGCGTACGGATTGCCATATTCGCGCCGAGCGATGTAGGCTCTCGACCCGAGGCCCGCGCTGCGGGGAGGAGGAGTGGATGGTCTGCACTTGCCGTCGCGCGGGCACCGCGCGCGTGAGCGCTCGTGACGTCGCCTAGCAGCATCCTGGAAGTGCGCAATGTCGCCGTCCAATTCGGCGGCATCGTCGCGCTCGACGGCGTGAGCTTCGACGTCCCCCGCGGCGGCATTCTCGGGCTGATCGGACCGAACGGCGCCGGCAAGACTACGCTGTTCAACTGCCTGAGCCGGCTGTATGTGCCGTCCTCCGGCGACATCCTGTTCGACGGGCGCTCGATCCTCGGCGTGGCGCCGCACCGGATGGCGCAGATCGGCATCGGGCGAACGTTTCAGAACCTGGCGTTGTTCCATCGCCTGACGGTACTCGAGAACGTGCTGGTCGGCGCTCAGACCCGCGGACGGAGCGATTTTCTGTCCAACGCGCTGCGCCTGCCCTGGGTCCGGCGCGAAGAGAAACTGCTCGAGGACAAGGCCTGGGGGCTGCTCGAATACCTCGATTTGGCCCCGGTCGCGCACCTGCCCGCGGGCGCGTTGCCTTTCGGCACGCAAAAGCGCATCGAGCTCGCGCGCGCCCTCGCGAGCGAGCCGAAGCTGCTGTTGCTCGACGAGCCGGCGGGAGGCCTGAATCACGAGGAGGTCGAGACCCTGGGGCGGCTGTTCCGGAGGATCCGCGACGACATGCGTCTCACCGTGCTGCTGGTCGAGCATCACATGAGCCTCGTGATGTCGATTTCCGAGCACGTCGTGGTGTTGAACTTCGGCCGCAAGATATTCGAGGGACTGCCCGCCGAGGTGCAGCGCCATCCCGAGGTGATCGAGGCTTACCTGGGGTCGGGGCACTGATGGCGCTGCTCGAAGTCGCTAACCTCGAGGCCTTCTATGGCCAGACGCAGGTGCTGCGCGGATTGAGCTTCACGCTCGAGGAAGGCAGCGTGACCGCGATCCTGGGCGCGAACGGCGCGGGCAAGACCACCACGCTGCGCGCGATCTGCGGCATGGTGCGCACCGCCGGAGAGATGCGCTTTGCCGGCGAACGCATCGCTTCGCGGGCGACGGAATCGATCGTGCGCTACGGCATTGCGCACGTGCCTGAAGGGCGCGGCACTTTCGTGCGCCTCACCACCGAGCAGAACCTCAGGCTCGGCGCCTACACGCGCAAGGACGCCGCCGGCGTAGCCGAGGACCTGGAGCGCGTCTACCGCTACTTTCCGCGACTCAAGGAACGCCGCAACCAGCAGGCCGGGACGCTCTCGGGCGGCGAGCAGCAGATGCTCGCGGTCGGTCGGGCGCTGATGATGCGCCCCCGGCTGATGCTGCTCGACGAACCTTCCTTCGGCCTGGCGCCGCTGCTCACCGAGGAGCTGTTCCGCATCCTGGGCGCGATCAGCCGCGAGCGGCAAGTGAGCATGCTGGTCGTCGAGCAGAATGCGTCGCTCGCGCTCGGGATCGCCGATCACGCTTACCTGCTCGAGACCGGTCGCATCGTGATGAGCGGCAAGGCGCAGGACATCAGCCGCAACGAGAGCGTACGCAAGGCCTACCTCGGATACTAGGGAACGCGCGATGGATCTCTTCCTGCAGCAGACCTTCGACGGGCTCGCTTTCGGAGGCATCTATGCGTGCGTCGCGCTCGCCGTAGTGATGATCTATCAGGCGACCGATCACCTGAACTTTGCGCAGGGCGAGATGGCGATGTTCTCCACCTTCATCGCGTTCACGCTACTGCATCACGGAGTGCCCTACTGGGGGGCTTTCCTGCTGACCATGGCGATCTCGTTCGTCGGCGGAGTGCTGGTCGAGCGCATCATCGTACGGCCGGTGGAGGGGACTTCGGTGCTGAACGAGGTCATCGTCTTCATCGGCTTGCTCGTGATTTTCAACTCGCTGGCCGGATGGATCTGGGATTACACCATCAAGCCCTTTCCCAGCCCGTTCCCGAAAGCGGTCCCGTTCGGGATCAAGTTCATCGGTCCACACGATTTCGGCGTGATCGTCGTGACGCTCGTCGTCCTGGCTGCCGTGTTCCTCTTCTTCCGCTTTACGCCAGTCGGCCTGGCGATGCGAGCGGCGGCGCAGAACCCGGATTCGGCGCGCCTGGTCGGCATACGCGTGGGCTGGATGCTCGCGCTCGGCTGGGGCTTGGCGGCGGCGATCGGCTCGGTGGCGGGCATGATGGTCGCACCGATCGTTTTCCTCGAGCCGAACATGATGGGCGGCATCCTGCTGTACGGCTTTGCCGGAGCGCTGCTCGGCGGCATCAGCAGTCCGGTCGGCGCGGTCGCCGGCGGCTTCATGGTCGGAGTGCTGGAGAACTGGGTGGGCACCTACGTGCCCTTCGTCGGAAGCGAGCTCAAGCTCACCGTGGCGCTCGTATTGATCGTCACGGTGCTGGTGTTCCGGCCAAGCGGACTCTTTGGCCAAGTCGTCGTGAAGAGGGTTTAACCCATGCACGCTCGTTCAAAAGCGAATACTCGCGAGCTGGCCGCGCTGGCGAGCGGCGCCAAGCTCTCCAGGGCCCAGCTGGCCGGGCTCGCGGTCGCAGTCCTCGCAGCGATTGCGCTCCCGTGGTTCGTCAGCGACTACCGCAACTTCCAGTTCACGCTGGCGATCAGCTACGCGATTGCGGTGCTGGGACTGAACATTCTCATCGGCTACAACGGCCAATTCTCGCTCGGTCACGCCGCGTTCTACGCGATCGGCGCCTACACGGCCGCGATCATGATGGAACAGGGCGGCCTGGCGTATTACTGGACGCTTCCGGTCGCGGGGCTCGTTTGCCTGGTGGCCGGCTTCCTGTTCGGCCTCCCCGCGCTGCGTCTCGAAGGGCTGTACCTCGCCCTCGCGACCTTCGCGCTTTCGGTCGCGACGCCCCAACTGCTCAAGTACGACCCGATCTCGCCGTGGACCGGGGGCGTGCAGGGCGTCTCCATCATCAAGCCCGACCCGCCGTTCGGCCTGCCGATGTCGCAAGATCAATGGCTCTACTATTTCGGCCTCGCGGCGCTGCTGATCCTGTTTACGTGTGCGTGGAACCTGATACGCAGCCGTACGGGGCGCGCGCTCAAGGCGATCCGCGACAATCCGATCGCGGCGAGCGCGATGGGCGTCAACACGGCACTCTACAAGTCCCTGACTTTCGGCGTCAGCGCGCTCTACACGGGCGTCGCCGGTGCGCTCGGCGCGATAGCGGTGCAGTTCGTAGCGCCCGATACGTTCAATTTCTTCCTCTCGATCGCCTTCCTGGTCGGCGTGGTGATCGGCGGACTCGCCTCGATCCCCGGGGCGATATTCGGCGGCCTCGTCATCGTCTTCGTGCCGAACTTCGCCGAGCAGGTCTCCAAGGCCGCCCCGTGGGCGATCTACGGAACCTTCCTGATCCTCTTCATGTACTTCATGCCCATGGGAATATGGGGATTTCTCAGGATGTTGTATGCTAAATTGATAAAAAAAACGGCCGGCGGCTCGAGCGGTTCAGTCGCCTCCGGGAATCGCTGATCGAAACGGCACTCACCGCAGAACCAAGGAGGAGGCACATGATGATCCAGAAGAGACTGCTCGTCGCGGCCGCCGCAGCGGCTTTCGCGCTCGGAACAGGTAGCGCATTCGCCGCCGGCAAATATGGCCCGGGTGTCACAGACACCGAAATCAAGATCGGCGGCATCAGCCCATACAGCGGGCCCGCGTCCGCCTACGGCACCATCGGCAAGGCCATCACCGCTTACTTCAAGATGGTGAACGACAACGGTGGCATCAACGGCCGCAAGATCGACTTCATCAGCCTGGACGACGGCTACAGCCCGCCCAAGACGGTCGAGCAGGCGAGAAAGCTCGTCGAGCAGGACCACGTCCTTCTCATCTTCCAGTCGCTCGGCACTCCGACCAACACTGCGATTCACAAGTACATGAACGCGAAGAAGGTGCCGCAACTGTTCGTCGCCACCGGCGCGAGCAAGTGGGGCGATCCGAAGCATTTCCCCTGGACCATGGGCTGGCAGCCGTCCTATCCGTCCGAGGCGAAGATCTATGCGCATTACCTGCTGACGGAAAAGCCGAACGCCAAGGTCGCGATCCTGTATCAGAACGACGACTACGGTAAGGACTACCTCAACGGCTTCCTCGCCGGGCTCGGCGACAAGGCGAAGACGATGGTCGTGGCCAAGGAGTCCTACGAGGTGACCGACCCGACGGTCGATTCGCAGATGATCAAGCTTAAGGACTCGGGCGCCGACACCTTCTTCAACATCACGACGCCCAAGTTTGCGGCGCAGGCAATCGCGAAGGCCTACGACATCGGTTGGAAGCCGCTGCACTTCCTGAACAACGTGTCGTCGTCGATCGGCAGCGTGCTCAAGCCGGCGGGCTTCGACAAGTCGGTCGGTCTGATTACGACCGCCTACTTGAAAGATGCCACCGACCCGCAATGGAAGGACTCGGCGGACATGAAGGCGTGGAACGCCTGGATGGACAAGTACCTTCCCGGCGCCGACAAGTCGAACAGCTTCTACGTCTACGGCTACGCGGTGGGCTGGACCATGGCCGATGTGCTCAAACGCGCCGGCAACGACCTGACCCGCGAGCACGTGATGAAAGTCGCCGCGAGCCTCAAGGACGTCGAGTTCCCGCTTGCGTTGCCCGGGGTCACGCTCGACACGACCGACTACTTCCCGATCGACTGCCAGCAGCTCGCCCAGTTCAACGGCAAGGAGTGGAAGCTGTTCGGCAAGGTGATCTGCCCGAAGTAAGCGTTCGGCGCGAGTCTCTTCGCGACGAGAGGCCCGCCGGAATCCGGCGGGCCTTTTTCTTTC
>JBLMWT010000111.1:0-11367 GCA_050257375.1 Sphingomonadaceae bacterium
GCGGTGGCGCTGAAGAATTCGCCGACAGCCCCGCAGGTCGCCACAGGCTCCGGCAAGCGCACGTCGCGCGGCTACCAGGCCTCGGAGCACGTGCACCGCTACTACCGCACCACCAAGGTCTGAGGAGGGTGCCATGCTGCTGACGAGAAAATCCGCTTCCACCGCGGCGGCCCAGCCGCGCCTTGCGCGCAGCCTCGCCGGGGTGCTCGGGCGCACGATGGACCGGCGCACGTTCCTGCGCCGCTCGGGGCTGACCGCCGGCGCGGGCGCGCTCGCGACCCAGATCCCGTTCAGCATGATCGGCAAGGCGCAGGCGGCCGAGACGCCGTGGGAGAGCGGCGCGGCCGAGGTGCATCGCACGGTGTGCACGCACTGCTCGGTCGGTTGCGCGATCGACGCCACGGTGCAGAACGGCGTCTGGACGCGCCAGGACCCGGTGTTCGACTCGCCCCTCAGCCTAGGCGGGCACTGCGCGAAGGGCGCCTCGGCGCGCGAGCACGGCATCACGCACGATTCGCACCGTCTGAAGTACCCGATGAAGCTCGAAGAGGGCAAGTGGAAGAGGATCTCGTGGGACCAGGCGTACGACGAGATCTCGCAGAAGCTGCTGAAAATTCGCGAGGAGAGCGGTCCGGACGCGCTGTTCCTGGTGGGCTCGTCCAAGCACGGCAACGAGCAGAGCGAACTGCTGTGCAAGTGGATCCGCCTGTGGGGCACGAATAACGCGGACCACCAGGCGCGCATCTGCCACTCGACCACGGTGGCGGGCCTAGGCCAGACCTGGGGCTACGGCGCGATGACGAACTCCTACAACGACGAGCAGAACTCGAAGTGCCTGCTTTTCCTCGGCTCGAACGCAGCCGAGGCGCATCCGGTGTCGATGCTGCACACGCTGCACGCGAAGGAAAACGGCGCAAAGGTGATCGTCGCCGACCCGCGCTATACGCGCACCGCCGCCAAGGCGGACATCTTCGTGCGGCACCGCTCGGGCTCGGACGTCGCGCTGCTCTTCGGCATTCTGTACCACGTGTTCAAGAACGGCTGGGAGGACAAGGAGTACCTCGCCGGCCGCGTGTACGGGATGGACCAGGTGCAGAAGGAAGTGATGGCGAAGTGGACGCCGGACAAGGTCGCCGAGGTCACCGGCGTTCCCGAGGCCGAGGTGTTCAACGTCGCCAAGACGCTCGCCGAGAACCGTCCGGGATTCATCATCTGGGCGATGGGTCAGACGCAGCACAACAACGCGAACGGCATCGTGCGCGCGAGCAACATCCTTCAACTCGCGCTCGGCAACGTCGGGCGCTCCGGCGGCGGGTGCAACGTATACCGCGGCCACGACAACGTGCAGGGCGCGACCGACATCGGGCCCAACCCGGACACGTTGCCGGGCTATTACCCCGTCGCCGTGCCAGGAGCCTGGGCGCACTGGTCGAAGGTGTGGAACGTCGACCTCAAGTGGCTCGAGAGCCGCTATGCGCCCGGCATGATGGGCAAGCCGGGCATGACGGTGTCGCGCTGGATCGACGGCGTGCTGGAGAAGAACGACGCGATCGACCAGGGGCCGAACCTGCGCGCGATCATTTACTGGGGCCACGCGCCGAACTCCCAGAGCCGCGGCCGCGAGATGCTCGAGGCCATGAAGAAGCTCGACCTCATGGTGGTGGTCGACCCGTACCCCTCGGCGAGCGCGTCGATGTTCGCCATGGTGAGGAAGGACGGCGCATACCTGCTGCCGGCGGCGACGCAATACGAGACCTACGGCAGCGTCACCGCGTCCAACCGCTCGCTCCAGTGGCGCGAGAAGGTGATCGAGCCGCTGTTCGAGTCGCGCACCGACCAGATGATCATGTATCAGCTGGCGCAGAAGCTCGGCTTCGCCGACCAGTTCCTCGGCAAGGCGAACGGCAAGCAGGTCGTCGGCCTGGTCAAGGGCAAGGGCGGGATGGACGAGCCCAACCTGGAAGACGTGCTGCGCAACGAGGTCAATCGCGGTTGCTGGACCATCGGCTACACCGGCCAGTCGCCCGAGCGGCTGCAGGCACACATGCGCAACATGCACGTGTTCGACGTGAAGACGCTGCGCGCGGTCGGCGGCAAGGACGCGAAGACGGGCTACGACCTCACCGGCGACTACTACGGCCTTCCGTGGCCGTGCTACGGCACCGCGGCGATCAAGCACCCCGGCACGCCCAACCTGTACGACATTCACAAGAACGTCATGGACGGCGGTCATACCTTCAGGGCGCTGTTCGGGATGGAGAAGGACGGCGTCAACCTGCTCGCCGAGGATGGCGTGTACTCGAAGGGCAGCGACATCACCACCGGCTATCCGCAGTTCAGCGCGGCGTTCCTCAAGAAGCTGGGCTGGTGGGACGAGTTGACCGACGACGAGAAGAAGGAAGCCGAGGGCAAGCTCTGGACGAACGACCTCTCCGGCGGGATCCAGCGCGTCACGATGAAGCACGGCTGCGTCCCGTTCGGCAACGCCAAGGCGCGCGCGGTGGTCTGGAACTTCCCGGACCAGATCCCGCAGCACCGCGAGCCGATCTTCAGCCCGCGGGCGGACCTGGTGGAGAAGTACCCCGCGAACGACGACGTGAAGGTGCTGTGGCGCTTGCCGACGCTGTTCAAGTCGCTGCAGGAGAAAAACAAGGACGCAGGCAAGCAGTTCCCGCTGATCCTTACCAGCGGCCGCAAGGTCGAATATGAGGGTGGCGGCGAGGAGACGCGCTCGAACCGATGGCTCGCCGAGCTGGTGCAGGAGAACTACGTCGAGATCAACCCCAAGGCGGCGGCCGACCGCGGCATCCGTTACTGGGACTATGTCTGGTTGAACACGCCCGAGGGCGCGAAGCTGAAACTCAGGGCGATGGTCACCGACCGCGTGGGTCCGGACACCTGCTTCGTGATGTTCCACTTCTCGGGCTGGTGGCAGGGCAAGGACATGCTGCCCTACTACCCCGAAGGCGCGCATCCATTCGTGCGCGGGGAGGCGATCAACACCGGGACCACCTACGGCTACGACCGGGTGACGATGATGCAGGAAACGAAGACGACGCTGTGCCAGGTCGCGAAGGCATAAGGAGAACGCCATGGCCAGAATGAAATTCCTGTGCGACGCGGAGCGTTGCATCGCCTGCAACGGCTGCACGACCGCCTGCAAGAACGAGAACGAGGTGCCATGGGGGGTCAACCGGCGCCGGGTGGTGACCATCAACGACGGCGTGCCGGGCGCTGAGAAGTCGATTTCGGTCGCCTGCATGCACTGCTCCGACGCGCCGTGCATGGCGGTGTGCCCGGTCGACTGCTTCTACCACACCGACGAAGGCGTGGTACTGCACGACAAGGACCTGTGCATCGGCTGCGGCTACTGCTTCTACGCCTGCCCGTTCGGCGCGCCGCAGTTCCCGCAGGAGGGGGCGTTCGGCCTGCGCGGCAAGATGGACAAGTGCACCTTCTGCGCCGGCGGCCCCGAGCCGGACGGCTCGCAGGCGGAGTTCGACAAGTACGGCCGAAACCGGCTGGCCGAAGGCAAGCTCCCGCTGTGCGCCGAGATGTGCGCAACCAAGGCGCTGCTCGCCGGCGACGGCGACGTGGTTGCCGACATCTTCCGCCAGCGCGTGACGGTGCGCGGCAAGGGGTCCGAGGTCTGGGGCTGGGCCACCGCCTATGGTCAACCGAAAGGCGGCCAGAAGCCCGCGCCGGAGGGAACCAAGTCATGAGAATCTTCGGGTGGGTCATCGCAGGCATCGCGGCGGTCGCCGCCCTCGGCCTGGGCGGCTGCGGCGAGCACGAGCAGGTCATCTCGTACAAGCAGGGCAAGTACCAGGGCAAGCCCGACCAGCGGCCATGGGAGAACGCGCCGCTCGCCTGGGGCAGCGCGAAGTGGACCCAGGGTAACGAGCAGAGCTGGCAAGACGAGATCAAGACGCGAACGCAGAATCAGAACGAATACGTGCGCATCCAGCACTATTGAGCCGACGGGAGCCTCTGCCATGTCGAATCTCGGAAAGGTGCTCGGCGCGGTTGCCATGATCGCCGCGCTCGTGCTCGCCGGTGCCGCGCAGGCGCAGACTGCGCCGGGCACTCAGCAGCAGCTCATCCAGCAGCAGCAGCAGCGCCGCGTCGAGCAGCCGATGAACAACGCCCCGGTGTGGAAGGAGGTCCGCTCTGGCCAGCCGCAGTTCACGGGCATCCCGGGACGCGAGACCGGAGTGCTCATCCAGTCCTCGGGACAAACCTGGCGCGCGTTGCGCAACGGCCCGATCACGCGTTATGGCGGAGGTCTGCTGATCGTCGTCGTGCTCGCGCTCGCCGCGTTCTTTCTGGTGCGCGGTCAGATCAAGCTGCACGACAAGCTCACCGGCCGGCTGATCGAGCGCTTCGGGGGCTTCGACCGCATCGCGCACTGGAGCACCGCGATCACCTTCTGCGTGATGGCGATCACCGGCCTGATCATCCTGTTCGGCAAGCTGGTGCTGCTGCCCGTGATCGGCTACACGCTCTTCTCCTGGCTCGCGGCGCTGTCGAAGAACCTGCACAACTTTGTTGGACCGCTCTTCATCCTGAGCCTCATCGCCACCGTCATCGCGTTCATCCGCGACAACGTGCCGACCGCGGCGGACGTCAAGTGGATCGCGAGAGCGGGCGGAATGCTCGGCGGGCAAGAGGTGCCCTCGGGACGCTTCAACGCCGGTGAGAAGGGCTGGTTCTGGATCGGTGTCGTGATACTCGGCATTGCGATGAGCGTCACGGGCCTCATCATGCTGTTCCCGAACTTCGACCAGACGCGCGCGACCATGCAGCTCGCGAACATCGTGCACGACATCGGCGCGGCGCTGTTCATCGCGCTCGGTTTGGGTCACATCTACCTGGGCACGATCGGCATGCAGGGCGCCTATCAGGCGATGCGCACCGGATACGTCGACGAGACCTGGGCCAAGCAGCACCACGAGCTGTGGTACGAGGACGTCAAGTCCGGAAAGGTCGCCGCGAAATCCGGCGGGTCCGCCGCGGGCGCGGCGCAGGCTCAGCACTGAGAAAGGGAACAGCCATGAAGCGCATGGGAATCGTCGTCTCGGTAGCCGCCAGCCTGATGTTCGGCGCGTTTGCTGCGCAGGCAAAGCTGCCGCCCGCGCCGCCGAAGAGCGAGGCGGAAAAGGCGGCCGACGCCGAGAAGGCAAAGGCCGCTGCGGCCAAGGCCGCCGCGGAACTTACGGCGGCGGAGGACCGCGCGGTCGCGAACTATCGCAAGAACAAGGGCATGGAAGAGCCGAAGCCGGCCCACGCCGAGCCGGCCGGCAAGAAGAAGTAGCTCCCGCTACAGGCCCTCGGCGAGGATCAGCCGGGACCTGGACGCCTTCTTGCGGATCGCGAGCGCGGGAGCGTAGTCGGGCGAATCGTAGAACTTGCGCGCCTGCTCCATCGTCGGAAATTCGACGATCACGAAGCGGGGCGGCGTCCAGCCGCCTTCCTTGCTCTCCACCTTCCCGCCGCGTACCAGGTACTTCCCCCCGTACTTCGCGATGATCGGCGGGACCTGCTTGCGGTAGTCCTCGTAGGCTGCGGGGTCGATGACGTCCACTTCGGCGATCAGGTAAGCGGGCATTTGCATCCTCCTGTGCGGGGATTCTAAGCGAGCCCGGCGAGCCGCAGCGCGGCGCCTGCGGCTGCCATGACACCGACGAGCGGGATCAGCCCGATCTTCGAGCGCACCAATGCGACGAGCGCGATCGCCGTGGCAGCTAGCGACAGCCAATCGACGGCGCTGCTGAGGCCCTTGGGCCAGAACACGTGCTGCGCAAAAAATAGCGCCAGGCTGACGATGACCCCGACAACCGCGGCGGTGATGCCGGTGAGCGGCGCGGTGAACTTCAGATCGCCGTGCGTCGCCTCGACCAACGGCCCGCCGATCAGGATGAAAAGGAAGGAGGGCAGGAAGGTGAAGAACGTGGCCACGACGGCGGCCGCCGCGCCGGCGAGGAACAGGTGCTCCGGCCCGAACAGCGCTCGCGACCAGCCGCCGACGAAGCCGACGAAGGCGACCACCATGATGAGCGGGCCCGGAGTCGTCTCGCCCAGCGCCAATCCGTCGATCATCTGCGGCGCGCTCAGCCAGTGGAAGTGCTCGACCGCGGCCTGATAGACGTAAGGCAGCACGGCGTAGGCGCCGCCGAAAGTGAGCAGCGCCGCCTTGGTGAAGAACAGCCCCATGTGGATGAGCGTTCCGTCCCGGCCGAAGGCGATCGCCAGCGCGAGCAGCGCGGCGAGCCACAGCCCGAGGCCCGCCGCCACGTAGGCGGCGAGGCGCCCCGCGCTGTAGCGTGCGTGCGCGGGCGGCGGCGTGGCGTCGTCGATCAGCGCCGGGCCGTATCCGTTAGCGGTTCCGCCGTGCGCGGCACTCGAAGCGAATGCGCTCGGAACGAGCCGCGCGCCGAGCGCGCCGAGCGCCGCGGCGGCGAGCACGATCGCGGGAAACGGCACGTGCAGCAGGTAGATGGCGGCGAAGGCCGCGAGACTGATCGCCCACAGCACGGGGTGGCGCAGCGCGCGCGAGCCGATGCGCCAGGCCGCGGCGAGCACGATCGCCACCACGGCGGGCTTGACGCCATAGAGCAGTCCCGCGACCAGCGTCACGTCGCCGAACGCCATGTACAGATACGACAGCGCGATCAGGATGAATACGGAGGGCAGCACGAACAGCCCGCCGGCGACGATGCCGCCCCAGGTGCGATGCATCAGCCAGCCGATGTAGGTGGCGAGCTGCGTCGCCTCGGGTCCAGGCAGCAGCATGCAGAAGTTGAGAGCGTGCAGGAAGCGCCGCTCGGAGATCCAGCGCCGGCGCTCGACCAGCTCCTGGTGCATGATCGCGATCTGTCCCGCAGGCCCGCCGAAGCTGATGAAGCCGAGCTTGAGCCAGAAGGCGAGCGCCTCGCGGAACGGCACGGGCGTCACGCGTAGCCCACGCTGTGCCGGTCGATGGCCACCGACTTGATGAGCGCGTAGACCGGCAGGCCGGGTGCGAGCCGCAGCGCAGCGAGCGACTTGCGCGTGACGCGTGCGATGAGCGCCGTGCCCGCGACGTCGAGCTGCACGTCTACGCTCGCGCCGTTCGCCTCGCCGATCGCGGCGACTTTACCGGCGAGCACGTTCAGCATGCTGATCGACTCGGGGCGCACGAGCGCGAGCGACACGTCGCGCGCGCGGATACGCACGCGCAGGCGCTCGCCCACGAGCGCGTCGACGTCCGGCGCGTACAGCGTCCCGCCGGCGAACTCGAGGCGCGCAAGCCCCATCTCCAGGTCGTGCTCGGCGACGCGCGCCTCGATCACCGCGCCGCCCTCGAATCGGCCGAGGAACGGCCGCAGCTCCATGCGCGCCATGGTCTCGCCCACGGGGCCCGACTCGAGCACGCGCCCTTCGGACATCACGACCAGCGTGTCCGCGAGTCGCACCACCTCGTCCAGCGCATGGCTGACGTACACGATCGGCACGCCGAGCTCGTCGCGCAGCCGCTCGACGTAATACAGGATCTCGCTCTTGCGCGGGGCATCCAGCGCGGCGAGCGGCTCGTCCATCAGCAGCAGGCGCGGCTCGGCGAGCAGCGCGCGTCCGATCGCGACGCGCTGCTTCTCGCCCCCCGAGAGGTCCTGCGGGCGGCGCTCGAGCAGCGCAGCGAGGCCGAGGAGCGACACCACATGCCCGAGCTCGCCTTCACCGGAGCGCCCGGCGAAGCGCCGGCCGTAGAGCAGGTTCTGGCGCACGCTCAGGTGCGGCAGCAGCCGCCCTTCCTGGAACACGTAGCCGACGCGCCGCCGGTGCGCGGGCAGGTCGACGCCGGCTTGCGCGTCGTAGAGCGGCTCGCCGTCGAGCGCGATGCGCCCGCGCGCCGGCCGCAGCAGGCCGGCGATCGCGTTCAGTACGCTCGTCTTGCCGGAGCCCGAGCGGCCGAAAAGCGCCGTGACGCCGCCCTCGGCCGCGAACTGCGCGTCGAGGGCGAAACCGCCGAGTTGCGCCCCGATCGAGACCTCGAGCTTCATGCGCCCTGCGCGCGGCGCCGCGCGCGGCGCAGCAGGATCTCGGACATCATGAGCGCGCCGAGGGAGAGCAGGATCGCGAGCACGCACAGGCGCATCGCCTGCGCATCGCCGCCCGGCGTCTGGGTCAGGCTGTAGATGGCGAGCGGCAGAGTCTGCGTCTCGCCAGGAATGTTCGAAACGAAGGTGATCGTGGCACCGAATTCGCCCAAGCTGCGCGCGAAGGAGAGCAGCATGCCGTTCAGCACGCCTGGCATGACGAGCGGCAGCGTAACGGAGGCGAACACGGCCGCCGGCGGAGCGCCGAGCGTCGCCGCCGCGTCCTCCAGGCGTCGGTCGACCGATTCGACCGCCTGGCGCATGGCGCGCACGGCAAGCGGCAGGCCCATGAGCGCCGAGGCGAGCGCCGCCCCCGTCCAGCGGAACGCGAACACGATGCCGAAGTGATCGGCAAGGAAGGCGCCGACCGGGGCGGTGCGGCCCAGCGCGACGAGCAGCAGGTAGCCGATCACCACCGGAGGCAGCACGAGCGGCAGGTGCACCACGCCGTCGAGCAGCACCTTGCCCGGGAAATCGAGACGTGCGAGCACGAAGGCGAGGGCGAGGGCGAGTGGCAGGCTCGCGAGCGCGCTCGCGAGGGCGACCTTGACGCTCAGGCCGAGGACCTGGAGTTCCGCAGGAGTGAGTGGCACACCGTCAGTTTAACGGGGTGAAGCCGTGCGCCGCGAATGCGCGCCGCGCGCGCTCGCGATGCAGGTATGCGAGCACGTCGGCCGCCGCCGGGGGCGCGCCCTCGAGCAGCGCCGCCGGATAGACGATCGGCGGATGCAGGGAATCCGCGAAGGTGCCCACCACGCGCACGCGTGGCTCCTCGCGCGCGTCGGTCGCATACACGATGCCGAGCGGCGCCTCGGCGCGCGCCACCAGCAGGAGCGCCACGCGCACGTTTTCGACGGCGGCGATACGGTCGCGCACCGAGTCCCAGACTCCGAGCGACTCGAGCGCCGCCTTGGCGTACCTGCCCGCGGGCACGCTGTCCGGGTCGGCGAGCGCAAGCCGCCCGCCCTTGCCGAGCCAGTGCGCGAGCGGCATGCCGGGCGCAATGTGCGCCTCCAGCCGGCTGGAGGCCGGCGCGATCAGCACCAGTCGGTTGGCGAGCAGGTCGCTGCGGCTGCCCGGCACCACGTGTCCCCTCTTCTCGAGGTAGTCCATCCAGTCGCGGTCGGCCGAAATGAAGATCGAGGCGGGCGCGCCGCGCTCGATCTGACGGGCGAGAACGGAGCTGGCGGCGTAGGAAACGACTGGCTTGGTGCCAGGATAGGCGGCGACCGCCTCGTCCAGCGCGTTCTTGAGGCTCGCGGCCGCGAAGATGACAACCGGCTCCTCGGCCCGGGCGGGCGAGATGCAGCACAGCAGCGCCAGCCATGCTGCGAAGAAGCGCATCATCATGCGTTCTCCGCCAGCGCCTCGACGCCGCACAGCTCGCCGGCGCCGCGCACGTCGTAGCCGACGAAGGTTTGCGCCAGCCGCCGGAAGGCGCGGCCGGCGAGGGCGGCACAGAAGCGCTCGACCGGCGGATCGCCGGCGGCGCGGGCGCGCACCGCGAACCAGTAGCGCTCGCGGCTCAACGGCACGAAGTCGAGCCCGAAACGCGCCGCCGCGGCACGCACGCCGAAGCCGGCCTGCGCGCGACCCGCGGCGACGCTCACCGCGACCGCCAGGTGGGTGAACTCCTCGTCGCCGTAGCCCGGGATCCTGCCGCTGTCTATTCCCTGCTCGGCGAGAAGCTCGTCGAGCAGCATGCGCGTGCCCGAGCCGCGCTGCCGGTTGATGAAGCGCAGGCGCTTGCGCGCGAGGTCGGCGAGCCCACGCACGCGCTTCGGATTGCCCGGAGGCAGCATCAGGCCCTGCTCGCGCAGCGCGAAGCGGATCAGCCGGTCGCGGCGGATGCTCAAGAGCTTCGTCAGCGGGCCGGGCAGCGGAGCGTCGGCCTCGCGCAATGGCAGGTGAAAACCCGCGAGGTCGGCGCGTCCGGCAGCGTAGTCCGCGAGGCTCTCCAGGCTGCCCTTGAAACTCAGCTCGAGCGCAACCTGGGCGCGCGTTGCCGGCTGCTCGACGAACGCCGCGAGCAGCGGATCGTGGCTCGCGATAACGTGCAGCGCGCGGCCTTCGGCGCCGCGCTCCGCGGCCGCGAGCACGACCGCCAGCTCCGGCTCGAGCCGGCCGAGCTGCTTGCGCGCCGCGTCGTCCGCCGCAACCAGCCGCTCGGCGAGGGGCGTGAGGCGCGCGCCGCGTCCCTGTTCGAGCGTCACCAGGGCGCCACCGGCGGCGGCGGACTGGGCGAGCAGCAGATCCCACGCCGAGCGGTAGGAGATGCCGAGATGGGCGGCAGCCGCGCGCAGCGTCGCGCGGCGCGCGATCTCGCGCAGCAGCGGCAGCAGGCGGGGATCGAGCCGCGCGCCACCCTGGCCGGCGCGCCGCCAGCCGATCTCGGGCACGAGCCGTGTTGTCATGTGTGCATCCCGCGTCTATCCATTCACATATGCAGAACCGTGCCTATTTGGCCCAGATGGTCCGAACGCTATGATCGCTGCCTCGCGCCCTTGGCAATTATGCACGATACGGCATATTAACCATCACCGGACCCAGGAGGAAGGCATGGCACACCGCAGGCTGCTCAGGATCGCAGTCGCCACGCTCGCGCTGTTCGCAGCGGGCAGCGCGCTGGCGACGAAAGACATCAAGATGGCGACCACCACCAGCACCGACAACTCGGGTCTGCTGCAGTACCTGCTGCCGAAGTTCGAGGCGGACTGCGGCTGCAAGATCCACTACACCGCGGTCGGCACCGGCGCGGCGCTCAAGCTCGGCCAGAACGGCGACGTGGACGTGGTGCTGGTGCACGCGCGCCCGGCGGAAGACGCCTTCGTCGCCGCCGGCTACGGCGTCGACCGGCGCGACGTGATGTACAACGACTTCATCATCGTGGGACCCGCGGCCGACCCGGCCGGCGTCAAGGGCATGCACGACCCGCTCGCTGCGCTGAAGAAGATCCACGAATCGGGCGCCTTGTTCGTATCACGTGGCGACGATTCGGGCACCAACAAGAAGGAGCTTGCCTACTGGAAGGCGCTCGGCATCGATCCGAAGGGGCCGCACTACCTCGCGGTCGGTCAGGGCATGGGTGCGACGCTCACGCTGACCGGCGAGAAGCAGGGCTACACGCTCTCGGACCGCGCGACCTACACGACCTTCGCGGCGAAGACCGGCCTGCATATCATGGTGGAGGGCGACAAGAAGCTGCTCAACCCCTACGGCGTGATCGCGGTCA
>JBLMWT010000112.1:0-4353 GCA_050257375.1 Sphingomonadaceae bacterium
GGCGATTCCGGGGCGCGGGGGGAGCCGGGACTAGAATGCCGGTTCCATGATCAACACCGACTACTGGCTGGGGTTGATGCGGCGGCTCGCGGACGAGGTGCGCTCCATGTCCGGCGAGTCGAACGTGCGCCCGAAGGAGCGCAAGCTGCACTGCGAGAAGTGCCACTACGTCCGGGTGACCTCGGACGCCGCGCGCCACTACTGCCCGAACGGCTGCGGAGAGCTGCGCGCAGACCGGGAGCCCGAATAGCGGCTGCGCGCCTCCGGCGCTCACGCCATCGCCGCGAGCGCCTTGCGGAAGCGTGCGAGCGAGAAGAGGAAGAACGCCGCGCCGATCGCCGCGAGCGCGGCGAACTGCGGCCACACCACCGCGAGGCCCGCGCCGCGGAACAGGATCGCCTGCGCGAGGATCACGAAGTGCGTGTTCGGCGCGGCCAGCATGATCGTGCGGATGACCTCCGGCATGCTCTCGCGCGGCGTCGTGCCGCCCGAGAGGATCTCCAGCGGCATGAGCACCATCATCATCAGCAGTCCGAACTGGGGCATCGAGCGGGAGATGGTGGCGAGCAAGATGCCGAGCGACGTGGTGGCGAACAGGCACAGGGTCGCGCCGGCGAAGAACAGCGCGAGCGAGCCCTCGATCGGCACCGCGAGCAACCCGCGCACGATCGCCTGCAGCGAGAGCGCCGAGGCGGCGAGCACAACCACGATCATCGCCCACACCTTGCTCGTCATGATCTCGAAGGGCGTCACCGGCATCACCAGCAGGTGCTCCACCGTGCCGTGCTCGCGCTCGCGGATGAGCGCCGCCCCGGTGAGGATGATCGACAGCATGGTGATGTTGTTGATGATCTCCATCACCGATCCGAACCAGGACTCGTTCAGCTCGGGGTTGAAGCGCGCGCGCAGCGCCAGGTCGACCTGCGGCACGTCGTCCGCGCGGTAGCCGCGCACGAACTCGTTTATCTCGCCGTCGACGATCGCCTGCACGTAGCCGCTGCCGGTGAACGCCTGGCTCATGCGCGTGGCGTCCACGCTGAGCTGGATCGCGGGCGAGCGCCCGTCGAGCACGTCGCGCTGGAAATCGGGCGGGATGGTGAGCGCGAAGGTGTCGCGCCCGGCGTCCATGCGCGCGTCCGTCTCGGCCTGCGTGATCATCTCGGGCGGCAGGAAGTACGGCGGCCGGAACGCGTCCACGATGCGCTGCGAGAGCGGCGAGTGGTCCTCGTCGACGATCGCGATCGGCGCGTCGCTCAGCGTCTCCGGCATCGCCGTGGCGGCGGCGTAGATCGCGCCCGTGAAGGCCCACACGATCAGGACGAGCATCACCCGATCGCGCGCGAGGCTGCGCCATTCCTTGACGCCGAGGTGCAGGATGTTGCGCAGGCTGCGCACGGCTAGCGCCCCTGCTTGCGCAACAGAGCCGCGCCCAGCGCGACGAGCAGCGGCGCGGCGACCAGCAGCGGCACGAAGGCCGCGTGCAGGTCGGCGAAATCGAGCCCCTTGGCGAAGGTGCCGCGCGCGATGGCGAGGAAGTGGGTCGTCGGGTAGACCTCGCCGATCACCCTTCCCGCGCCCTTCAGCGCCGAGACGGGCTGGACCAGACCGGAGAACTCGACCGCCGGCAGGATGGTGAGCAGCGCCGTGCCGAACAGCGCCGCGACCTGGCTCTTCATGAAGGCCGAAATCACCAGACCGAGCGCGGTCGAGGCGATCACGTACAGGAGCGCCCCCGTCGCGAGCGCCGCGAAGCTCCCCTTGAGCGGCACGCCGAACAGCCAGATCGCGAGCGCGGTGAGCAGCAGGAAGCTCACCATCGCGAGCACCACGTAGGGGATCTGCTTGCCGAGCACGAATTCGAGCGGCCGCACCGGCGTGACGTAGAAATTGACGATCGAGCCGAGCTCCTTCTCGCGCACCACCGCGAGCGCGGCGAGCATGGCCGGGATCATCATGAGGAGCAGCGGAATCGCCGCCGGCACCATCGCCGGCAGGCTCTTCACCTCGGGGTTGTAGCGAAAGCGCGTCTCGATCGTGGCGAGCCCGGCGGGCACGCGGGCGCCCGACTCGCGCGCCTGCATGGCGAGCCAGTGCTGGTGCATGCCGAACACGTAGCCGCGCACCGTCTCGGCGCGCTGCGGCATGGCGCCGTCGATCCACGCGCCGATCTGCACGGGGATGCCGCGCGCCACGTCGCGCGCGAAGCCGGGAGGAATCTCGATCGCCAGGCTGATCCTGCCCGCGCGCATGCGCCGCTCCAGGTCGGCGTCGTCGCGCAGGGGCGCCTTCTCGGAGAAATAGCGCGAGCCGGCGAGATTCAAGACGTAGTCGCGGCTCAGGCTCGTCTGGTCGCGGTCGAGCGCCGCAAAGCTCAGGTTCTCGACGTCCAGGCTGATGCCGTAGGCGAGCACCACCATGAGGATCGCGCTGCCGAGCCAGGCGAGCGTCAGCCGGATCGGATCGCGCGCGAGCTCGAGCGACTCGCGCCGCGTGGTGGAGAGCAGGCGGCGCAGGCGCACCGGCCCGCCGCGCGGCGCCGCGCGCGCCGGCGAGAGCGCGGGCACGGCGGCTTCGCCTCCACCGCGCGCGATGTCCTCGGCCAAGTGTCCGACGAAGGCTTCCTCTAGGTTGCGCGCGCCGCGGCGCGCGACGAGCTCTGCCGGCGCGTCGGTCGCGAGTACGCGGCCGGCGTGCATGAGCGACACGCGGTCGCAGCGCTCGGCCTCGTTCATCAGGTGGGTCGAAACGAAGATGGTGACGTCGTCGTCGCGCGCCAGCTCGATCAACGCATTCCAGAAGCCGTCGCGCGCCACCGGGTCGACGCCCGAGGTGGGCTCGTCCAGGATGAGCACTTCCGGGCCGTGGATCATGGCGACCGCGAGCGACAGGCGTTGGCGCTCGCCGAGCGGCAGGGCGTCGGGCAGGCTGTCCAGGATCTCCGCCAGGCCGAAGCGGCGCGCCATCTCCTCGACGCGCGCGGCGATGCGCTCCTCGGGCATGGCAAAGAGGCGCGCGTGCAGCGCCAGGTTCTGGCGCACCGTGAGCTCGCCGTACAGCGAGAACGACTGCGTCATGTAGCCCACGCGCCGGCGCGTCGCGAGGTCGTGCGGGTCGAGCGGATGGCCGAACAGCCAGGCCTGCCCTTCGCTCGGCGGCAGCAGCCCGGTGAGCATCTTCATGGTGGTGGTCTTGCCGCAGCCGTTCGAGCCGACGAAGCCGAAGATCTCGCCGCGGCGGATGCGGAAGCTCACGCGGTCGACCGCGGTGAAGTCGCCGAAGCGCATGGTGAGCTCGCGCGCCTCGATCGCCGCCTCGCCGTCGTGGGCCGGCGGCGCGGTCCGCAGCGCGACCGGCCGGTAGCCCGCGCGCTGCTCGGGCGGCAGCAGCCCGATGAAGCACTCGTCCAGCGTGCGGCTCTGCGTGCGCGCGAGCAGCTCGGCTGGCGTGCCGGTCGCGAGCACCTGGCCCTTGTTCATCGCCACCAGCCAGTCGAAGCGCGCCGCCTCCTCCATGTAGGCGGTGGCGACCAGCACGCTCATGCCGGGGCGGTTTGCGCGGATGCGCTCGATCAGCTCCCAGAACTGGCGGCGAGAGAGCGGGTCGACGCCGGTGGTCGGCTCGTCGAGGATCATCAGGTCGGGGTCGTGGATGAGCGCGCAGCACAGGCCGAGCTTCTGCTTCATGCCGCCGGAGAGCTTGCCGACCGCCCGGTCGGCGAACGGCGCGAGCCCGGTCGCATGCAGCAGCTCGCCGATGCGCCGCGCGCGCTCCTCCGCGCCGTAGCCGAACAGGCTGCCAAAGTAGTCCACGTTCTCGTACACCGAGAGCGTCGGGTAGAGGTTCCGGCCGAGACCCTGCGGCAGGTAGGCGATGCGTGGCGACACCGCCGCGCGGTGGCGCGCGTTCCGCATGTCGCCGCCGAGCACTTCGATCTCGCCCGCTTGCGGCGCGCGCGCGCCGGCGACGAGCGCGAGCAGGCTCGACTTCCCTACCCCGTCCGGACCGATAAAGCCGACGATGCGCGCGGCCGGCAACTCGAGGCCGACTGCGTCGAGCGCACGCAGCTTGCCGTAGCGCAGGCCAACTTCCCGCAGCCGCGCGACGGGGGTCATTCCGGCAGCTTCTCTTGCAGGCGCGCCGGCCACTCCTTGTTCGGGTCGAGGCGCACGTAGGCCACGCCGGGCAGCCCCGTTTTCACGTGCACAATATGCTTCCTCAGGAGCTCCGGCGGAATCTGCGCGCGTACGCGGAACATCAGCTTCTCGCGCTCGCTCGGGGTCTCCACCGTCTTCGGCGTGAACTGCGCGACATCGGCGACGAACGACACGCGCGCGGGGATCACGTACTGCGGCG
>JBLMWT010000113.1:0-5474 GCA_050257375.1 Sphingomonadaceae bacterium
TCGAGGCCGCAGGATTCGTCGACGTCCAGGGGCGGATAGCGCACGTCGTGAGGAAGACCCGAGCGGACGGATCGATGCGCGAATATCCCGTGCTTCTGGTGACGGCTCAGGCGTCCAGCACCTCATGCGAAGCGTGGAAGCGTTGACCCGTAGACGCTGGGCATGCGGGGAGCACCCGACGCAGCCTGCGGCAACACGCGCCGTACGAATGGAGCTGGCGGAGAGAGAGGGATTCGAACCCCCGATACGTTGCCGTATACCTGATTTCGAGTCAGGCGCCTTCGACCACTCGGCCATCTCTCCGCGCGCCGCGATTATAGCGTGCGACGCGCGGCGTACCGGCGATGCGGCGCGCGATGCTGCGCATCGAACGGCCGCGCTCGATATTCGCGGTCGTGTCGATCGTAAGCTTGGCGACTTCTCTCAGCATCGTTCCCAGGTGGCGGTCCATTGCGGCGCTCTCCTCCGTTCTTGATGACCGCATCTTCCTGCGGAGGTCAAATCGGCGCGATCGGCGTCGCGCCGATTCAAGCGTAGGACTAAGGGCAGCGCCGCGCGTGGTGGATCGCCGGACCGGCGGCGGCATGCGACGCCCGGCCACGGATGTCAGGCGCGCGCCACGATGCGCGTAGGAGGTTTCCCACACCGTCCCGCGTGCCGCACCGATAGCCGGATCAGCGCCGCCCGGACGGCAATTGGACGGCGAAGGTGGTCTCCTATAGGGCCTCACTTTGGTGCCTCGCCAGCATGAACCATTCCGACCGCGCGCGCCCCATGCCCGGCTGGCTCCTCGCCTTGTCGGCGCTTTTGGTCTGCGCGTGCGCGACGGCACCGCCGGGCGCGAGCTTTCCGAAAACCGACTCGACCGCGCTCGCACGCCCCCAGCAGACGGCGCTCGGGCGGAGCGTCGACGCGCGCGCACGCGAGCACCCCGGGCTCTCCGGGGTGCGGCTCTTCGCCAGCGGCAGCGACGCATTCACGCTGCGCGTGCAGATGGCGGACCGCGCGCAGCGCACCCTCGACGTCCAGTACTTCATCTTCAAGGACGACAACAGCGGCCAGCTCCTGATGAGCGCGATGCTGCGCGCGGCGAAGCGCGGCGTGCGCGTGCGGGTGCTGATGGACGACACGCAGGCGCGCGAGAAGGACGACCGCGTCTCGCAGCTCGCCGCCAATCCGAACATCGATGTGCGCCTCTACAACCCGTTCTACTACCGCGGGTCGCTATCGCTCGTCCGCTATGCGGAGCTCGCGTTGACGTTCAGCCGGCTCGATTACCGGATGCACAACAAGCTCTTCATCGCCGACAACGCGGTCGCGATCGTCGGCGGCCGCAACGTCGGGGACGAGTACTTCGACGCCGGCGATGCGCTGCAGTTCGGCGACTACGACGCATTCGTGATGGGGCCGATCGTGCGCGACCTGTCGAAGAGCTTCGACGAGTACTGGAACAGCTCGCTCGCGATCCCGGTACATGCGCTCACGGGCAGCGAGCCGGAGCACGCCAAGCTCGCGGCGGTCGAGCAGAACCTGAAGGACCACCGCCGCGACATGCGCCAGAGCGAGGAGGAGCGCGCGATCCGCAGCGGCAATCCGCTGGTGGGCATTCTCGACCGGGGGCAGGGCGTCATCTGGGCGAAGGCGGAGGTCATCGCCGACAGCCCGGACAAGGCGAGCGTCGAGGGCGGCGAGACCGTCGGTGCGCTGCTTCGCCGCCGACTGCTCCAGGCGGCCGCAGAAACGAAGCGCGAGCTCTTGATCGTGTCGCCCTACTTCGTGCCCGGCAAGTCCGTGATGGACCTGCTGAAGGAGCTGCGCGAGCGCGGCGTGACGATCCGCGTGCTCACGAACTCGCTGCTGTCGACCGACGTGCCCGCGGTGCACTCGGCCTACCGCAGCTTTCGCGTACCGTTGCTGAAGGAAGGCGTGGAGCTCTACGAGGTGAAGCCGCTGCCCGGTAAGCCGAGCCCGCGCGGCGGCGCTCTCAAGGCGCCGAGCTCGGGCGAATTCTCGCTGCACGCCAAGGCGTACGTCTTCGATCGCCGGCGCGTGTTCATCGGATCGGCGAATCTCGATCCGCGCTCGCTCCACCTGAACACGGAGATCGGCCTCTTGATCGACAGCCCGGCGGTCGCGCAGCAGGTCGTGAAGCGCTTCGACACCATCGCGTCACCCGCGAACAGCTTCGTCCTCGCGCTCGAGGACGACGGCAAAGGCAACGCTCGCATCGTCTGGAACAGCGTCAAGGACGGCAAGCGCATCGCGTACACGAGCGAGCCCGGCGCCGACACGGAGCGCGCGCTGGTCGTGGACCTGCTCGGGATCCTGCCGATCGAAGGCGAGCTCTAAACGCTACTTCTTCGGCGGGGAGTGCGCGTTCGACGCCTTCTCGGGCTGCGCAGGCAGACCCTTCTCGCCTCCGCTCGTCCCCGCGCCTCGTCCCTCCGCGGCGTGGCCGTTCGTGGCCATCCCCTTCGCCTTCATGTTGGCCTGGTAATTCGCAACCGCCTTGTCCTCGGCCCTGGCGAGCGCGGCCTTGGTGGCCTCGGCGGCCGCCTTGTCCTTCGCGGCCTTGGCCGCCTTCTGCTCCTCCGTCAGCGGCGGCGCCGGCGGCAGTTTCGCCACGGCCACCCCGAAGACCGCGACGACGAGCCCGGCGCCGAACAATGCCCGAAAAGTGGTATGCATCCCTGGAGTCTCCGAGTGTCGCGAATCAGGCCGGACGCGCGGCGGGCACAGGCGCAGCGGCGGGCGCCGTCGGATCCTTGCCGGCCTTGACGTCGTTGTACCAGTAGAGGTGGTGCTCCTTGGCCCACGTCTCGTCGACGTAGCCCGTGCTCATCGCCTCGTAGGCGCCCGCCATGCCGAGGGTGCCCATGTAGATGTGGCCGAGCGCGGCGAGCATGAACACCGACGCGACGGTGAGATGCACGATGTTCGCGACCTGCATGGTGCTGCGCGTCTGGTTGAAGTTCGGGAAGTCGAGGATCAGCCCCGTGATCGACACGATCAGCCCGAATACCAGCACGCCGCCCCAGAACCACACCTTCTCGCCGGCGTTGAACTTGTTCGACGGAACGTCACGCTTGCTGACGAGACCCCCGAAGTGCCGGATCCAGTTCCAGTCGTAGGCCCGCCAGAAGTTGTCGCGGACGAACGTGAAGAACAGCAGGGCGATGCAGATCAGGAACAGCGGCCCGATGAAGTTGTGCAGGTTCTTGGCGAGGATAGTGAGCCAGGAGAATAGCGTGTAGCCGATCAGCGGCAAGAGCAGGTTCTTGCCGAACGTCATGATCAGCCCGCTGATGGCCAGGATGATGAACGCGTACGCCGTCGTCCAGTGGATCGCCATCTGCCATGCCGTGAAGCGGCGGATCTTCCTTCCGGTCGGCGGCTCGTGGAGCTGGAACGTGCCCTTCCACAGGTAGAACGCGGCGATGACGATCACCATGGCCACGAGCGCCCACCCTGCGTACACCGAGACCATCGAATTGCGCAGCGTCCGCCACGTCTGCCCTTCCGGCTGGATCAGCACGTTCGTCTCGCGGCCCACGACGGTCGTCGTCTGCGGGGCGCCCGAGCGCACCTCGCTCCACACCGGCTGGTTGTTGAGCGGCTGGATGATCTGACGCTCCTGCTGCTGCCTCGCATAGCCTTGGTCGACCGGGCTCGTGGCGGGCGACTTCTCGGCCTGCATGTTGGGCTTGGGCTCGTCGGCGCGCGCGGCACAGGCGATCGACAGCGCCGCGAGGAACGCCAGGCCGGGCAGGAGCACGCGTGCACGCTTCATCGCATCATTCTCCGCATCAGTCGCGCAGGCGAACGTACTCGTTCTGCGCCTGTGTGCGCGTATCGATCTCGTTCTCCCATTGCTGCTTGTTGCCGTTGAACGGCGCGTTGTTGAACGCAGGCGTATCCGGCTTGCCCTGGTACTTGCCCTGCTTGTAATTGATCACCTGCGGGCGCTCGCCGCAGCCGGCCAGGACCAGCGCCACGGCGACCGCGGCGGCGGCGAGCCAGGCATTGCGCATGTTCGTCACGATTTGGATCCTCCAGCGGGTTGCGGCGCGGCCGGCGCAGGTGCGGGCCCGGGCACGGTGTTCCCCGGCTGCGTGCCGCCGCCGGTGGCCGCGGGCGCCTTGTACGCGGTCGCCCAGCCCCATACCTCGCCACCCTTGCCACGGTGCGTGACGCGGTCGCGATAGATGTTGGCGATGACCTCGCCGTCCCCGCCGAGCAGCGCCTTCGTCGAGCACATCTCGGCGCACGCCGGCAGCTTGCCTTCGGCGAGACGGTTGCGTCCGTACTTCTGGAACTCGGCCTGCGAGCGGTCGGGCTCGGGGCCCCCCGCGCAGAACGTGCACTTGTCCATCTTGCCGCGGACGCCGAACGCGCCGGTCTGCGGGAACTGCGGCGCGCCGAATGGGCACGCGTAGAAACAGTAGCCGCAGCCGATGCAGAGGTCCTTGTCGTGGAGGACGACGCCTTCCTCGGTTTTGTAGAAGCAGTCGACCGGGCACACCGCCATGCACGGGGCGTCGGAGCAGTGCATGCACGCGACGGAGATGGACCGCTCGCCGGGGACGCCGTCGTTCAGCGTCACCACGCGCCGGCGGTTCACGCCCCATGGAATCTCGTGCTCCTGCTTGCATGCGGTGACGCAGCCGTTGCACTCGATGCAACGCTCGGCATCGCACAGGAATTTCATTCTGGCCATGGTGGGCTTCTCCTCGCTATCAGTGGCGCCGGGCCGCCCCAAGCCACTGATCCGCCCCCCGGTGGGGCAGCGAGCGCAGCGAGCGTGGGGGGACCTTCATCCTACGCCGTGAACTTCTCGACCTGGCAAAGGGTGGTCTTGGTTTCCTGCATCATCGTCACCGAGTCGTAGCCGTAGGTCGTCGCCGTGTTGACCGCCTCGCCCCGAATGATCGGCGCCGCGCCCTCGGGATAGAACTCGAGCATGTCCTTGCCCATCCACCAGCCGGAGAAGTGGAACGGGACGAAGGTCGTGCCCTTGCCGACGCGGTCGGTCACCTGCGCCTTGACCTTGAGCTGCGCGCCGGTAGGCGTCTTCACCCACACGTACTCGCCGTGGCGAATGCCGCGGTCGTTCGCGTCGCTCGGATTGATCTCGACGAAGTTCTCCTGCTGCAACTCGGCGAGCCATGGGTTGCTGCGCGTCTCCTCGCCGCCGCCCTCGTATTCGACGAGGCGCCCGCTCGTGAGGATCAGCGGGAACTTCTCGGCGATCTTGTCCTTGACGTTCGCCTCCTGCACCGACTTGTAGAGCGTCGGCAGGCGCCAGAACACCTTCTTGTCGTCGTGCGTCGGGTACTTGGCGACGAGGTCCGGGCGCGGCGAGTACAGCGGCTCGCGGTGCTGCGGGACGCCGTCCGGGAAGTTCCACACGACCGCGCGCGCCTTGGCGTTGCCCCAGAAGTGCACGCCGTGCTTCATGCAGACGCGCTGGATGC
>JBLMWT010000114.1:0-2994 GCA_050257375.1 Sphingomonadaceae bacterium
TGCCACAAGAACCTGAGCGTGTTCATTGCGAACCGGGTCAAGATGCAGGGCATGATCGTGTGGGACTGGAGGGACCAGTATCCCGAGGCCAGGAAAACGCTCGCCGGCTACATCGCGCAAGGCAGCCTCAAGACCCGCGAGTCGATCGCCGACGGCATCGAGAACGCGCCCAAGGCGTTCATCGGCATGCTCAAGGGGCTGAACTTTGGCAAGCAGCTGGTGAAGCTCGCCTGAGCGCGTGTCCGGCTACGAATACGTCGGCTTCTGGAGGCGGCTGCTCGCCGCGGCGATCGACTTCCTGATTCTCTTCGTGGTGACGACGCCGATCCTGCTCGCGATATATGGGCGCCGGTATTTCGAGCTCATCGAAAGCGGCGCGAGCGCGGGGTTCTGGGACTTCGTCATCGAATACATCGTGCCGGCGGTCGCGGTCATTGCGTTCTGGCGCCGCTACGGCGCGACGCCCGGAAAGATGGCGATAGGCGCGAAGATCGTCGACGCGAAGACCGGCGAGCGTCCTTCGACCGCGCGGCTGGTGGTGCGCTACTTCGCGTACCTCGTGTCGGCGCTGCCCTTTTTTCTCGGCTTCCTGTGGATCGGCATCAGCCGCCGAAAGCAGGGATTTCACGACAAAATCGCACGCACAATGGTGATCAACGATGATTGAGCTCTATACCTGGCCGACACCGAACGGCCACAAGATCCACATCATGCTGGAAGAGACCGGGCTGCCCTACAACGTGCACCCGGTGGACATCGGCGCGGGGGACCAGTTCAAGCCCGAGTTCCTCAAGATCTCGCCCAACAACAAGATGCCGGCGATGATCGACACCGACGGGCCAGGCGGCAAGCCCTTCGCACTCGCCGAGTCGGGGGCGATGCTCTTTTATCTCGCCTCCAAGACAGGAAAGTTCCTGCCCAAGGATCTGGGCGAGCGCTGGCACGTGATGCAGTGGGTGATGTTCCAGATGGGGCACATCGGCCCGATGCTCGGCCAGGCGCACCATTTTCTCGGCTACGCGCCGGAGAAGATCGAGTATGCGATGAACCGGTACCGGAACGAGGCGAACCGCCTGTACGGCGTGCTCGAGCGGCGGCTCGCAGAATCGAAGTACGTCGCCTGCGGCGAGTACACCATTGCCGACATGGCGATCGTTCCCTGGCTGCGCTTTCCCGAGCGCCAGGGCGTGAACATCGACGAGTACCCGAACGTGAAACGCTGGCGCGACGCGATCCTGGCGCGCCCGGCGGTGCAACGGGCCCTGCAGGTGCTCGCCGACCGGCGGCGCGCCGGGCCGCAGACGGCCCAGGAGCGCGAGAACCTGTTCGGCGCGAAGCAATATGCCCGGCGCTGAGCTCAAGGGAAAGGTCGCCTGGATCACCGGGGGCGGCAGCGGCATCGGCCTCGCGGGCGCGCTCGAGCTGGCGAGGGCTGGCGCGCACGTCGTGATCTCGGGCCGCAACGCGCGCAGCAACGAGAGCGGGCTCGCGGAGCTGAAGAAGGCGGGCAGCGCCGAAGCGACCTTGCTCGACGTCGGCGATCGCGCGGCGGTCGAGCGGACGGCGGCGGACATCGAAAAGCGCCACGGCCGAATCGACATCCTGGTGACGAGCGCCGGCACTAACATCGGCGGCGGCAAGAGGAACTTCAAGACCCTGTCGCTCGACGGCTGGGATGACGTGGTGCGCATCAACCTGAACGGGCTGTTTTACTGCTGCTATGCGGTGCTGCCCGGCATGCGCGCGAGGAAGGACGGCGTCATTGTCAACATCTCCTCCTGGGCCGGACGCTACGCGAGCATGCTCACCGGGCCCGCGTACAACGCCACCAAGCGCGCGGTTATCGCGGTCACCGAATCGATCAACATGGAGGAGTGCGCGAACGGCATCCGCGCGACTTCCATCCTGCCTGGCGAGGTGGCCACCCCGATCCTGGAGAAGCGCCCCGTGCCGCCGAGCGCGGAGGAGCGCGCGCGCATGGCGCAGGCCGAGGATTTCGGCAGAGCGATCCTGTTCGTCGCCACGATGCCCGCGCGCACCTGCGTGAACGAGCTGGTGATGGCGCCGACCTGGAACCGGTTCTATCTGGGCGGGCTGGAAGCGCCGAAGAAAGCTTGATCTTCCTGCGCGTCGCGCTGCCGTTCATCGCGGGCTTCTTCGTGTCGTACATGTACCGCGCGGTAAACGCGGTGCTCGGCCCGACGCTCGCGTCCGAGTTCGGCCTGAACGCGAGCGGGCTGGGCCTGCTGACCAGCGTGTACTTTCTCGCCTTCGCGCTCTTCCAGCTGCCGCTCGGCCTGCTGCTCGACCGTTACGGCCCGCGCCGGGTCAACGCGACGCTGCTGCTCGTCGCCGCCGCCGGCGGGACCTGGTTCGCCGGTGCGCACTCGGCGCTCGAGGCGATCGCCGCGCGCGCGCTCATCGGCCTCGGAGTGTCCGGCTGCCTCATGTCCTCGATCCTTGCCTTCGTGCTGTGGTACCCGCCCGAGCGTCTGTCGACCATGAACGGCGTTGCCTTCTCCGCCGGCGCGCTCGGCTCGATCGCCGTGAGCGTGCCGCTCGAGCTGCTGCTGCGCGTCTGGCCGTGGCGCGACGCCTTCCTGCTGCTGGTTGCCGCGACCCTGGCGGTGAGCCTCACGCTATGGTTCTGGGTGCCCGAGCGCCACGCGCGCCCTGGCGGCGCGACGCTGGGAGGGCAGCTGCGCGGCCTCGCGACGCTCGTCGCCGATCCGGGTTTCCTGCGCATCGCGGTCGCGATGGCGGCGAGCCAGTTCGCTGCAGCTTCCCTTCAGACGCTGTGGATGGCGACCTGGCTGCGCGACGTGGCCGGCTACGGCGCCGCCGAGGTGGCACGCGGCCTGATGACGGTAAACATCGCGATGATCGTGGGCTATCTCGGCTTCGGCCGTGCAGCCGATGCGCGCGCGCGGGGCGGCAAAGGCGTGCTGCCGCTGCTCGGCGGCGGGCTCGCCTGCGCCTCGGTGAGCCTTGGCC
>JBLMWT010000115.1:0-3256 GCA_050257375.1 Sphingomonadaceae bacterium
GGCAGACCCTCGACGTTCGAAACCGCGTGCTGGATATGGCGCGCGGCAATCAGGTAGGACTGCTTGATGAAGTCGAACAGGAAGTTGTTCGACCACTCGTCATCCTTGAAGCGCGCGTCGCCCTTGGCCGGCAGCGCGACGGGGCGCACGTCCCGGCCGAGCATCTTCAGCCAGCTCGCCTGCCAGAGCTGCGCGTAGTCCAGCCACATGTTCATCGAAGCGGCGGCGAGCGACATCGGGTCGGCGAACATCCGGCCCCACAGGTCCATGTAGGCCCGCGCGATGCCCAGCTCGTCGCCGAGCGCGCCCGCCTGCGGATGCTTCTTCGCGAACTCGCCGAGCAGCCTGGCGGCCCGCTCGGCGACCTGGTGGTAGACCTGTGCGAGCTGCTCGGGCTGCGCGGGGCGATCCATCGTCGAGGCTCCTAGGCGTGCGCCGGCACCGCCGCCGTGGCGTAGCGCATGACGCCGTCGGAGCCGGCGGCGCGCGTCAGGCGTCCCGCGTAGTAGAGGTAATGCAGGTGCGCGATCGCTTCGCCCATCGCGAAGAACATCTGGTGGTTGTCCAGCTTGCGGCGGAAGAGCACCCCGATCAGCTCGTAGGCGCTGCGCGCGCCGTCTTCGCAGGCCGCCAGCAGCTCCGCGAAGCGCTCCTCGTGATGCGCCTCGAGCTCGGCGATGCGCTCGCGCGCGCCGCGGAAGGGCATGCCGTGCGAAGGCAGCACGAGCACGTCAGGCGCGAGCTCCCGGTAGCGCGCGATCGAGTCGAGGAACAGCTTGAGCGGATTGCCCTCCGGATCGATCGACCAGACGCTGACGTTGGTCGATATCGTGGACAGCAGCATGTCGCCTGCGATCAGCAGCTTCGGCTCCTCGCAATACAGCGACGCGTGCTCCGGGGCGTGGCCGTAGCCCACGATCGCGCGCCAAGGCTTGCCGTCCACGAGCAGGCGTTCGTTTTCGATGAAGCGCCGGTAGTGCAGCGGAAACTCGGGCACCAGGCGCCGATACGGATTGCCGCGCGTCGCCATCTTCGCGGCCAGCTCGGCGTCCAGCCCGTTCTGGCCGAACACCCGCAGGACCGCCTCGGTGGTGTAGCCTGCGCCGCCCGCGCGCACGGCGTGCGCCGTGAGGTACTCGCCCTGCGTCATCCACAGCTCGGCGCCGAAGCGCTCGCACAGCCAGGCCGCGTTGCCGGCATGGTCCGGATGGTAGTGCGTGACCACGACGCGCCGCACCGGCAGCGAGTCGATCGTGGAGGCGAAGATCTGCTCCCACACCGCGCGCGTCGCCTCGTCGCCGATGCCGCAGTCGACGATGGTCCAGCCGCGCTTGCCGCCGACCTCGTCGCGCAACAGCCAGAGGTTGATGTGATTCAGCTGGAAAGGCAGCGCCATGCGCAGCCACAGCACCCCCGGCGCCACTTCGAGGACGCGGCCCGGCGCCGGCGGCTCGGCGAACGGGTACTGGAGCGACGAGGTGCGGGCCACGACGGATCGGCTAGAATGCAGCGCGGCTCGAGGCCGCTCAGCCTCCATTGTAGTAGCTTCCCCGCCCCATGACCGCAGATCCGTCCGCGAGCGAGCCCAGGGAACGCGCCGAGTACTCGATCGGCGACCTGGCGCGCGAGTTCGACGTGACGCCGCGCGCGATCCGCTTCTACGAGGACCAGGGCCTGCTCGCGCCGCGGCGCGCGGGCCAGCGCCGCGTCTACACGCTGCGCGACCGAACGCGCCTCAAGCTCACGCTGCGCGGCAAGCGCCTGGGCCTCACGCTCTCGGAGATCCGCGAGCTGATCGACATGTACGAGCCGGGCCGCGACGAGCGGCCGCAGCTCGAGCGCTTCCTCACGGTGCTCGAGAACCACAAGGCGAGCCTCGAGCAGCAGCGCGCCGACATCGACGCGCAGCTTTCCGAAATCACCGCCTTCGAGAAGCGCCTGCGCAAGCGCCTCGGCGGTCGCCGCCGGACGCGCAGTTGACGTTTACGTAAACGTCAAGTAGCCTCGCCGCATGAACGCCCCGCTGCGCCGTCCCGAGCCCGCCGACCCCGGCTTCGCGGCGCGCTGCCGCGCGAGCTTCGCGCGCCAGAAGGCGATGGCGCTGATCGGCGCGCGCATGGCGTCGATCGAGCCCGGCCGCTGCGAGATCGACCTCGACTGGCGCGCGGACCTCACCCAGCAGAAAGGCTTCCTGCACGGCGGCATCGTCGGCATGATCGCCGACACCGCCTGCGGCTACGCCGCCTACAGCCTCATGCCGGCGACGAGCTCGCTCGTCACCGTGGAATACAAGATCAACATGCTCGCGCCGGGGCGCGGCAAGCGCTTCGTGGCGCGCGCCGAGGTGCTCAAGGCGGGGCGCAGCCTGACCGTGACGCGCGGCGAGGTGCTCGCCGACGGCGGTGCGCTGTGCGCGGTCATGCAGCAGACGCTCATGATGCTGCCGGATACCCCCGACACTCCGGAATAGGACCGTCCGTGGAGCTTCCGTTCCTGAGATTCGAGCACGGCGAGACGATCGACATGCTGCGCGCCAGCGTGCGCGACTTCGCGGCGAAGGAGATCGCGCCGCGCGCGGCCGAGATCGACGCGAACAACGAATTCCCCATGGACCTGTGGCGCAAGCTCGGCGCGCTCGGGCTGCTCGGCATCACCGTCGAGGAAGAGTACGGCGGCACGGCGATGGGTTACCTCGCGCACATCGTCGCGGTGGAGGAGATCTCGCGCGCCTCGGGCGCGGTCGGCCTGTCGTACGGCGCGCACTCCAATTTGTGCGTGAACCAGATCCGCCGCAACGGCACGGAGGCGCAGAAGAAGAAGTACCTGCCCAGGCTCGTCTCCGGCGAGTATGTCGGCGCGCTCGCCATGAGCGAACCCGAGGCCGGATCGGACGTGGTCGGCATGCGCCTGCGCGCGGAGCGCCGCGGGGACAGGTATGTTCTGAACGGCAACAAGATGTGGATCACCAACGGCCCCGATGCAGACGTGCTGGTGATCTACGGCAAGACCGAGGGCATCACGGCGTTCATCGTCGAGAAAGGCATGAAGGGCTTTTCGACCGCGCAGAAGCTCGACAAGCTCGGCATGCGCGGCTCGAACACCTGCGAGCTCGTTTTCCGCGACTGCGAGGTACCCGCCGAGAACGTGCTCGGCCAGGACGGCAAGGGCGTGAAGGTGCTCATGTCGGGCCTCGACTACGAGCGCGCGGTGCTCGCCGGCGGCCCGCTCGGGCTGATGGGCGCGTGCCTCGACGTCG
>JBLMWT010000116.1:0-2803 GCA_050257375.1 Sphingomonadaceae bacterium
ATGTCGCGTCTAGTCAGCGTGATAGCATAGTTATTTTAGTCGCTGCAGCGCGATGCGTACCGCACTTCTCGTCGTACTGAGCGCCGCGTTCGCCGTCGCCGGCTGCGGCCAGAAGGGGCCGCTCTACCTGCGCGAAAGCCCGCCGCCGGGGGTAAAGCCGAAAAAGCCGGAGCCGTATCAGCCCGTGCCGTATCCGCAGCATCCGGCGTCCGACGGCGCCGCCGAACAGCGCTAACGCAATGGCATTTGCATACCGCGACGGCGCCCTGTGCGCCGAACAGCTACCACTCGAAAGTATCGCGCAGCGCTTCGGGACTCCTTGCTATGTCTACTCGCGCGCGGCGATCGAGGCCGCCTACTCGGAATTCTCCCGCGCCTTGGCGGCGCGGGACGCGCTGGTGTGCTACTCGGTCAAGGCAAACTCCAATCTCGCCGTTCTGTCGCTCATGGCGCGGCTCGGCGCAGGCTTCGACATCGTGTCGGGAGGCGAGCTGGCTCGGGTGCTGGCGGCCGGCGGCGACGCGGGCAAGACGCTGTTCTCGGGGGTGGGCAAGAGCGAGCGCGAGATCGAGCAGGCGCTCCTCGCCGGGGTGCTTTGCCTGAATCTGGAATCCGAGGCCGAGCTCGCGAGAGTCGACGCGGTCGCCCGACGCCTCGGCAGGCGCGCGCCGATCGCTTTTCGGGTCAATCCAGACGTCGACCCGAAGACCCATCCGTACATCTCGACGGGCTTACGGCGCAACAAATTCGGTGTGCCGCACGAGGAGGCCGAGCGGTTATACGCCGCCGCCTCACGGCTTTCGGCGATTGAGGTGCGCGGCATCGGTTGCCACGTAGGCTCGCAGCTCACCGATCGGGCGCCATTCATCTCCGCGGTCGAACGACTCGTTGCGCTCACCGCTCGCATCGAGGCTACCGGCGTGCGGTTGGCGCACATCGACGTTGGGGGCGGAATCGGCATCCGGTACCGCGACGAGAATCCGCAGCCGATCGCCGATTTCGTCGCAGGCGCAGTGGCCGCCCTAGGCGGACGCCGCGAGACGCTGATTTTGGATCCCGGGCGGTCGATCGTCGGTAACGCGGGCGTACTGCTCACTCGCGTCGAGTACGTGAAGCCCGGCCCCGCCAAGAACTTTCTCGTGGTCGATGCGGCGATGAACGATCTGCTTCGCCCGGCGCTATACGACGCGTGGCACGAAATACGGGCGGTGCGCGAGTCGCAAACGGGAATTTCGGCGGAGGTGTACGACGTCGTCGGACCCGTATGCGAAAGCGGTGATTTCTTGGCGAGGGAACGGCGGCTGGCCGCGCGTGAGGGCGATCTCCTCGCGGTGATGTCGGCCGGAGCCTACGGCATGAGTATGAGTTCGAACTACAACTCTCGCCCCCGCGCTGCCGAGGTGCTCGTGGACGGCGATCGGGCGCATCTCGCGCGCAGCCGTGAAACGATTGAGAATCTCTTTGCCTTGGAACGGGCATTGCCGTAGATTCATCGCCCGGCGTATGGAAAGGCCGGATGGAGTCGCAGGCATGTGCGTTCGGGTCGGCCGGTTCCCCGGGCTCTAGATGACGCTCAAAGCGCAACGGCGCACGCTACTTTTGGTACTCGGTGGATTGCTCGTCGCCGCCGCAGCGGTGGCGGCGCTCGTGTACTTCGGCGGCGACATTCGCGCCACCGAGAATAAGCCGCCGGCCGGCCCGCCACCGGTGCCGGTTTCGATCGCGGTGGCCACCGGGCGAACAGTGCCGGTTTACTTGCGGGCGATCGGCAATGTGGACGCCTACTCCACCGTGGCGGTCAAGGCTCGCGTCGACGGTCAGATTGTCGAGGTCGGCTTCCGAGAAGGCCAGGCGGTGCGCCGCGGCGAAGTGCTCTTCCGCCTGGACGCAAGGCCATTCCTCGCGGCGCTACGCCAAGCGGAGGCAAACGTCGTGCGCGACAGGGCAAACCGCGATCAGGCGCGCTCGCAGGAACGCCGTTACCTCGATCTGCTCGAGAAGAACTTCGTCTCCAAGGACGCCTACGCGCAATTCCGCACCAACGCCGAGACCGCCGATGCGCAGCTCAAAGCGAGCGAGGCGGCCCTGGAGACCGCGCGCCTCAATCTCGAGTACTGCACGATCCGGTCGCCTATTGACGGCTTTGTGGGCCGCATCATGCTGCAGCTGGGAAACCTGGTTAAGGCGAACGACACCAGCCCGCTGGTGGTCATCAACCAGGTGAGGCCGGTCTATGTGACCTTCGCGGTGCCGGAGCAGGGCCTGACTCCATTGCGCCAGCATATGGCACAGGGAGCACTCGAGGCGACGGCGAGCAGCTCGGACGCCGCAAGCACTCCGCTTGCTCGCGGCCACCTGGTGTTCATCGACAATGCCGTCGATACCAGCACCGGAACGATCAAGCTGCGCGCGCAGTTCGACAACGCCGATCTGGCCCTGTGGCCAGGTCAGTTCGTCACGGTCAGAGTCAAGCTTTACGATCAGAAGGATGCGGTGGTCGTGCCTTCCGCAGCGGTCCAGACGGGCCCGCAGGGCGAGTATGTATACGTGCTCAAGCCCGACTCGACCGCCGAAGTTCGTCGCGTGACGGTGGCGCGTAGCGAGGGAGAGGAGACGATCATTGCCAAGGGCGTGAGCCCGGGCGAAAAGGTTGTCACGCGCGGCCAGCTGCGGCTGCAACCGAATTCCAAGGTCATCGTGCGGCCGGACGCGTCGTGAACCTGTCCGCGCTCTTCGTGCGCCGGCCGGTGATGACCGTGCTGGTCATGGCTGGCATTTTGATTTTCGGGATCGCGGCGTACCG
>JBLMWT010000117.1:0-14228 GCA_050257375.1 Sphingomonadaceae bacterium
GCGTGAGGCGTCCGGCCGCGAGGAGGCGCTGCGGCTGGTGCGGGCGGAGCAGCCGGACCTGGTCGTAGTCGACATCGAGCTCGCCGACGTGGACGGCGTGCATCTGGTGCTCGACCTGCGCGCGCAGCCCGTGCCGCGGCGGGTGGTGCTGCGCGCCCGCCCGGATATCGAGCCGGAGACCCGCGCGCTGGCGCGCGCGCTGGGCACCGGATTCGTGGGCAAGCCGGCGAATCCACAGGCGCTGCTCGCCGCGCTCGAGCGCGCGCTCGCGGACCCGGTCCCCCTCGCGGCGGGCGTCGGCGCCAGCGACGCGCCGCTTCGCGCGATGATCGGCCTGGTGCGGCATCTGGCCGCGCAGCGCCAGCCGCTCGAGGCCGCGCGCGAAGCGCTCGCGCTGGAGATCAGGAAGCGCCTGCAGGCCGACGAGCAGATCTCGCAATCGGTTCTCGACTTGCGCGATCAGGCGTTGCGCGATCCCCTCACCGGGCTCTACAACCGGCGCTATCTCGACGCGTCGCTCGCGCGGGAGGAGAGCCGCGCCCGCCGCAGGGGGCAGCCCGTGGCGGTGCTGATGATCGACGTCGACCACTTCAAGCGCTTCAACGACTCTTACGGCCACGCCGCAGGCGACGAAGTGCTGCGCCGGGTCGGGCGGTACATCGAGTCGCACACGCGCGGCGAGGACATCGCCGCACGCTACGGAGGCGACGAATTCACGCTCGTCATGGCGAAGACGCCGCTCGAGGCGGCGTTGCCGCGCGCGCGGGCGCTCTGCGCGGGCGCGCAGGCGCTTTCGGTCGAGTTCGGCGGACGAAGCCTCGGCCGGCTGGCGCTGTCGGTGGGCGTCGCGGCCTTTCCCGAGCACGGCGAGTCCCTGCAAGCGGTGCTGCAAGTTGCCGACGAGGCGCTGCGGCGCTGCAAGGCGCTCGGCCGAGGACGGGTGGAAGTGGCCGCGTAGCCGCCCTCGGCTCACGCGCGCGGCTGACAGGGCGCACGCGAGCGGGTATTCTGGGCCCGGATCCTCCGGCATGCCCGAACCGCTTTTCGCAGGCGAATGCGCGCTCGTGACCGGCGCCGGCAACGGCATCGGCCGCGCGCTCGCGCTCGGCCTCGCGCGCGAAGGCGCGCGGGTCCTGCTGGCCGAAATCGACCCGGCGCGCGGCGCCGGGGCGCTCGCCGCGGCGAAGGAGGCGGGCGCCGCGGCCGAGCTCGCCGAAGTCGACCTGTCGCGGCGCGGCTCGGCCGAAGCGCTGGCGGACGAGGCCGTGCGGCGCCTCGGAAGGGTCGACATGCTGGTGCACAGCGCGAGCCCCCCGCGCCACGAAGCGGACACCCTGATGACCGTGAGCGACGCCACCTGGGACGCGATGCACGAGGTGAACCTGCGCTCGGGCTTCGCGCTCGGCCGCGGCCTGGCGCGGCACATGATCGATGCCGGGCTGCGCGGCCGCATGCTCTATCTCACGTCGCTGCACTCGGGCACGCCGCGCAACCTGCCGCATTACGCCACCGCCAAAGCGGGCATGGTGATGCTGGTCAAGGAACTTGCCAAGGCGCTCGGCGCGCACGGCATCCGCGTCAACGCGCTCACCCCCGGCGCGGTCGCTGCCGGCGGCTTCAAGCCCGCGGGCGATCTCGCGGCCAAGATCCCGCTCGGCAGGCTGGCCGACGCCGACGACATCGCCGCGATGGGCGTCGCGGTGCTGAGCGAGCGCTACGGCCGCTACGTCACCGGGGCGGACATCGTGGTCGACGGCGGCTTGGCCCTGCATAACTGGTTCGCTCCCGCGGTTCCCTGAAAAAAAGCGGCGGCGCGCCTTGCGGCGCCCCGCCGTCGAGTTCCGGCCCTCAAGCCGGAGAGGAGTGCTAGCGCGGAACGAGGCCGTCGGGGTTGCGACCAGTGACACCCGCCCCGCGCAGCGCTATTGTTCGTCCGGCCTGAAGTCTTGGCTATCCGACGAAAGTATTAGTGGACTGCGGCACGACGGGAAGATCTGGCGCGCGGAGATGAGGCTGAAGCTTTTCCGGTGGGTGCCCGTCCTTGCGCTCGTTGCGCTGGGGCTCGGCTGGAGCGTACCCGCTGCGCATGCCAAGGCGGCGGCCGACGCGGGCTCGAAACCCCAGAACGCCGCGAGCCCCGGGGCGCGCCGACTGTCGCTGACCAGCAAGCCCTGGAAGGGCGATTTCGACGGCATGCTCGAGCGCCGCGTGATCCGCTTCTACGTTCCCTACAGCCGGTCGCTGTATTTCATCGACAAGGGCAGAGAGCGAGGCATCGCCGCTTATCTGATCCGCAATTTCGAGCGCTGGGTAAACAAGAAATACGCCAAGCAGCTCGGCAAGCGCCCCCTCACGGTCTTCGTCGTCGTGGCGACGCGCGACAAGCTTCGCGCAGATCTTCTGGAGGGGCGAGCCGACGTCGCAGTCGGCAATATCAAGGTGCTCGACGAGCTGCAAAAGGACGTCGACTTCGTGGCGCCTGACGAGTACGCCGCCAGCACGGAAATCCTCGCGACCGGCCCGGCGTCACCGGCCATCGCGTCGATCGACGATTTGGCGGGCAAGTCGGTGCAGGTGCGCAAGGTCTCGAGCTATTACCTGAGCCTCACCGCGCTGAACGCTCGTTTCAAGAAGGAGCACAAGCAGCAGGTCGAGATCGCGCTGCTGCCGGACGCCTTAGAGGACGAGGACATTCTGGAGATGCTGAATGCCGGCCTCCTGCAGGCGATCGTGGTCGATGACTGGAAGGCAAAGGCGTGGGCGCAGGTGTTGCCGAAGGTGAAGATCCACGAAGACATTGTCCTGCGGCCCAAGACCAGGGTTGGGTGGGCGATCCGCAAGCACAGCCCCAAGCTCGCGGCCGAACTGAACGAGTTCTACGCGTATTTCGCCAAGACGCACGGCGGAGGCGCCAAGCTCATCGGCAGCTATACAGGCAAAGTCAAGGCGCTGAAGAATGCCGGGGCCGGCGAAGACCAAAAGCGGTTCGAGGCGCTGATCGCCGTCTTCCAGAAGTACGGCGCGCAGTACGGGTTCGATCCTCTGATGCTCGCCGCGCAGGGGTACCAGGAGTCGCAGCTCAACCAGAACGCGAAGAGCCACGTCGGCGCGATCGGCATCATGCAGGTTATGCCGGCGACGGGCGAGGAGCTCAAAGTGGGCGACATCCGGCAGGCGGAGCCCAACATCCATGCCGGCGCGAAGTACATGGATGTGCTCATGACCAAGTATTTCCGCGACGCGAAGTTCGACGAGCAGAACCGCACGCTCTTTGCGTTCGCGAGTTACAACGCGGGCGCCGGAAATATCTCGCGGATGCGCAAGGAGGCGGTGAAGCGCGGGCTCGACCCCGACCAGTGGTTCAACAACGTCGAGATCGTCACCGCGGAGAAGATCGGCATGGAAACGACCACCTACGTGCGCAACATCTTCAAGTATTACGCTGCGTACCGGCTGACCGCCGAAGCGAGGGCGTCCGCCGAGAAGCTCAAGCAAGAGACTGCGCCCGCCAGGAAATGATCCTGCCGGGGCTCGTGCTTGCTCAGCTTTGCCGCTTAGGCTGTGGATCTCTTACCAAAGGCCGGGGAGCAGGCGGTAGCGCACCGTGGCGGCGTAAGTCCGCCAGTCGGGGTGCTGCGCGAGCACGCGTTCCTCGGCATGGATGCGATAAAGCAGCGACGCCCAGCCGGCCAGCACCATGAGCGCCGTGCCGAGATTCCATTCCTGCAGGTTGTAGCCGATGTCGGCGATGACATACGAGAGGTACATCGGATGGCGCACGATCCGGTAAGGGCCGGTCGTCGCCAGTCCGCGCAGCGCCGGGCGCACGCCGAACCATCTTCCGAGCGTGACGAGGCTCGCGAGGCTCAGCAGCGCGGCGGCCGACACGAGCACGAAGCCCGCCTCGAACGACACGGCCTCGCCCGGCGCCCAGCGCAGGTACGCCACCTGCGCGTAGGGATAGGCATAGGCGACGATCACCGCCGCGCCGGCGCCGATCGAGCGATCCAGCGCCATGGGCGCGCGGCGCGTGAGCGAAATGCCGAGCACCAGCACGTGCTGCAGCACGTAGACCCAGTCGACGAGCGTGAAGCTCGGCGTCATCCGGACGAGGAGCGCGAGCTCCGCCGCCGTGACGCCGAGCAGGATGAAGTCGCCGGGCGTGCGCCCCGCGATCGTGCGAGCGCTCAGCCCCGAGCCCCGTTCATCTACTTGACGGTGTAGCCGCGGCCTTCGAGGCAGGCGGCGCGCGCCTTGGCGAAGGCCGCCTGCTGCTGCCCGCCGGCGGCCTGCGCCTGCTGTTGGCTTTGCTCGGCGGCGGCGCGGTTCTGCCGGCGGCTCTGGCCGCGCGCCGCGACCGCACCCGCGGCCGCGCCCGTGCTCGCGTCCCCGCCGACGATTTCACCCACCACCGCGCCGCGCGCCGCGCCGCGCACGCCCGCGCCCGGGGTGGTGCCGGTCGCCGTCGTCGGCGGCTGCGCGGCCGCCTGCGGGGGCGGCGCCTTGGCGGGATCGAATCCCGTCTGCTGGACCGCCCAGCTATAGCAGGCCGACTCGTCCTTCTTCTGCTGCTCGGGCGACTGGCCTTTGGCCGGGTACACGTATTGCTGCGCGTACGCCGTCGAGACGAGCGCCGCGGCCACGGCGCCAACCCAGAACATTCGCTGTTTCATTCGATGGTGCTCCTTCTGGAAAAATGACAATCAATAGGGCCAGGTCCACTCGGATATCTCGGGCCGGTCGATGCCGTGCTCGCGCGCGTAGGCGAGGTTGAGAATGATCTCGTTCTTCATCCTCTCCTTCAGGTGCGCGGCCCTCGCCTGCAGCCTCGGGACGCGGTCGATGACGTCGATCGCCAGGTCGAAGCGGTCCACCTGGTTGAGGATCGCGAGCTCGAGCGGGGTGTTGATGTTGCCCTTCTCCTTGTAGCCGCGCACGTGCAGGTTGTCGTGGTTGCGGAAGCGGTAGGCGAGCTTGTGGATCAGCCACGGGTAGCCGTGGAAGTTGAAGATGATCGGCTTGTCGACGGTGAACAGGCTGTCGAACTCGCGCTCGCTCGAGCCGTGCGGGTGCTCGGTATCGGGCTGCAGCTTGAACAGATCGACGACGTTCACGAAGCGCAGCTTGAGATCCGGCAGGTGCTCGCGCAGGATCGCCGCCGCCGCGAGCGCCTCCTGCGTCGCCACGTCGCCGCACGAGGCGAGCACCACGTCGGGGTCGGCGCCCTCGTCGGTGCTCGCGCGCGCCCAGATGCCGATCCCCTTGGCGCAATGCACGACCGCCTCGTCGATGGTGGTGAACTGCAGGTGCCTCTGCTTGTCGGCGACGATCACGTTGATGCAGTCGGTCGACCTGAAGCACTGGTCGGCCACGACGAGCAGCGTGTTCGCGTCGGGCGGCAGGTAAATGCGCGTCACCGTCGGGCTCTTGTTGGTGACGAGGTCGATGAAGCCCGGGTCCTGGTGCGAGAAGCCGTTGTGGTCCTGGCGCCACACGGTCGAGGACAGCAGGATGTTCTGCGCGGACACCGGAGCGCGCCACGACACGTTGTTCTTGGCGATGTCGAGCCACTTGGCGTACTGGTTGAACATCGAGTCGACGATGTGCGCGAAGGCCTCGTAGGTGTGAAACAGGCCGTGGCGGCCGGTGAGAAGATAGCCTTCCAGCCAGCCGACGAGCGTGTGCTCCGAGAGCATCTCCATCACGCGGCCGTCGCGCGCCAGCTCGCCGCCGTCCGCGTCCTCGGGCAAGAGCTCGGCCATCCACGTTTTCTTGCTCGCCTGGTAGATCGCCTGCAGGCGGTTCGAAGCGGTCTCGTCGGGCCCAAACACGCGGAAGCTCTTCATGTTCAGCTTCATCACGTCGCGCAGATACTCGCCGAGCGGCCGCGTGTTCTCGTGCAGGACCTTGCCCGCCTGCGGCACCTTGACCGCGTAGGCGCGAAAGTCCGGGAGCTTCAACGTCTTGCGCAGCAGCCCGCCGTTCGCGTGCGGGTTGGCGCTCATGCGCCGCGCGCCGTCGGGCGCGAGCGCGCGCAGCTCGGGCCGCAGGCGCCCGCCCGCGTCGAACAGCTCCTCGGCCCGGTAGCTGCGCAGCCAGTCCTCGAGCAGCTTGAGGTTCGCGGGATTGCCGCGCACGTCGGAGAACGGCACCTGGTGCGCGCGCCAGCTGCCTTCGATCTTGTGGCCGCCGATCTCCTTCGGCGCGGTCCAGCCCTTGGGCGCGCGCAGCACGATCATCGGCCAGCGCGGACGCGCGGGCTCGCCGCCGGCGCGCGCCTTGGCCTGGATCGCGCGGATCTCGCCGAGCGCGGCATCGAGCGCCGCAGCCATCTTCTGGTGCATCTCGGCGTGCTCGGAGCCCTCGACGAAGTAGGGCTTATAGCCGTAGCCGACGAACAGCGCCTTCAGCTCCTCGTGCGTGATGCGCGCGAGGACGGTCGGGTTGGCGATCTTGTAGCCGTTGAGGCTCAGGACCGGCAGCACCGCGCCGTCGCGCGCCGGATTGAGGAACTTGTTCGAGTGCCAAGCGGTGGCGAGCGGCCCGGTCTCCGCCTCGCCGTCGCCGACCACGCAGGCGACGATGAGACCGGGATTGTCGAGTGCCGCGCCATAGGCGTGCGCCAGGCTATAGCCGAGCTCGCCACCCTCGTGGATCGAGCCGGGCGTCTCGGGCGTGACGTGCGAGCCGATGTGCCCGGGGAAGGAGAACTGCTTGAAGAACTTCTGCATTCCTTCCGCATCCTCGCTCTTGTCAGGATAGATCTCCGAGTAGGTGCCTTCGAGGTAGGTCGGACCGAGCACGCCCGGCGCGCCGTGGCCCGGACCGGCCATGAAGATCATGTCCAGGTCGTCGCGCTTGATGACGCGGTTCAGATGCGCCCACACGAAGGACAGCGCCGGGCTCGCCCCCCAGTGGCCGAGCAGCCGCTGCTTGACGTGCCCGGGCTCGAGCGGCTCGCGCAGCAGAGGGTTGTCCTGCAGGTAGATCATGCCGATCGACAGGTAGTTGCAGGCGCGCCACCAGGCGTCGATCAGGCGCAGCGCCTCGGCAGCGAGCGGCCCCTGCGGCGAGACTTGTAGAATTTCGTCCTTGCCCATCGCAAGCCCTCCTCGGAAGGGGAACCACGCTAGCATGCGGGCGTGGCACTCGGTTGACATGCGTCAAGCCAGGACGTTCATCGAAGAGTTTTTCCGCCTCGAGGCGGCGGGCGGCATCGTGCTGGTCGCCGCCGCGGCGCTCGCGCTCGGCGTCGCGAACTCGCCTTTGTTCGCGCTGTACCGCGCGCTGCTCGCTCTGCCGGTGGGCGTGCACGTCGGCGACTTCGAGATCGACAAGCCGCTGCTCCTGTGGGTGAATGACGCGCTGATGGCGGTCTTCTTCCTGCTCGTGGGCCTCGAGATCAAGCGCGAGGTGCTCGCGGGCGAACTCGCGAGCCTGCGCCGGGCCGCGCTGCCCGGCATCGCCGCCGCGGGCGGCGTCCTCGGGCCGGCGCTCATCTACAGCGCGCTCAACTGGCACGACCCGGTGGCGCTGAACGGCTGGGCGATCCCGACCGCCACCGACATCGCCTTTTCCATCGGGGTGCTCGCGCTGCTCGGCAAGCGCGTGCCGTCGAGCCTTAAGGTGTTCCTGCTCGCGCTCGCGATCATCGACGACCTCGCGGCGATCGTGATCATCGCGCTGTTCTACACCGCCGACCTGTCGCTCCTGTCGCTCGGCCTGGCGGCGGCGGCCATCCTTGCGCTCGTCGTCCTGAACCTCACGCACGTGCGCGCGCTCGCGCCTTACGTGCTGGTCGGCATTGCGCTCTGGGTGTTCGTGCTCAAGTCCGGGGTGCACGCCACGCTCGCCGGCGTCGCGCTCGGCTTCGCGATCCCGCTGCGCGGCGTGGCGGGCGAGACCGAGTCGCCGCTACAGCGCGTGGAGCACATGCTGCACCCCTGGGTCACCTACGGCATCCTGCCGGTATTCGCTTTCGCCAATGCGGGCGTGCCGCTCGCCGGGCTGACGCCCGCGGGCCTGCTCGAGCCGGTGAGCCTCGGCATCGCGCTCGGGCTCATGTTCGGCAAGCAATTCGGCGTGATGGCGGCCTCGTGGGTCGCCGTGCGACTCAGGTTGGCCAGTCTGCCGCAGGGCGCGAGCTGGCTGCAGCTCTACGGGGTGGCGATCCTCACCGGCATCGGCTTCACGATGAGCCTGTTCATCGGGTCGCTCGCGTTCCGCTTGCCGGAGCACCACGTCGCGCTGCGCATCGGCGTGCTCGGCGGCTCGCTCGTGTGCGCGGTGGCCGGCTACCTCGTGCTGCGCGCCGCCAGCGGCGCGCGTCAGACAGCGTAGACGATGCCGCTTTCCTTCGCCGACACCGTGGTGCCCGCCTCGCCGGCGAGGATCTTCGCCATATCGGGGAGGGCGCCGATCGCGGCGCGCTTGCCGGTTGCGGCGGCGAAGCGGCACGCCGCGTCGACCTTCGGTCCCATCGAGCCGGCGGCGAAGGACATGGCGGCGAGCGCCGCGGGCGAGCCGCGCCGGATCGCCTTCTGCGTCGGCTTGCCCCAGTCAGCGTACACCGCGTCGGCGTCGGTGAGCATCACGAACAGGTCGGCATCCAGCTCGCGCGCCAGAAGCTCGGAGGCGAGGTCCTTGTCGATCACGCACTCGATGCCCTCGAGCTTGCGGCGCGCGCCCGGCACGTAGGCGGTCGGGATGCCGCCGCCGCCCGCGGCGATCACGATCGTGTTGCGCTCGAGCAGCCACTTGATCGGCCGCAGCTCGAAGATGCGCTTCGGCTCGGGCGAGGCGACCACGCGGCGCCACTTGTCGCCGTCCTGCTTGAACGCCCAGCCTTTCTCGGCGGCGATGCGGTCGGCTTCCGGCTTCGCGTACACCGGGCCGATGAACTTGGTCGGATTCTTGAACGCGGGATCGTTCGGATCGACCTCGATCATGGTGAGCAGCGTCGCGAACGGCCGCTCGAAGGGCAGCAGGTTTCCCAGTTCCTGCTCGATCATGTAGCCGATCATGCCCTCGGTCTCGGCGCCGAGCACGTCGAGCGGGTAGGTCTCCACCTTGGCGTAGGCCGATCCCTGAAGCGCGAGCAGGCCGACCTGCGGCCCGTTGCCGTGGCCAACGACGAGCTGGTGCTCGGCGGCGACCGGGGCGAGCGCTTCTGCGGCAATGCGCACGTTGCGGCGCTGGTTGTCGGCGGTCATCGGCTCGCCGCGCCGCAGGAGCGCGTTGCCGCCGAGTGCAGTGACGACGAGCATGGCGTCAGTCGCCGATCGTGGCCACGAGGATCGCCTTGATGGTGTGCATGCGGTTCTCCGCCTGCTCGAAGGCGAGGTTGTACTCGGACTCGAAGACGTCGTTGGTGACTTCCAGGCCGTTGTCGATGCCGTAGGTCTCGGCGAGCTGCTTGCCGAGCGTCGTCTCGGTATCGTGGAACGCGGGCAGGCAGTGCATGAACTTGACCTGCGGGCTGGCGGCCTTCATCAGCTTCGTGTTGACCTGGTAGGGCAGCAGCAGCTCGATGCGCTCCTTCCAGACTTCCTTCGGCTCGCCCATCGACACCCAGACGTCGGTGTGGATGAAGTCGGCGTCCTTCGCCGCCACCTTGGGATCGTCGGTGATGGTGAGCTTGCCGCCGTACTTCTTCTCCAGCTCGCGCGCGATCTTCACGTACTCGTCGGAGGGCCACAGCTTCTTCGGGCCACACAGGCGCACGTCCATGCCCATCAGGCAGCCGACGATCATGAGCGAGTGCCCCATGTTGTTGCGCGTGTCGCCGAAGAAGGCGTACCTGATCTCGTGGATCGGCTTGTCGCTGTGCTCGCGCATGGTCATGACGTCGGCGAGCATCTGCGTGGGGTGGTATTCGTCGGTGAGGCCGTTGAATACCGGCACTCCGGCGTACTTGGCGAGCGTCTCGACGCCGGTCTGGCTCGCGCCGCGGTATTCGATCGCGTCGTACATGCGCCCGAGCACGCGGGCAGTGTCCTTGAACGACTCCTTGTGGCCGATCTGCGAGCCGGCCGGATCAAGGTAAGTGACGTTCGCGCCCTGGTCGTAGCAGGCGACCTCGAAGGCGCAGCGCGTGCGCGTCGAGGTCTTCTCGAAGATCAGGCAGATCTCCTTGCCGTCGAGGTGCTTCTGCTCGGTGCGCGCGTACTTGGCGCGCTTCAGATCCCTCGCCAGGTCGAGCAGGTAGCGGAACTCGCGCTGGGTGTAGTCCTGGACCGTGAGCAGCGAGCGGTTGCGCAGATTGAATCCCATGTGGAACTCCTCGTCAGTAGGCCGGATCGCGCGAGATCGGGCAGGTCATGCAGTGACCGCCGCCGCGCCCGCGGCCGAGCTCCGCGCCGCGCACCGTGATCACTTCGACCCCGGCCTTGCGCAGCAGCGTGTTGGTGTATGTGTTGCGGTCGTAGGCGACGACGACGCCGGGCTCGAGCGCGACCACGTTGTTGCCGTCGTCCCATTGTTCGCGCTGCGCCTGCCAGGCGTTGCCGCCGGTTTCGACCACGCGCAGCTCCTTGATGCCGAGCGCTTCCTTGACCACGTCGAACAGGTGCCCCTTGTCCGGATGCACCTCGATGCTGCCCTTGCCGTCGGGGCGGGCGCTGTAGCAGCGCACCTGGTCGGCGACCTCGCGGAACGCCGTGCAGACGTCGCGGTCGCAGAAGGTGAACACCGTATCGAGGTGCATCGCCGCGCGGCTCTTCGGCATCAGGCAGCCGATGAGACGCGTGGCCGCCTTCTCCTTGAACAGCCGGTCGGCGAGCTGGAACACGGCCTGGCGCGTCGTCCGCTCGCCCATGCCGATCAGCACCACGCCATTGCCGATCGGCATGACGTCGCCGCCTTCGACGGTCGAAGCGCCGAAGGGCTCGTCGGAGTCGCCCCACCAGATCTTGAAATCGCCGCCCTTGAAGCGCGGGTGGAACTTGTACACCGCGCGCTGCAGCAGCGTCTCGGGCTTGCGCGCCGGCCAGAACATCGGGTTGCAGGTGACGCCGCCGTAGATCCAGCACGACGGGTCGCGCTGGAACAGCGTGTTCGGGATCGGCGGGACGAGAAAGTCGGTGCCTCCGTAGGCTTCGGAGAGCATCGCCGACCACTTGCTCTGCGGCAGGTCGAGCACGGCGATGCCGCCGATCAGGTGCTCGGCGAGCTTCTCCGCCGGCATCTCGTCCAGCCAGGGGCGAACGAAGCGTTCCGCCGCTACCCCGATGTCGTTCGGGGTGATGCGCCGGTCGAGCACCCAGGCGCGCGCCTCCTTGTCTCGCATCGTCTCGGCGAGCAGCTCGTGCAGCTCGAGCACCTCGACGCCGCGCTCGCGCATCTTGAGCACGAAGTCGTAGTGGTCCTTCTGCGCCTCCTGCACCCAGAGCACGTCGTCGAACAGCAGCTCGGCGGCGTTGCCCGGCGTGAGCCGCTGGTGGGCGAGCCCCGGGCGGCAAACGAGCACCGTGCGCAGCTTGCCGACTTCGCTGTGAACTCCGAATTTCTGCGTCATCTGCGCTCCTCGCTCATTCCGGCAGGGCCGCCATGCGGAAGAACTCGCGCGCATCCCGGCCGGGCCTGCCGAACCACTTCGTATAAATCGGGACGACCTCGTCCGAGCGGAACAGCCGGCTCAGGCTGCGGTCGATGGCGAGGCGGAAGTCCTCGTCGCCGCGCTTCATCGCGAGCGCGATCGGCTCGTAGGTGAAGTGCCGCTCGAGCACCTGCAAATCGCCCGCCGACGGGCTGCGCGCCGCGGCGTCGAGCAGGATCGCGCGGTCGCCGAAGAACACGCTCGCTTTGCCTGCGAGCAGTCCCTCGATGCCCGCCGCGTAGCTGTCCACCGGCACCACCTTTGCGCTGAGCTGGAAGGTGTCGAGCCGCTCGGCGAGCCAGGTCGCGCTCGTCGTGTTCGCGACCACCGAGAAGGTTTGCGCCTGCAGCACGAGCGCCGGCGTGCCGCGCCACAGAGGACGCGACGGTGGGCGCCGCTCGAGGATGTCAATCAGGCCGCTCGGCGCGTCGGCGCGCACCAGCGCTCCGATGCCGCCGGGGTAGATCGGAATCGAGAACGACACTTGTGCGCGGCGCGCGAGCGTGTCGCTATCCGCGCCGCAGGAGAGATCGACCTTGCCCTGGGCGACGTCGGCGAAGCGGCTCTCCGGCGTCACCTGCACCCATTCGACCGCGAGCTGCGGGAGCTTCAGCTCCGTCTTCAGGTCGTCGGCGATCTTCCCGCACAGCGCGACCGAGTACCCGGCGGGGTTGCCCGATTCGTCCTTGTAGGAGAACGGTCGGGCGTCGGCGCGGTAGCCGAGGCGGATCTTGCCCGCGCTTTTGAGCGCGTCGAGGGTTTGCGCCTCCGCCGGCCGCGGCGCGACGAGAAGCGCGCCGAACGCGAGGAGCGCGACCGCGACCATCGCCCTGGCGCCGGCTGGCGCGCGCGCCCCCGCGCCCGCTGCGCCCGCGAAGCGCGGCGCGAGGAAGCCGTACAGGATGAAGGTCAGCGACAGCACGATCGTCCCCCCGAGCACCGCGTCCTTGCCTGAGGCGTAGATCGCGTAGGTCGAGTACAGCATCGCGACCACGGTGATCACCGCGTTGCGCGTGTAGGTGCCGCCCGTGACGCCGGCGCCCTTCATCATCACGAACAGGGCGGAGAGCGAGATCACGTAGGGCAGCACGTTGGTCACCACGGCGAGATTGACCAGCACGCTGAACTGCTCGCTCAAGCTCGGTGAGATGGTCGACAGCGCGAGCACGCTCTGGACGATGCCCATCACGATCATGCCGGCGACCGGCGCGTCCATGCTGTTCACTTTCGCGAAGATGGTGGGGAACAGCCGGTCGGCGGCCGCGGTCTTGGCGGTCTGGCCGATGGTGAACTGCCAGCCGAGCAGCGAGCCCAGGCAGGCAATCACCGCGAGCGCCATGATGATCGAGCCGATGGTCGGGTTGAACATCTTGGCGTAGGCGAGGGCGAACGGACCCGTCGACTTGGCGAGCTCCGCGTTCGGCACGATGCCCTGGATCACCGTGGTGGACAGCACGTAGACGACCGCCGCGCCGAGCGTGCCGAGCATGCAGGCGATCGGCACGTCGCGCTTCGGATTCTCGACCGCGTCGGAGTTCTGTGCCGCCGATTCCATGCCGAGGAACGCCCACAGCGTGAGCGCGATGCTCGAGCCCATGCCCTCGAACACGCCCATGTTTTTCGGGTTCCACGCCTGCGCGAAGGTGTCGCCCTTGAACCAGATCCAGCCGATGACCGACAGGCCCGCCACCGGGACGATCACGCCCCACACCGTCACCGCGCCGATGCGGCCGGTGATCTTCGGCCCGCCGAAGTTGGCCACCGTCGTCAGCCAGATGAGCGCGATCACGCTGATGCAGGTCGCGATCGGCGTCGCCGACATCCCCGGGAAGAATCCGGCGAGGTAGCCGACTGCCGAGATCGCGATCGCGACGTTGCCGATCGCGAGCGAGAAGAAGTAGAGGAGGAACGTGAGGAAGTAGCCGCCCTTGCCGTAGGCGTCCTCGGCGTAGGCCGCCATGCCGCCGGGCCGCTGGTTGAACAGGCCGGCCTGCGCGAAGCCGTAGGCGATCGCCATCGAGCCGATCGCGGTGACGATCCAGGAGAGCAGGGAAATCGCCCCGACCTGGGCCATGTTGGTGGGCAGCATGATGATGCCCGAGCCCATCATGTTGACGGCGACCACGAGGGTCAGCTGCATCACGCTCATCTTCTTTTGCTCGGCCATGGCTGTTTCTCCCTTCACCTACTCGTGGACCACGTAGCTATGGAATTTGATGCGGCCGCCCACCCGTTCCTGGTAGACGCCCTGCACCTCGTAGTTGAAGCCGGGGAAGCGGTTGAACGACTCCTCGAACGCGAGGAAGTAATCGAGCATCGGCTTCGCGCGCTCGTCCCAGCGCTCGCCGGGCAGCACGACGCCGATGCCCGGCGGGTAGATGAGCGCGAGCGTCGCGGAAATGCGGCCCTTGATTTTGTCCAGCGGCACGTAGTCGACGTCGTTCGCGACCAGCGCCTGGTAGGCGTCCTGCGGCGACAGCGCGAGTTCCGGGAAGCTCGAGGACCGGAAGCACAGCCGCTGCAGCTCCTTCACGTTCGCCTGGCGGTAGAAGTCGTGCATCTCGTTGCACACCTTGCGCAGCGTGTAGCCGGCGTAGCGCTCGCTGTGCGCGGCGTACAGCGTCGGCAGCAC
>JBLMWT010000118.1:0-11127 GCA_050257375.1 Sphingomonadaceae bacterium
GCGGCGGCCTTCTCGCGCTCGCCCTCCTCGCGGGCCGCCAGCTTGGCGTCTTCGATCAGCTGGCCTGCGCGCTTCTCCGCCTGGGCGACGATCTCGGTCGCACGGCCGCGCGCCTCGGCGACAACTTGCGCCGCTTCGCGCGTCGAGATCTCGAGCGATTTCCTGCCCTCTTCGCCAGCGGCGAGGCCGTCGGCGATCTGCTTCTGGCGATTCTCGATGGCGCGCAAGAGCGGCGGCCATACAAACCTGATCGTGAACCAGATGAATAGCGCGAACGCTGCAGCCTGCGTGAACAGCGTCAGATTAAAGTTCATGCCTGCCCCCTACTTCCGGGTGACGAACGACTCCGCTACTTAATGACCGCGAGCAAGGGGTTGCCAAACGCAAACAGCATCGCGAGACCGACCCCGATGATGAACGACGCGTCGATCAGGCCGAGCAGCAGGAAAACCTTCGCCTGCAGCGAGGCGGTCAGCTCGGGCTGGCGTGCTGCAGCCTCGAGGAAGCGGCTGCACATGATGCCGATGCCGATGCACGCGCCGGCAGCGCCGAGGCCGATCATCAGCCCGATGCCGATCCCGGTGTAGGCCTGGATCATCGCGAGCATTTGAAGCTTTTCCATTTTGATTTCCTTTACAGAGCGAAAAGAGGTGTAGGTGAAGCTCAGTGGTGCTCGTGCGCCATCGAAATATAGGCGACGGTGAGCATCATGAAGATGAACGCCTGGATGACGACGATGAGCAGGTGGAAGATAGCCCAGCCCAACCCGAGGACGGTGCCAGCCACCGCGCCAGTCAGCCCGGTGGAGCCCCACACCCAGAGCAGGATGAAGATGATCTCGCCTGCGAACATGTTGCCGAACAGCCGTAACGAGTGCGACAGCGGTTTGGACACGTACTCGACGATGTTGAACGCGAGATTCGGCAACCAGAGCAGCGGATTGGCACCAAAAGGCGAGCACACCAGCTCGTGGATCCACCCGCCCAGGCCTTTGGACTTTATGGCGAAGTAGATCATCAGCACCCAGACCGAGAGCGCCAGGGCGAAGGTCGTGTTGACGTCGGCGGTAGGAACGGGGCGCCATTCAGGAGCACCGAGAGCAGCCATTCCGCGGGTCACGAAGTCAACGGGCAGCCAATCCATCGCATTCATCAACAATACCCAGACGAATACCGTGAGCGCCGCCGGCGCGACGAACTTGTTGCGATCGCCGTGCGTGAAGATGCCCTTGACCTGGTCGTCGAGAGCACTGAAGGCGAGCTCGACGAACGCCTGTCGCTTGTTGGGCACGCCGGAAGTCGCGCCGCGCGCGATCCACCAGAAGAACCCGACGCCGATCACCCCGAGAATCACGGAGGTGACCAAGGTGTCGACGTGCACTACCCAGAAGCTGCCCTTTCCGACCGACTCGGCGAGGAAAGTCAGATGGTGGCCGATGTACTCGGTGGGTGTGAGCTCGGTGCCGGCGGACATGACTTAACGGTGTTCCACTTTCCAGTCGGTGCGACCTAACGGTCGCGCACTACCACTGCCATGGAGAAGGTCAGGGCCGTTACGATGAACGTGCCGAGAAAGGCGAGCATTACGACATTCTTGTACGCCGCCAGCACGAGCCACAGGAGGATGACGATGAGGCCGATCTTGATGCCTTCGGCGCGCAACGCTCCGATCAGAACTCCCCCCGCAGACTCAGCCTTCCCCAACGAAGCAACGATTCCGGAGGCTAGCCCCGCGCACACGCTGACCATTCCACCGAGGGCGGCTGACAACGCACCGTGCGTGCCCACCGTGACCGCGGCGACCACAGTCAGCGCTGCGGTGACCAACAATTGCCAGCGCAGAACCGTACGAATCGGCTTACCCAGGCTGCGAAGCATCAGTTTCAATTCACCCGCGCCCAGCAAAGCGCGCGGAGTATAGCGTTCATGCTGTTGGACGGTCAACGTGTTGCGCCGCATCAACATTAAGGCGGCGCGGCTCAGTCCAGCTTGCGCAGCAATTGGTCGAGGTGGTCGAGGTTGGAGTAGTGAATGATCAGCTTGCCGCTTCCTTTTCTGCCTGGACGTATCTCGACCGTGGTGCCTAGGCGTTCCGACGTCTCTTCCTCGAGCCGAGCCAGATCGCGGTCGGGCTTGCGCCGCTGACGGGAAGCGTTTCCGCGCAGCATTCTGGCCACCAGCGCCTCCGCCTCGCGCACCGACATCCCGCGCGCCGCCACGCGCTTGGCAGCTTCGACCTGGCGCGCGCCATCGAGTGAGAGGATCGCACGCGCATGACCCATATCCAGCACGCCCTCCATGACCATGGCCTGAACCGGCTTGGTGAGCTTTAGCAGGCGCAACAGGTTGGTCGTCGCACTGCGCGACCGGCCGACCGCGTCGGCCGCCTGCTCGTGAGACATCTTGAATTCGTCGATGAGCCGCTGCAGCCCCGACGCTTCCTCCATCGGATTCAGGTTTTCGCGCTGGATATTCTCGATGAGCGCCATCGCGAGCGCCGCCTCGTCTGGCACATCGCGCACCAGCGCCGGGACCTCGTCCAGTCCGGCCATCTGCGCTGCGCGCCAACGCCGCTCGCCCGCGATGAGCTCATACCGATCGCGCTCCACGGGACGCACCAGCAGGGGCTGCATGAGGCCCTGAGACTTGATAGATGAGGCCAGCTCGGCGAGGGCTTCCTGGTCCATCTTCGTGCGCGGCTGATATTTTCCTGGCCGGATGCGGCTCACCGCCAGGGTAGTAAGCGTTTCGCGCGGAGGTTCGTCTCCGCCGAGGAGTGCATCGAGCCCACGCCCCAGTCCCTTTGGCTTGATCATGGCTATTCCGTTAAGAGTCTATGCTTCGGCGGGTAAGGGGCCCTTGCTGCGCGCCAGAATCTCCTCGGCCAGCGCAAGGTAGGCTTGTGCTCCCTTCGAGCCCTTGTCCCAGACGACGGCGGGTGCGCCGTAACTCGGGGCTTCCGCGAGCCGTACATTGCGCGGCACGAGGGTCTGATAGACCTTGTCCCCAAAATGTGACTCCAATTGCTGCGACACTTGCTGCGAGAGGGTGTTGCGTGGGTCGTACATTGTGCGCAGCAATCCTGCGATCTCGAGCTGCGGGTTGAGGTGAGCGCGGACCCGCTTGATCGTTCCGACCAGATCGGACAGTCCCTCCAAAGCGTAGTACTCGCACTGCATCGGGATGAGTACCGCATTCGCCGCAACCAACCCGTTGATCGTCAGCAGCGAAAGCGAGGGTGGGCAGTCGATCAGGATGTAGTCGTAGTCGCCGCTGACACCGGCCAGCGCCTCCTTGAGACGAGACTCGCGACGCTCGATGCCGACGAGCTCGACCTCGGCGCCGGCAAGTTCGCGGTTTGCCGGCAGGAGATCGTAGCCCCCACTCTCGGAGCGTAGCCGCACTGCGGCCAAATCGCTCAAGCCGAGCAGCAAGTGGTACACCGTGTGCACGGCGTTTCGCTTGTCGATGCCGCTGCCCATCGTCGCATTGCCCTGCGGATCCAGATCGACCAGCAGCACGCGTTGGCCAGTCTGGGCGAGACCTGCGGCCAGATTGACGGTGGTGGTTGTCTTGCCTACGCCACCTTTTTGATTCGCCACCGCATACACACGCGCCATGCTCACACCCCCGGACGGCACAACACGAGATGCCGCTCCGCGTCGAGCAGCGGAACCTGCAGCCGTACCACCTCGCCGCAGCCTGCACCGGTGGGGACGCGTGCGAGTTCTTCGTGCGGATAGACACCCTTCATTGCTGCCAGCACGCCGCCCGGCGCGATCAGATGTCGGCATGCGGCCCAAAAGTCGGCCAGTTCGGCGAAGCCGCGCGATATCACGGCAGCGAAGAGGCGCGCCGGCCGCCAGTCCTCGGCGCGTCCCGTGTGTACGGTCACATTCAGTAACCCGAGTTCAATCGCCGCCTGGCGCAGAAAGGCGGTCTTCTTTTGATTGCTGTCGTTCAGGGTAATTGGCCACTCGGGACGCGCAATCGCGAGCGGAATTCCGGGCATGCCGCCCCCGGAGCCGACATCCGCCATCCCGTTGTCCTGACCGGTCAGCGGAAGGTGGGGGAGGACCGCGAGCGAATCGAGCAGATGGTGAGTGACCATTTTGAGCGGATCACGAATCGCGGTCAGGTTGTAGGTCTTGTTCCACTTCACGAGCAGCCCAAGGAAAGCGAGGAGTCTGCCGCGCGCGCCGCTCGGGAGAGCGAGCGTCAGTTGCTCAAGCCCTTGATCGAGAGCGCCCTCCGGCGTCATGCGCTCTTCTTGTGCGATGGGCGCCCGAAGCCTCGCTTTAAGTGAACCAGCAGCAGCGAGATCGCCGCCGGTGTTACGCCGGAAATACGCGCCGCCTGTCCGATGGTCTCCGGGCGATGAAGCGCCAGTTTCTGGCTCACCTCAGTTGACAGGCCGCGGACCAAGGCATAGTCGATCTCCTCGGGAATCCTGAGCGCGTCGAAGGCTTCATTGCGCGCCACCTCATCGCGCTGACGCGCGATGTAGCCTTGGTACTTCGCCTGAATCTCGACTTGCTCAGCAACGACCGGGTCGCCACAGCCGTCGCCCGCGCCGGGAAGAGTCATCAGCGCATCGTATGAAACCCCAGGACGCCTGAGTAATTCTAAAAGTGAGTACTCGCGTTCGAGTCCCTGTCCGCAGACTCTGACAGCCTCCGCATCGCTGACGCTCCGTGGCCCGAGCCGGACGGCGGCGAGGCGATGCTGCTCCCGCGCGATCGCATCGCGCTTGCGGTTGAATCGGTCCCAGCGCATGTCGTCCACCAGCCCCAGTCTCCGCCCGACCTCGGTCAACCGCAGATCGGCGTTATCCTCGCGCAGCATCAGGCGAAACTCCGCGCGGCTGGTAAACATGCGGTAGGGCTCCGAGACGCCGCGCGTGATCAGGTCATCGACAAGCACGCCGAGATAAGCCTCATCGCGGCGCGCGCACCAAGGATCTCTTTCCTTCACTTGGAGCGCCGCGTTGATCCCGGCCAGCAATCCTTGCGCGGCGGCCTCTTCGTACCCCGTCGTGCCGTTGATTTGACCGGCAAAAAACAGCCCGTTAACCGTCTTCGTTTCGAGGGAGGACTTCAGGTTTCGGGGATCGAAGTAGTCGTATTCGATCGCGTAACCGGGGCGCAGGACGTGCGCGCCCTCGAGGCCGCGAATCGAGCGCACTAGCTCGAGCTGCACGTCGAACGGCAAGCTCGTCGAGATCCCATTGGGATAGATTTCGCTCGTGGAGAGTCCCTCCGGCTCCAGGAAGATCTGGTGGCTAGACTTCGACGCGAAGCGATTGACCTTGTCCTCGATGGACGGGCAATACCGCGGGCCGACGCCTTGGATCACACCGGTAAACATTGGAGACCGGTCGAGCCCGGAGCGGATGATGTCGTGCGTCCGAGAATTCGTGTGCGTGATCCAGCAGGGTCGCTGCGCCGGATGCATACCGCGCGTTCCGAGGAAGGAGAAGACGGGCTCCGGAGAGTCGCCAGGTTGCTCTTCCATGACGGAAAAATCGATGGTGCGACCATCCAGTCGGGGAGGGGTCCCGGTTTTTAGACGCCCGACCGGCAACCGCATCTCGCGCAGCCTCGCGGCGAGGGCAATGGAGGCTGGGTCACCTGCGCGACCTGCCTGGTGACTCGTTAGTCCGACGTGGACCAGCCCGGACAGAAATGTCCCTGTTGTCAGGACGATCGCGCGTGCACGAATGCGAATCCCAAGCTGCGTTACGACGCCGATGGCGCGCTCGCCGTCGAGCATGATGTCATCGACAGGCTGCTGGAACAGGGTCAGGTTCGGTTGGTCTTCGAGTCGCTTCCGAATAGCCCTACGGTAGAGGACGCGGTCGGCCTGCGCCCGCGTCGCTCGCACGGCCGGCCCCTTGGACGAGTTGAGCGTCCGGAATTGGATTCCGGCCTCGTCAGTCGCGAGCGCCATCGCGCCTCCGAGCGCATCGATCTCCCGCACCAAATGCCCCTTGCCGATGCCTCCGATAGAGGGGTTGCACGACATCTGTCCGAGAGTCTCGATGCTGTGCGTGAGTAGCAGCGTGCGGCAGCCCATTCGAGCCGATGCAAGGGCCGCTTCGGTACCGGCGTGGCCCCCGCCCACGACGACGACATCGAATTCGCTCGGGAACTGCATCGCTGAAGAACGTCTGACCTTCGCCGGCAGGGAATTTGAAGGAGCGCAATGATACGTGAACGGGGGGTCCGAAACTAGGCGCTCATCTCCTGTTCCACGTGGAACATTGAATACCCGCCTGTTTTGGGTTTCACGTGGAACATTTCGGTCAAGCCTGACCGCGCTGTGCCAGAATCCGGCGCCCATGATTTCGCTCGCGCGCTATGCGCGATTGCTCGCGCTACCCCACCTCAAGGCGACAGTTGCCGCCTCGGTCGTTGGCCGCCTGCCCATCGGGATCGCCGGCCTGGCGATACTGCTACTCAGCCAGGAGCAGAGTGGATCCTTCGCGCGGGCGGGCGGGACAACCGCTGCTTATGTCGCAGGTCTGGCAACCGTAGCGCCGTTCATTGGCAGACTGATTGACCGCCGCGGCCCTCGCGTCCTCCTGCGCGCTTGCGCTGTGCTCTATCCAAGCGCCTTGATCGGCTTGGCGGTAGCCATCGTGGGGGGCTCGCCACTTTGGCTCGTTCTGCCATTGGCTGCCTCCGCGGGAGCCGCTCTTCCGCCCATAACAGTCTGCATGCGCACCCTCCTCAAGCGCCGGCTAGGAGATGACGCACTTCTCGCGACGGCCTATTCGCTCGAATCAGTCCTCATCGAGACTCTTTTCATTGTCGGCCCAATGCTGGTGGCTGCGTTCGTCGCGCTCGGGTCCGCGATCGCTGCGGTCGCGTTTGCCGCGCTCGGTTCAGCCACGGGAACCCTCCTTTTTCTGCGCACACCGCCACTCCTCGACTGGCACATCGAGGCGCGGCGCACGAGCGGCGTTTTCGGTCCTCTCGGCGACCCCCGCTTTATGCGGCTACTTGGAGTCGTCCTCTGCTATTCGATGGCCTTCGGGTTGGTCGAAATCGGAACCACTGCCTTCGCCTCAGAGGCTCATGCACCTGCATCCGCCGGACTGTTGCTCGGCTTGATGAGCATTGGCAGCGTTCTAGGGGGCCTCGCTTACGGGAGCCGAAGCTGGGGCAAGTCCCTGTGGGTCCAATTCGCGTTCGTGCTCGCGGTCATGGGCGTCGGGATCGCGCCGCTTGCGGGCATCACAGCGCTTTGGTTGTTCGCAATCTTCGTGATCGTCGCCGGTATCGTCATGGCACCAGCGCTCACGATCCAATCGATGCTCGTTGCCAAGGCGGCGCTTCCCGAGCACGCCACCGAGGCCTTTACGTGGTCCTCGACCTTCCTGCTGGCGGGCATTGCCTTAGGCTTCGCTACGGGGGGTGTCCTACTCGAGAGCGGCAACTCTCGCCTCGTACTCGGTGCCGCGAGCGCAGCAGCGCTAGTGGGCGCGGCTGGCGCTGGCTTTGGCTTAAGGAGATTTCACAAATAAATTCAGGTAGTTACGAATCAAACGCACCGCCGGATACGTCATGCAGCCAGCCGCGCGTGCAGCGCCGTTCTGCCACGCTCCAGGTCCCCCGGCAAGTGCGCACCCAGCTTTCCTAGCAGATCGTCGTGGGAGGAGAGCTCTTCGCGCCACGCCCCGTACTCGATTTCCGAAAGCGCTCGGTATTGCTCCTGGGAAAACTTCTCCAACCCAGCCCAGTGGAGATCCTCATAACGCGGCATGACACCAAGCGGCGTCTGCGCGCCGTGCGCGCGACCATGGCATCGGTCGACGATCCAGCTTAGAACCCTCATATTCTCCGCAAACCCCGGCCATATGAACTTGCCGTTCGCGTCGCGTCGGAACCAATTGACTCGGAAGATTCGCGGAGGGTGATGAGCCGACTTGCCCATCTTGAGCCAGTGGGCGAAGTAATCGCCCATGTTGTACCCGCAGAAGGCGAGCATGGCCATCGGGTCGCGGCGTACCACGCCTACCTTGCCCGTGATCGCGGCGGTAGTCTCGGATCCCAGGGTCGCCCCCATGTAAACGCCATCCTCCCAGTTCGCCGCCTCGACCACCAACGGTACCGTGGTGGATCGCCGGCCGCCAAAAATGAACGCAGAGATGGGTACGCCGCCGGGGTCCTCCCACTTGGCATCCATTGAAGGGCATTGCGAGGCCGCGACGGTAAAGCGCGCGTTCGGATGCGCAGCCAAGCGTCCGCAATCCGCCGTCCATTCCTTGCCTTGCCAATCGATGAGTCGCGCGGGCGGCCTATCCGTCATGCCCTCCCACCAGACATCGCCCTCTGGAGTCAGCGCGACATTCGTGAAAATGACGTTCGACTCGAGCATCTTCATGGCATTCGGGTTTGTCGCGTGCGACGTTCCCGGCGCAACACCAAAGAAGCCCGCTTCAGGATTGATCGCGTAGAAGCGCCCGTCGTGCCCGGGCTTGATCCAGGCGATGTCTTCGCCGATGGTCGTCACCTTCCAGCCCTTGAATGCCGGTGGCGGAATCAGCATCGCAAGATTCGTCTTGCCGCAGGCGCTTGGGAAGGCGGCCGTGATATAGGACTTCTCACCGCTCGGCGATTCCACGCCCAAGATCAACATGTGTTCGGCGAGCCATCCCTCGTCGCGTGCCATGACCGAAGCGATGCGCAGCGCCAGGCATTTCTTGCCTAGGAGCGCGTTACCGCCATACCCCGAGCCATACGACCAAATCTCGCGCGACTCGGGAAAGTGCACGATCCACTTGTCCTTGTCATTGCACGGCCATGCGACGTCCTTGGCGCCTGCCGCGAGCGGCGCGCCGACCGAGTGCATGCAAGGGACGAAATCTCCGTCTTCGCCGAGCCAGTCGGCAACTGCGCGCCCCATGCGGGTCATCAATCGCATGTTCACTACGACGTACGGTGAGTCGCTCAATTGCACACCGATTTGCGCGATATGCGAGCGGATGGGACCCATCGAGAATGGCATGACATACATGGTCCGCCCGCGCATACAGCCATCGAAGAGCCGCGCGAGCGTGCCCCGCATTTCGCGAGGATCCACCCAGTTATTGGTCGGACCCGCGTCGTCCCGCGTCTTGCTGCAGATGAAGGTACGGTCTTCCATGCGCGCGACATCGTTTGGGTGCGAGCGCGCAAGGTAGCTGCCCGGCCGCAGGGCCTCGTTCAACTTGATAAAGGTGCCCGACTTCACCAACTCGCTGCACAACCGGTCGTATTCCGCCTGAGAGCCGTCGCACCAGACGACCCGCTCGGGCTTTGCCAGACGTGCCATCTCAGACACCCACTTGCGCAGCCCTTGGTGCTGCACCCAGTCGGGTGCCATCGCGATATCGGTTTTAGGTTGTTGGGGAATGTTCATCGCAGGAACTCCAGAAAAGCAAAACGGCCCTGGTATGCCGGGCCGGAGGCTTGGATAAAGACCTAAATTTATTCTATCACCGGGCTCTGGCGCACCCCCACCGACACGAATAACCACCCCAGGGATGCGCTGCTTTCAGTGCCCCCTACTTGCCGATGCAGAAGCGCGCAAAGATCTCGCCAAGCAAATCATCCGCGGACACCTCGCCCGTGATTTCCGCCAACGCGCCCTGTGCCAAGCGCAATTCCTCGGCAAAGAACTCCCACTGCCCAACCTGGCCGCCCGCCGCCTGGAGATGATCGCTGGCGCGGCCAAGCGCCCGCAGGTGTCGTTCGCGCGCGAGATATACCGACTCCCCGGTGCCCGTCCAGCCGGCTAGCTCCAGAAGCGCGCTGCGCAAGTCATCCATGCCGGCGCCAGTCTGGGCCGAAACCCAGACTTCCCGCGGCGTCCCGCCTCTGCGCCCGACGCGCTCGCCTGGTGTCAGATCGACCTTGTTGTAGACGTAAAGACGTGCCCCCTGCTCAGGAAGCTGCTTAAGCACGGCGCGATCCTGCGCACCGATGCCGGAAGGAGCCTCCAGCACGAGGAGGACGACGTCTGCCCGAGCCATCTCGCTCCGGCTGCGCTCGATTCCCATGCGCTCGATTTCGTCGCGCGACTCCCGCAGCCCGGCCGTATCGACGACGACGATGGGCACGCCTTCAACGAGGATGGTTTCGCGCAGCGCGTCGCGCGTCGTTCCCGGCACCGGGGTCACGATGGCACGCTCTTCGCCCGCCAGGCGATTGAGCAGGCTCGATTTCCCTACGTTTGGGCGGCCTGCCAGCACGACGTGGATGCCGCTGCGCAGCAGGATGCCCCGCCGGCTGCTGGCGATCACCGTTTTGACCGAAGCGCGCACGCGCTCCAGCCTTGCTATCGCATTTTCGCGGTGCGTCTGTTCGACCTCTTCCTCCGGAAAATCCAGCATCGCCTCGGTCAGCGCCCGTAGCTCTGTCAGCTGCTCTACCAACGCCTTGATGGCGCTCGAAAATTCGCCGCTAAGCGAGCGGATCGCCGAGCGGGCCGCTTCGCCGCTCGCCGCGTCGATTAGATCGGCCACCGCTTCTGCCTGAGCCAAGTCCAACTTGCCCTCTAGGAATGCACGGCGCGTGAATTCCCCGGGCTCGGCGAGGCGCGCGCCGGCGTCCAGGCATGCTCCGAGGACCATCTGCAGCACCGCTGGACCCCCGTGCCCCTGCAATTCCAGTACGTCCTCGCCCGTATAGGAATGGGGCGCGGGGAAATAGAGCGCAATGCCTTGGTCAATGACTTCGGCTCTGGCATCGCGAAACTCGGCGTAGGTGGCGTACCGCGGTGTCGGCAGCTCTCCGAGCACCGCCCGCGCCACGTCGGAGGCCAAGCGCCCTGATACACGCACCACGCCGATGCCGCCGCGACCCGGCGGCGTCGCGATGGCCGCTATCGTAGCGCGTGCAAATTGCGGGGTCCGGGCAGCGGATCCCTCAACGCTTGGCATGGGCAGGTTTGTCGCGGTTGAACATCCGCTGAATCTGCCACTGCTGGAGGATGGATAAGATGTTGTTCACCAGCCAGTACAGCACCAATCCGGCCGGGAAAAAGAAGAAGAAAACGCTGAACACGAACGGCATGAAGGTCATGACCTTTGCCTGCACCGGATCGGGAGGCGTCGGATTCATGCGCGTCTGGATCACCATGC
>JBLMWT010000119.1:0-6182 GCA_050257375.1 Sphingomonadaceae bacterium
TCGGGCAGGTCCGCCGCGATGCGGTTGCCGTCGCCAGAACGCGGATGCCCTCAGTTGATTTCCGCAATCGTCTCGCCCGTCCCGCCCATTTCCTTCGGCACGTCCTTGAATTTGGGCAGGCCGTCTTGCAGCGGTAGCACCGCTTCCTGGCAGTTCACGTGAACGCTGGCCTTGAACGGGAACGTCGGGATGATTCCCGCGTACACGTCGGTCAGCGACCAGTGAGGATGCTCGGTGAAAAGATGGCCGCCGCACATCTTGCAATAGTGGCGGTGACTGCGCGGCGTCTTGTGATACACGGCAATGTCATTCTCGCCCTTGGTGACGCGTACTGTGTCGGGCTTCCACAGGGTGAACGCGTTTACGGGCGCGGCCGACCACATGCGGCACGACTCGCAATGGCAGTAGCCCATCGCCACCGGGGCCCCGGTAACGGCGATCTGCACGGTGCCGCAGAAACACGATCCTTCGTAGGTCCTTTCGGTCTCCATCTGAGCTCTCCCTCGGACAGGCGAAATTGCCCGTACGACCGGAATGATAGGAACAGGGCGGCCCGAGCACTTTGCCCAGGACGCCTGCCGGTTTTGCAGCGGCGCCTTTTCTTCCCACCGCTGGAAATGCCCGCGCTCCCGCACCCGCTCGTGCTACGCTTTCCCGACGCCGAGCGTATAGGTTCGAGGGAGGCACATGAGGCGGCGGCACTTCGTCATCGTGCCGGGTGCGGCCGTGTCAGCGTGACCGCTCGGCGTGCGCGCACATATAGTGGCTACCACCCGATTCGCCGACCAGGCGCCGGTCACCGATTGGCTCGGATGCCGGAAGGGCCGTCCCCGACGTCGGACGTAGCGTCGGCGCGCGCAGCCAAGGGCGCGAGCGGTACCGTTCCGATCGTTTTCACGTTCCGCCGACTTTTCTCGCGCCCGTCGACGACGTGATCGAGTGATACGGGCCGAGGCGCGAGCCCGATCCGCGTGGAGAGACGTTCCGCAATGGTCGGAGTTCTTCACCGATTCGTTGAAACCGTTGCGTGCAGAGGAGGGACTCGATGCTCGAACTCGCGACGCTGATCCCACGCCATGCGCGCTATCGCCCCGACGCGACGGCCGTCGTGTTCGGCGACGAACGCCTCACCTACGACCAGTTCGGGGCCCGGATCGCGCGGTCGGCCAACCTCCTGCGCTCGCTCGGGATCGGCAAGGGCGACAAGGTCGCCACGGTGCTCGGCAACTGCCGCGAGGCGCTCGAGCTCATCTGGGCGGTGCCGGCGGTGGGCGCGGCGCTGGTGCCGCTCTCGCCGCTCCTCATGCCTGCCGGCCTCGCGAGCCTGCTGCGCGACTCCGACGCGAAGTGCCTGATCAGCCAGCGATCGATGCTGCCGATGCTCGAGAGGATGCGCGCCGACCTCGCGCAATTTCTTCCCGGGCGCCTGCTGCTCGTCGACGGCGCGTCGGGCGACCTCGGCGATTACGGCGCCCTCACCGGCGACCAGCGCGACACGTTCGTGCCGGAGGCGTGCGGCCCCGACGACCTCTTCAACATCATGTACACCAGCGGCACCACCGGCTTGCCGAAGGGCATCATGCACAGCCACTACGTGCGCTCGATGTACTGCCTGCTGATGGCCGCCGCGTACCGGATGACGCCGGAGTCGCGCACGATGCACGCCGGCGCGATCGTGTTCAACGGCGCGTACGTGACCTTGATGCCGACGTTTTACCTGGGCGCGACGTATGTGCTTCTCCCGCAGTTCGACGCCGACGCCGCGATTGCCGCGATCGAGCGCGAGCGCATCACCCACGTCATGCTGGTGCCGACGCAGATCATCGCGATCATGGCGTCGAAGGCGTATCGTCCCGAGCGGCTTGCATCGCTCGAGTGCATCCTGTCCCTCGGCGCACCGCTTCTGCAGGAGCACAAGGACCGCCTGAATGCGGACCTTCCGCGCCGCTTCTACGAGCTCTACGGCTGCACCGAGGGCTTCGTCACGATCCTCGATCGCGACGAGGCGTTGCGCAAGTCGGGCTCCGTCGGCCGCCCGACGCAGCACTTCGAGATGCGCATCGTGGACGCCGACGGGCGCGACCTGCCGCCGGGCGAGGTCGGCGAGATCATCGGGCGCGGGCCGATCAGGATGCAGGGCTATTACAAGCGCCCGGATCTGACGGAGCAGACGATCCGTGACGGCTGGATTTTCACGGGGGATCTGGGCTACGTCGATGCAGACGGCTACCTCCACCTGGTCGACCGCAAGAAGGACATGATCGACTCGGGCGGGATGAAGGTGTATCCGAAGGACGTCGAGGAGATCGCCGCGCGTCACCCGGAGATCCGCGAGGTCGCGGTGTTCGGCGTGCCGCACGACAAGTGGGGCGAGACGCCGCTTGCGGCGGTGATCCTGCGCGACGGCGCAAAGGCGACCGCCGAGGAGCTCCGCGGCTGGATCAACGAACGCGTGGCGGCACGGTACCAGCGCGTCTCCGAGGTCGTGATCATGGAGGACTTTCCGCGCAACGCTGCGGGAAAGACGCTCAAGCGCGAGATGCGTGACCCGTACTGGGCGACTCGCGAGAGGAAGATCTAGCCGAGACGGCAGTAGCGACTGCCAAGGTGCTCGGCCTCAAGATTTCACGGTCGTTGGGGGTCCGAGCGGACAAACGTAATGCGTCAATCACGGAGGTCCCACGCATGAGCAGCGACAGCCGAAAGGCACTGAGAGAACGGGGGCTGAAGATTCGCCGCGAGGTGCTCGGCGAGAAGTACGTCGACACGGCGATGGACAACGCAACGGACTTCAACCGGCCCCTGCAGGAGCTGTTGAACGAGTACTGCTGGGGAGCGGGCTGGGGACGCGAGGGCTTGACGCGCAAGGAGCGCAGCATGATCAACCTGGCCATGCTCACCGCGCTCGGCCGCACGCACGAGGTGGAGACCCACGTGCGCGGCGCGCTGAACAACGGGCTCACGCAGCAGCAGATCGCCGAAGTGCTTCTGCAGACCGCGATTTACTGCGGCGTGCCTGCCGCGGTGGACAGCTTCCGCGTGGCTTCGAAGGTGATTGCGGAGCATGCCAAGTAAACGGCTGGCAGGATGGAGTCCATCGCACGTGGGTCGCCGGCGTTACAGCAACGGCACGGTGATGGCTCGGCGTCGGGCGCTATAGCGCGCGCCGCACGCGTAACACGGTCGCCTCCCCCGCAACCGGCTCGATCTCGAAACCGAGCTTCTGCGCCAGCCGCAGCATCGCAATGTTTTCGGCGATCACATAACCTTCCATCGCCTCGTAGCCATCGCGTCGCGCCCGCCGCACCAGGCTCGCCAGCAGCGCCGTGGCAAGCCCGCTGGCGCGCCAGTCTTCGGCCACGGTGATCGCAAACTCGCACGTCCTGTCGTCGACCTCATCTGCGCGCACGTACTGCGCCGCGCCCACGATGTCGATGCCGTCGGCAGCCGGGATCGTGGCGACGAACGCGAACTCGCGGCCGGGCCGCGGGTTCACTCCGCGTTGGACGGCGGAGTCGGCGAGCTGCTTCTTGTGTTGCATGAAGCGGAGGTAGCGCGAATTCGCCGACAGGCGCTCGAAGGCCTGCAGGATCTCGGGTGCGTCGGCCTCGACGATCGCGCGCATCCTCACCTCGCGGCCGTCGTGCAGACGAACTCGACGCGGCCGATAGCGGTACGGCTTCGTCGCCACCAGCAGTCTACGAGGAGGGAACCGTCGGCGACGTATCCGGTGGTGGTGCCGCGGCGTTCCCGCGCAGCTCGCGTCGCAGGACTTTCCCGATCGGCGACTTCGGCAATACGTTGCGGAACTCCACGAAGCGCGGCATCTTGTAGGCCGTCACGCGGCCCTTGCAGTGATCGATCACGGCCTCCTTGGTGAGGCTCGGATCGCTTTTCACGATCACCACTTTCACCGCCTCGCCGGTCCTGTCGTCGGGCACGCCGACGACGCCGCATTCCAGCACGCCCGCAAGGGCCGCCACGACGCCTTCGATCTCGTTCGGGAACACCTTGAATCCCGAGACCACGATGATGTCCTTCTTGCGGTCGGTGATCGTGAAGTAGCCGTCGGAATCCATGTGGCCGACATCTCCGGTCCTCAGCCAGCCGTCGCGCATGACGTTGGCCGTTTCCTCCGGATTGTTCCAATAACCCTTCATCACCTGTGGCCCCCGGACGCAGAGCTCGCCGGTGTACTTGTCGAGGTCGCCTTCGCCCTCCCATGCGGGCAGCGCGTTGAAGTCGTCGTCGCGGATCGAGACCTCGGTGGAGGGGAACGGCAGGCCGATCGTGCCCTTCCACGGCGCGCCGAGCGGATTGGCGCACACGCCCGGCGACGTTTCGGTCAGGCCATATGCTTCGGTAATCCAATGGCCGGTCACTTCCTTCCAGCGTTCTGCAACGGGCTTCTGTACGGCCGCGCCACCGCCGACGACCACCTTGACCGCCGAAAAATCCAGGCGATCGAAGCTGCGCGTGTTCAACAGGCCGTTGAACAGCGTGTTGACGCCGGTCATGACGGTCCACTTCCACTTCCGCAGCTCCTTGACGAAGCCGGGCAGGTCGCGCGGATTGGTGATGAGGACGATCAGGCTGCCCCACCTCATGAACGACAGCGTCGAGGTGAGGCAGAAAATGTGGTACATCGGCAAGGGCGCAATGACGATCTCCGCGCCCTCCCTGAAGCGCGTGGAGATCCACACGCCGGTCTGTTCCAGGTTGGCGAGGATGTTTCGGTGAGTCAGCATGGCGCCCTTCGCCACGCCCGTGGTGCCGCCCGTGTATTGCAGGAACGCAACGTCGTCGCGCGTAACGTCGACGGGCTCGAGTGGAGACTTCGCGCCGCGAGTCAGCGCCTTGCGGAATTTGATCGCACCGTCGATGCGCCAGGCGGGAACCATTCTCCTCGCGCGCTTGACGACGAAGTTGACGATCCAGCGCTTCCGGTTCGGCAGGAGGTCGCCGAGCTGGGTCGTGATCACGTGCTCGACCGGTGTGTTGCGCAGCACGCGCTGCAGCGTGTGCGCGAAGTTCTCGACGACGACGATGGCCTTGGCGCCCGAGTCGTTCAACTGGTGCTCGAGCTCGCGCGGCGTGTACAAGGGATTGACGTTGACGACCGTCATGCCGGCTCGCAGGATGCCGAACAGCGCCACCGGATATTGCAATAGGTTCGGCGACATGAGAGCGACGCGCTCGCCCTTTCCCATGCCCGGGAGCCCTTGCAGAAAGGCCGCGAAGTCGCGCGACAGCCGCCCCAGGGCGGCGTAGCTCAGCGTGTGGCCGAGGTTGTGATAGGCCGGCTTGCCGGAAAACTTCGCGACGGTCTCGTCGAGCAGATCCGGGATGGAGCCGAAGCGATCGGCATCGATCTCCGCCGGCATGCCGGCGGGATAGCTCTTGAGCCAAGTCTTATCCACGACGATCGCCCGTAATGCTGTCCATCGTTGGGATCGGAGCGTCGCGAGTCGCGTTCGCGCGCGCAGACCCCGGTACGTCCAGGGTGCGGCCGAAGGACTTCGGTCGGATCCGGTTGCCGCTCCGGCCGTCAGAGGAGAATTGGGCTATTTCCTGAAGACGTCGGCGAAGAACCTGGACGCCTCCTCCTCCGCCTCCTTGTTCACCTTCGCGTCGTAGCGCAGGGGCAAGTTGAACTTCTTCCCGAGCTCGGTCGCCTCCGGATTCGTGAAGGCGTGCACCGCCCCGGGATATTCGATCACCCGGTAGTCGGCCTTCGCCGCGTCCAGCTCGCTCTTGAGCGTCGCGTACTGCTCCTTCTTCACGAACGGGTCGTCCGCGCCGTTCAGGACCAGCACCTTCGCCTTCACCGTGCCGGGCGCGGGAGCCGGCGTATTGAGACCGAGCGAGGCGTGGAAGCCCACGACGCCGGCCAGATCGGCGCCCGCCCGCGCCATGTTGAGCACCACCGCGCCGCCGAAGCAGTAGCCCACCGCGCCGATGCGCGCGGGATCGACCGTCGGCTGTTTCGCGAGCTGCTCGCGCGCGGCGTTGAAGCGCGCTTCCATCACCCGCGGATTCTTCATTACCGCGCCCGAGAGCGCGCCCGCGTCCTTGGGGTTGTCGGCCGTCCTGGCGTCGCCGTACATGTCGGCGATGAAAGCCGTGTAGCCCTGCCGCGCGAGCCTGCGCGCCTCGTTGTGCATGTGCTTCGTGATGCCCCA
>JBLMWT010000120.1:0-5414 GCA_050257375.1 Sphingomonadaceae bacterium
GCGCCCGCCGGCATCGCCGGATGCTCGTAGTTCTCGTTCATCACGGTGAGGTAGTAGAACACGTCCTCCTGCTCGGCGAGCATGCGGCGCAGCCCGTCCTGAATGATCACCGCGATCTCGTAGCCGTAAGCGGGGTCGTACGAGACGCAGTTCGGGATCACCGACGACAGGATATGCGAGTGCCCGTCCTCGTGCTGCAGGCCCTCGCCGTTCAGCGTGGTGCGGCCCGCCGTGCCTCCCAGCAGGAAGCCGCGGCAACGCTGATCGCCCGCCGCCCACGCCAGATCCCCGACGCGCTGAAAGCCGAACATCGAGTAGAAGATGTAGAACGGCGCCATGGCCAGATTGGAGTGGCTGTACGAGGTCGCCGCGGCGATCCAGGACGAGAACGCGCCCGCCTCGTTGATGCCTTCCTCCAGGATCTGGCCTGACTTGTCTTCGCGGTAATACATCACCTGGTCGCGATCGACCGGCTCGTACTTCTGCCCCTCCGCGGCATAGATGCCGAGCTGGCGGAACATGCCTTCCATGCCGAAGGTGCGCGCTTCGTCCGGGACGATCGGCACCACGTGCTTGCCCAGGCCCTTGTCGCGGATGAGCGCGGTGAGAACGCGCACGAACGCCATGGTGGTCGAGATCTCGCGCCCTTCGGAGCCTTTCAGCAGCGCCTCGAAAGCCGAGAGCGGCGGCACCGGCGGCGGCGCGTCGGCCTTGCGGCGCCGCTGCGGGAGATAGCCGCCGAGCGCCTGGCGGCGCTCGTGCAGGTATTTCATCTCCGGCGAGTCTGGCGGCGGGACGTAGAACGGCAGCTTCTCCAGCTGATCATCCGGAATGGGGATGTTCATGCGGTCGCGCATGCCGCGGATCGTCTCGACGTCGACCTTCTTCAGCTGGTGCGTCGGATTCTTCGCCTGTCCCTGCTTGCCAAGGCCGTAGCCCTTGATAGTCTTGGCGAGGATCACGGTGGGCTGATCCTTGTGCTTCACCGCCGCGGAGTAGGCTGCGTAGATCTTGTGCGGATCGTGCCCGCCCCGGTTCAGGCGCCAGATGTCTTCGTCGGTCATGCGCGAGACCATCTCGAGCAGCTTCGGATACTTGCCGAAGAAGTGCTTGCGCACGAAGGCGCCGTCGTTCGCCTTGTAGTTCTGGTACTCGCCGTCGATCGTCTCCTGCATCAGGCGCAGCAGCAGGCCATCCTTGTCGCGCGCGAGCAGCGGGTCCCAGTAGGATCCCCAGATCAGCTTGATGACGTTCCACCCGGCACCACGGAAATCGGACTCCAGCTCCTGGATGATCTTGCCGTTGCCGCGCACCGGGCCGTCGAGCCGCTGCAGGTTGCAATTGACGATGAAGATCAGGTTGTCGAGCTTCTCGCGCACCGCCATGCCGATGGCGCCGAGCGACTCGGGCTCGTCCATTTCGCCGTCGCCGCAGAAGCACCACACCTTGCGGTTCGCCGTGTCCGCCAGGCCGCGCGCGTGCAGGTACTTGAGGAACCGCGCCATGTAGATCGCCTGGATCGGGCCGAGGCCCATCGACACGGTGGGAAACTGCCAGAAATCCGGCATCAGCCACGGGTGCGGATAGGACGAGATGCCCTTGCCCTCGACCTCGCGGCGGAAATTGAGAAGTTGCTCCTCGCTCAGGCGCCCCTCCATGAAGGCACGCGCGTAGATGCCGGGCGAGGAATGCCCTTGGAAGTAGATCAGGTCGCCGCCGTGGTTCTCCGACGGCGCATGCCAGAAGTGATTGAATCCCTGGCCGAACAGCGTGCCCACCGAGGCGAAGCTGGCGATGTGGCCGCCGAGCTCGTCGTCGTTCTTGTTGGCGCGTGCGACCGTCACCATCGCATTCCAGCGGCAGTACGAGCGGATGCGTTCCTCCAGCGCATGGTCGCCGGGCGAACGCTCCTCCATGTGCGGCGGAATGGTGTTGATGTAAGCGGTGGTGGCCGAAAACGGAATGTAGGCACCGGATCGGCGCGCCTTGTCGACCAGCTGCTCGAGCAGGTAGTGCGCGCGCTCGGGCCCCTCCCGCTCGAGCACCGCTTCGAGCGCGTCGAGCCACTCTTTCGTCTCGAGTGCGTCGGGGTCGTTTGCCGCGGGCGATTGCGGAACGGCGGACATATCCTTACCTCCAAGCTTGTGGCTTCGTGCGGTAGACGCGTCTTTTGGACGCGAATGACGGCGATCAAGCTTAATACGAGCCCGACGGCCGCTCAAAGCAATGTTTCGCATCATACAACGCTATCCCGCATCGTGGAATATGCGCTGGGGGATGCAATGATAGACTGCCGCGCTTTTCCTCCCCCGCACCGCATGAGCGCCAGGATCATCGACGGAAAATCGCTCGCCGCCGCGCTGCGCGCAGACCTTCGCGCGGAGGTGGAGCGGCTCGCGGCGCTCGGACGGCGCCCGGGGCTCGCCGTGATTCTCGTGGGCGACGACCCGGCCTCGCGCATTTACGTCAGGAACAAGATGCGCGCCTGCGAGGAGACCGGGCTGTGCTGGGAGCTGCACGAGTTCCCTGCGAGCGTGGACGACGAGACGCTGCTCGCGCGGCTCACCGCCCTCGATCAGGATGACCGCGTGCACGGCGTACTGGTGCAGCTGCCGTTGCCGCCGCATATCGATGCGCAGCGGGTCCTCGGCGCGGTGTCCGCGCAGAAGGACGTCGACGGCTTCCACGTGCGCAGCCTTGGGGCGCTGCTCGCGGGGCGGCCGGGGTTCGTGCCCTGCACGCCCGCCGGCATCCTGTACATGCTCGAGCGCGAGCGCGTGCCGCTCGAGGGGCGCCGCGCCGTGGTGGTCGGGCGCTCCAATATCGTCGGCAAGCCGATGGCGCTGCTGCTCTTGCAAAAGGACGCGACGGTCACCATCTGCCACTCGAAGAGCGGCGATCTCGCGTCGATCACGCGCGAAGCGGATGTGCTCGTCGCGGCCGTCGGCCGCCCGCGGCTCGTCACGGCAGAGATGGTCAAGGCCGGTGCCTGCGTGATCGACGTCGGAACCAACCGCCTCGCCGACGGCAAGCTGTGCGGCGACGTCGACTTCGATCGCGTGAAGGAAGTCGCCGGCTGGATCACCCCGGTTCCCGGAGGCGTAGGGCCGATGACGATCGCCATGCTCGTTTCGAATACGGTGCGCGCCGCGCTGCAATCAGATCGATCCGCATGAACCCACTGCTAGATTTTTCGGGCCTGCCGCGCTTCTCAGAGATCCGGCCCGAGCACGTCGCACCCGCGATCGACCGGCTGCTCGCGGAAGGGCGCGCGGTGATCGAGCAAGTCACGGCCGCCGAGGTGCCGGACGCCTGGGACGCATTCGTCACGCCGCTCGAGGACGCCAACGAGCGCCTGTCACGCGCATGGGGGCAGGTGGCGCACCTGCACGCCGTGCTCGACGGCCCGGCGCTGCGCGAGGCTTACAACGCAAGCCTGCCGCGCCTCACCCAGTATTGGACCGAGCTCGGACACAACGAGCGGCTGTTCGAGAAGTACCGCAGGCTGCGCGCCTCGGCGGCCTATGCAGCGCTGCCTCGGTCGCGCTGCAAGCAGGTGGACGACGCCTTGCGCGATTTCCGCCTCGGGGGCGCAGAGCTGCCGCCTGCCGACAAGGCGCGTTTCGGGGCGATCCAGGACGAGCTCGCGCAGCTCGGCGCGAGGTTCTCCGAGAACCTGCTCGATGCGACCAACGCCTTCACGCTTCTGATAGAGGACCGCGGACGGCTTTCCGGGCTGCACGACGACGTGCTCGAGGCGGCGCGCCAGGCCGCGGAGAAGGACGGCCGCAAAGGGTGGAAATTCACCCTGCACGCGCCTTCGTATCTGCCGGTCATGCAGTACGCGGACGACCGTGCGTTGCGCGAAACCATGTACCGCGCGAGCGTTACGCGTGCCTCCGAGTTCGGCAATCCGGAATGGGACAACACGCCGCTCATCCAACGCATCCTCAAGCTGCGCAGGGAGGAAGCACGCCTGCTCGACTACGCGAATTTCGCCGAGGTCTCGCTCGTGCCCAAGATGGCGCAATCGCCCGCGCAGGTGCTCGCGTTCCTGCAGGATCTCGCGCTGCGCGCGCGGCCGTTTGCCGAGCACGACGCGGCCGAGCTGCGGGAGTTTGCGCGCCGCGAGCTCGGCATCGCGCCGCTCGAAGCCTGGGACATCGCCTACGCCTCGGAGAAGCTGCGCGCCCGCCGCTACGACTTTTCGGACAACGAGGTGAAGCGCTATTTCCCGGAGGACGCGGTACTGGCGGGCCTCTTCGGGTTGGTCGAGACCCTGTACGGCGTGCGCATCGCCCGGGCCTCCGCGCCGACCTGGCACCCGGACGTGCGCTTTTTCGAGATGCGCGACACGGCCGGCGCGCTCGTTGGACAGTTCTATATGGACCTGTACGCGCGCGAGACCAAGCGAGGCGGCGCGTGGATGGACGACGCGATCACGCGTCGGCGCAGGCTCGGCCGCTTGCAGACCCCGGTGGCCTATCTCAACTGCAACTTCTCGCGCCCGATCGGCGAGCGGCCGGCGCTCTTCACTCATGACGAGGTGATCACGCTGTTCCATGAGTTCGGCCATGGGCTGCATCACCTGCTGACGCAGGTCGACGACCTCGGCATCGCCGGCCTGGGCGGCGTGGAGTGGGATGCGGTCGAGCTGCCCAGCCAATTCATGGAAAATTTCTGCTGGGAATGGGGCGTGCTTTCGCGCATGACCCGCCATATCGATACCGGCGCGGCGCTGCCGCGTGCGCTGTTCGACAGGATGCTCGCCGCGAAGAACTTCCACGCCGGGCTCATGATGCTGCGACAGATCGAATTCGCGCTGTTCGACATGCGCCTGCATTCGGATTTCGACCCCGAATCGGGCGCGGACGTGCAACGGCTGCTAGACGAGGTGCGCGCGCACATCGCGGTTCTTTTCCCGCCGGCCTACAACCGCTTTCAAAACGGCTTTTCGCACATCTTCGGCGGCGGCTATGCGGCGGGCTACTACAGCTACAAGTGGGCGGAGGTGCTGTCGGCGGACGCGTACAGTCTGTTCGAGGAGAACGGCGTGCTCGATCCCTCGACGGGTGCGCGCTTCCGTGACGAAATACTCGCCGTCGGCGGGAGCCGGCCCGCGGCAGAATCGTTTCGCGCCTTTCGCGGCCGCGAGCCGACGGTCGATGCGCTGCTGCGTCACAATGGTATGATTTCTGCATGAAGCTTCGCGTTGGTGCGCTGGCTTTCATCCTGTCGCTCGCTTGCGGCGGCGCGCTGGCGCAGCCGTATCGCTGGACCGACACCGAGGGCAAAACCCACTACAGCGACACGCCGCCTCCGTCCTCGGCGACGAACGTCGGCAAACCCGAAAATCGCGCGAGCGTCACCGCGACCCCGCGCCAGCCGTTCGAGTTGGAAAAGGCGATGAAGGA
>JBLMWT010000121.1:0-3981 GCA_050257375.1 Sphingomonadaceae bacterium
GCCGCCCTGCACCGTGGCGCGGATCTCCAGGCCGATGCGCCCGGGCAGCCGCCGCCCGAGCGGAGCGCCCGCCTCGAGCATCGCGCGCGTGCGCTCGACCTGCATTCCGACGAGCGCGCGCCAGGCCGCATCGCAGCGGCGCTCGGCGATGTGCTGCTCGGTGACGCCGCAGCGCAGCATCTCGTCCTGCGGCAGGTAGATGCGGCCCTTATCGTAGTCTAGCGCGACGTCCTGCCAGAAGTTCACCAGCTGCAGGCCCGAGCAGATCGAATCCGAGTCGCGCAGGTTCTCCGGCGTCGCGGCGCCGAACAGCTCGAGCAGCAGCCTGCCCACCGGGTTGGCCGAGCGCCGGCAGTAGGCGAGCAGCTCATCGAAGCTCGCGTAGCGCTGCTTGACCACGTCCTGCGCGAAGGCGTCGAGCAGGTGGTGGAAGGGCGCGAGCGCGACCCCGCGCTCGCGCGCGAGGCGCGCGACGCCGCGCAGCGCCGGCTCCGCCGGCTCCTCGCCGCGCGCGATGGCGCGCAGCGCCGCGCGGTAGCCTTCGAGCAGCGCGAGCCGCTCCTCGGGCCGCCGCTCGCCCTCGTCGGCGAAATCGTCGGCGTTGCGCGCGAACCGGTAGATGGCCGCGACTGCGCCGCGCTGGGCGGCGGGCAGCAGCAGCGAGGCGACCGGGAAGTTCTCGTAATGGTCGACTGGCACCGTTTGATTCTTAAGGGGAAAGCGCGTCGCGGCGCCGGGATCTGCGCGTGTTCCGCAGTATAATGGATCGCACTGCGGGCGCACCGTACGCGCGAAGGTGGCGGAATTGGTAGACGCACTGGATTTAGGTTCCAGCGCGGAAACGCTTGTGGGTTCGAGTCCCACCCTTCGCACCAACGCTGCTTGCGTGCGCGGCGCGTAACAACATTGAGGAAGCGATAGCGATGACGGGAAACGTGGAGACGCTGGGGGCGCTCGAGAGGCGCCTGTCGGTGTCGGTGGCGCTGGACGAGATCGAGCGCCAGGTGGACGCGCGGCTGAAGAAGCTGGCGCGCGACGTGAAGATGCCGGGCTTCCGGCCCGGCAAGGTACCGATGAAGCTGGTGGCGCAGCAGTACGGGCCCCAGGTGCGCACCGAGGTGCTGGGCGACGTGGTGCAGCGCGGCTTCAATGACGCGGTGAAGGAGGCGAACCTCAAGGTCGCCGGCTACCCGCAGATCGAAAAGCGCGAGGGCGGTGACGACAAGTCGCTCGAGTTCAGCGCGACGTTCGAGGTGTACCCGGAGGTGAAGCTCGGCGACGTCGCGGCGGCCACCATCGAGCGCCCACGCGCCGAGGTGGGCGACGCGGACGTCGACCGGACGATCGAAATCCTGCGCAAGCAGCGCACGCAGCACGCGGCGGTCGAGCGCGCGGCGCAGGACGGCGACCGCGTGACGGTCGACTTCGAGGGGACGATCGACGGCCAGCCGTTCAACGGCGGCAAGGCGGCCGGCTTCGCGTTCGTGATCGGCGAGGGCCGCATGCTGCCCGAGTTCGAGCAGGGCGCGCGCGGCCTGGCGCCGGGCGAGACCAAAACGTTCGATGTCACGTTCCCGGCCGACTACCAGGGCAAGGAAGTGGCCGGCAAGACCGCGCAGTTCGCGCTCGGCATGAAGCGCGTCGAGGAGCCGCGCCTGCCGGAGCTCGACGCGGAATTCGCCAAGTCGCTCGGCGTCGCCGACGGCGACCTCCCGAAGATGCGCGCCGAGATCCGCGCCAACGTGGAGCGCGAGGTGGCGAAGCGCGTCGACGCACGCGTGAAGGGCCAGGCCCTGCAGGCGCTGCTCGACACGACCAAGCTCGACGTGCCCAAGTCGCTGGTGCAGATGGAGGCGGAGCAACTGCTCGAGCGCGCGTCGGCGGACCTGCACGCGCGCGGCATCAAGCCCGAGCAGGTGCAGCTCGAGGCGAAGGCTTTCGAGGAAGCGGCGAAGCGGCGCGTCGCGCTCGGGTTGATCATGGGCGAGCTGGCGCGCGCGGAGAAGCTGCAGCCCAAGCCCGCCGAGGTGCGCGCGCTGATCGAGCGCGAGGCGCAGGGCTACGAGAGCCCGGCCGAGGTGGTAAAATGGTTTTACATGCAGCCGCAGCGTTTGTCCGAGATGGAGGGCCTCGCCCTCGAGGGCAACGTCGTCAACTGGGTGCTCTCCAAAGCCAAGGTTGTCGACAAGGCGGTTTCCTTCGACGAACTGATGGGCGGCGGCTCATGATCTGGCAGAAATCCATGCCCGAACCCCAGGGTCTCGGGCTCATCCCGATGGTGATCGAGCAGTCGGGGCGCGGCGAGCGCGCCTACGACATCTACTCGCGGCTGCTCAAGGAGCGCGTGGTGTTCCTGGTCGGGCCGGTGAACGAGGTGACCGCCAACCTGATCGTCGCGCAGCTGCTGTTCCTCGAGTCCGAGAACCCGGACAAGGACATCTTCTTCTACATCAACTCGCCGGGCGGATCGGTGTCGGCAGGCATGGCGATCTACGACACGATGCAGTTCATCAAGCCCGACGTCAGCACGCTGTGCATCGGGCAGGCCGCGAGCATGGGCGCGCTGCTGCTCGCCGCCGGCGGCAAGGGCAAGCGCTACTGCCTGCCGAACTCGCGCGTCATGATCCACCAGCCGCTCGGCGGCTTCCAGGGCCAGGCCTCCGACGTGGAGATCCACGCGCGCGAGATCCTGTATCTGCGCCAGCGCATGAACGAAATCCTTGCCAAGCATACCGGGCAGGCGGTGGACACGATCTCGCGCGACACGGACCGCGACAATTTCATGTCGGGCGACGACGCTGTAAAGTACGGTCTCGTGGACAAGGTGCTGGTTTCGAGAGAAAACGGCTAGGAGCGCTGAATGTCGGAAAAAACCTCCTCGAGCGAAAAACTGCTGTACTGCTCGTTCTGCGGCAAGAGCCAGCACGAAGTGCGCAAGCTCATCGCCGGACCGTCGGTGTTCATCTGCGACGAATGCATCGAGCTGTGCAACGACATCATCCGCGAGGAGACCGCCACCGACCGCGGCGGCAAGGGCGCCAAGTCCGACCTGCCGACGCCGCGCGAGATCAGGCAGATCCTGGACCAGTACGTGATCGGGCAGGATCCGGCCAAGCGCATCCTGTCGGTCGCGGTGTACAACCACTACAAGCGGCTCAAGCATCTGTCGAAGAACGACGAAGTGGAGCTCGCGAAATCGAACATCCTGCTGATCGGGCCCACCGGATCCGGAAAGACGTTGCTGGCGCAGACCCTGGCCAGACTGCTGAACGTTCCCTTCGTCATCGCGGACGCGACGACGCTGACCGAGGCGGGCTATGTCGGCGAGGACGTCGAGAACATCATCCAGAAGCTGCTGCAGAACTGCGACTACGACGTCGACAAGGCGAAGCGCGGCATCGTCTACATCGACGAGATCGACAAGATCTCGCGCAAGTCGGACAACCCGTCGATCACGCGCGACGTGTCGGGCGAAGGCGTCCAGCAGGCCCTGCTCAAGCTGGTCGAAGGCACGATTGCCTCGGTGCCGCCGCAGGGCGGGCGCAAGCATCCGAACCAGGACTTCGTTCAGGTCGATACCACCAACATCCTTTTCATTTGCGGCGGCGCGTTCGACGGCCTGGAGAAGATCGTGCGCAACCGCACCGAGAAGACCGGCATCGGCTTCGGCGCGGAAGTGAAGAGCCCGGCCAACTCCAAGGCGACCTACGATCTGCTGAAAAGCGTGGAGCCGGAAGACCTGATCAAGTTCGGCCTCATCCCGGAACTGGTCGGCAGGTTGCCGGTGGTCGCGACGCTCGATGAGCTGTCGGAAGGCGCGCTCGTGCAGATCCTGGTCGAGCCGAAGAACGCACTCGTGAAGCAGTATCAGCGCCTCTTCTCCCTCGAGGGCGTCAAGCTCGACTTCACCGACGGTGCGCTACGCGCTATCGCCGAACAGGCCCTCAAGCATGGTACCGGCGCGCGTGGCTTGCGCTCGAT
>JBLMWT010000122.1:0-9949 GCA_050257375.1 Sphingomonadaceae bacterium
ATCCCGGTCGCTTCGCGAAAAGCCGCGGCCTTGGCGTCGTTGCCCGCGTACACGGTGGCGACCCGGTAACCGGCGGCTTTCAGCTCGCGGGCCGTGGCGGCGCCGATGCCGCGCGTACCGCCGGTGACGAGAGCGACGCGATTCGGAACTTGGGTCATGGGTCGACTCCTTCTGATAAGTGGCAAGGAAGCTGAGAGCGCGTCGTTCTACCTCTGCCATGCGATCAGCGGCGCCTCGACCGGAACGACTGCCTCGGGGTGCCAGGCGGTGACGCGCGGTGTGAAGTGCGCCGGCGGCCGCGACGAGCTCACGCTCGCCGTGAAGACGTAGCCGTTCGCCGCACCGGGAATGCGTTCGCCGCGCAGCATGGGTTGGCGCACCGCCGGTTCGTCGCGCAGCGGGTCGGCGTACAGCTCGACCTTGACCCACTCGACCGGCAACTCGCCGAGATAGACAAGGACCTTGAAGCGCCACTCGCCGTCGCGCTGCCCCGCGTCGAGCGGCCCGAAGTGGATTTCGCCCCAGCGCGCGAGCACGCGCGCGTACCATGCCTGCAGGGAGCTCGCGATCGCGCCGCGATTCTTGCTGCGGTGCCGGTAGGCCGCAGCGGCCGGCACGTACAGCCGGTCCAGGTAATCCTGCAGCATGCGGTTGCTGCTGAATTGCGGCGCGAGCCGGGAGATGCTGGCGCGCATGCGTCCGATCCAGGCCCTGGGAATTCCGCGCTCGTCGCGCTCGTAGAACATCGGCGCGATCTCCTGTTCGAGTAGCCTGTACAGGCGCTCGGCGTCGGCCGCGTCGTCGCGCGAGGCGCCCTCCTCATCGTCGCCGATGGCCCAGCCCGCCTCCGGCGCATACGCCTCCGCCCACCAGCCGTCGAGCGTGGAGGCGTTCAGGCCGCCGTTCGCCAGCACCTTCATACCGCTCGTGCCGCAGGCTTCCCATGGCCTGCGCGGCGTGTTGATCCACAGATCCACGCCCTGCACGAGCTCCTGTGCGAGCGCCATGTCGTAGTCTTCCAGGAACACTGCGCGCGCGCGCACGTCCGGCCGGTTCACGAATTCGAGCCACTCGTGAACGAGGCGCTTGCCCTGCTCGTCGTCCGGGTGTGCCTTGCCCGCGACGATGATCTGCACCGGACGCTGCCCGTCGAGGAGCAGCCGCGCCAGGCGTTCCGGGTCGTGCAGGAGCAAGTTGGGCCGCTTGTACTCGGCGAAGCGGCGCGCGAATCCCACCGTGAGGATGTTCGGGTCGAAAGCGCGGGACGCGTCGGCGACCGCGTCGGCTGACGCGCCGCGCTGGCTGAGCTGCCAAGCGAGGCGCTCGCGCGCATAGCGCACCAGCGCGCGGCGCTCTTCGGCCGCCAGCACCCACAGCTCGTCGTCGCCGATCGCCTGCACCGCCGCGGTCAACCTCCCCGTCGCACCGAGCCAGCGCCCCTTGCCGCAGACGCGCGTCCACAGGCGGTCGGCCCACGGCGAGTCCCAGGAAGGCACGTGAACGCCGTTGGTGACGTGCCCGACGGGGATCTCCCCTTCGGGCCAGCCGGGATAGAGCGCCCGGAACAGACGCCGACTCACTTGCGCATGCAGCCGGCTCACCGCGTTCACCGCGCTGCAACCGCGCAGCGCGAGATAGGCCATGTTGAACGGCTCCTCGTCGTCACCGGTGTTCTCGCGGCCGAGCGCGAGCAGGTCCGCCATCGAGATGCCGAGCTCGGCGGCGTAGGTGCCGAAGTACTTGCGCATCATGGCGTCCGGAAAAAGGTCGAAACCGGCCGCCACTGGCGTGTGCGAGGTGAACACGTTGCCCGCTCGCGTCGCCCACCACGCCTCGCGAAATGAAAGCCGGTTCGTTTCCATGAACTCGCGGGCGCGCTCGAGCACCGCGAACGCCGCGTGGCCTTCGTTCAGGTGACACACGTCGGCCTCGACGCCGAGCGCCCGCAGCATCGCCCAACCACCGATGCCGAGCGCCATCTCCTGCATCAGGCGCATCTCGATTCCGCCGCCGTACAGTTTCGCGGTGACGCCCCGATCCGCCGGACCGTTCAGCAGATCGTTGCTGTCGAGCAGGTACAGGCGCACGCGGCCCACGTTCGCCTGCCAGACGCGCAGGTGGAGCGTCCGCCCCGGCAGCGTGAGACCGACGCGCAGCCACACGCCCTCGCGGTCCATGACCGGCTGAATCGGCAGGTCGGTCGGATTGTTGTACGGATAGGCCTCCTGCTGCCGGCCGTCGGCGCCGATCAGCTGGCGGAAGTAGCCCTCCTGGTAGAGCAGCCCGACGCCGATCGCCGGCACGTCGAGATCGCTGGCGGTCTTCAGGTAGTCGCCGGCGAGGATGCCGAGCCCGCCCGCATACAGCGGAAACGCCTCGCTCAGGCCGAATTCCATGCTGAAGTACGCCACCGTGCGCACCGACGCATCGGGACGCTCGCGCGCGTACCAGCCGGGCTCGCTCTGGTAGCGTGCGCGATCGTCGACCGCACGGCGAAGCGCTTCGAGGAACTCGGGATCTTTCGCCAGCGCTTCGAGCCGCGCCTGCGGCACGTTCTGCAGGATCGCCCAGGGATTGCGCGTGAGCTCCCAGACCTGCGGGCCGAGATTGCGCCACAAGGCGTCGCCCGCGTGGCTCCAGGTCCAGCGCACATCGAGCGCCAGCTCCGTGAGCGCTTCCAAGCCTTCAGGCAGTGCGCGCGGCAGGAAGTGATGCATCGAGATGGCGTCGCGCGCGCCGCTGCGATCGCTATCGAGCCATCAGGGAAATGCCGGCACCCTCGGCTCGGTCCCTTCCGGCTCGGCGTCCGGATGCGCATTCTTGACGCGCTCGGTGATCTCCTCGACGCGAATACGCGGCACGTCGACGATGACCAGCAGCTCGCCGTGGTTGATTGCCGCCTCGAACGCCTTGAGGCGCGTGTTGCCGACGTTCAGCCCCACCATACCTCCCAGCCAGGTGCCTACGCCGACGCCGGCCAGTGCACCGCCCAGCAGCACCGCGCCGCCCGCGACCACCAGGTGCGGCTCAATCGCCAGCGCCACCAGCCCGCACAGGATGCCGGTCGCGCCGCCCATCGGTACCCCGCGCAGCATTGCCGGAATGATGTCGCTCTTCTGCCAGAACGACGCCTCGGGCAGGTCTTCGAGCGGCGTGCCGCGCTTGGCGAGGACGTGAATGTGTTTCCACTCGATGTGCGCAAGCAGGAGCTCGTCCACAACTTTCTTTCCGATCTGCACGTCTGGAACGAGGAAATAGAGTCTGCGCATGCGAGCCTCCATTCTGATATTTGCCCGGCTCTGATTCTTACTCCTCATTTGGACGCCCCCTTTGAGCCTGGTCAAAAGTGCGCGCCCGTCGGCCGCGACAATGCCCGCTTCCTGGCCGCGCTGCGGGAGCTGTCGTGAGACCTGACCAGAGGATCGAGCCGTTCGTCTTGCATCATCGGCGGTACGACGAGTGGTTTGAGCACCACGAGGCGGCGCACCTCTCCGAACTGCTCGCGGTGCGCGCGCTTCTGCCCTGGAAGGGCCGCGGGCTGGAGATCGGGGTGGGTACCAGGCGCTTCGCCGCGCCGCTCTCGGCCTGACCCTGCGTTAGCGGGCCAGATCGAAGCGATCGGCGTTCATCACCTTGGTCCATGCCGCGACGAAGTCCCGCACGAATTTCTCCTTCGCGTCGGCGCTCGCGTAGACCTCGGCGATCGCCCGCAGCTGGGAGTTCGAGCCGAACACCAGGTCGACGCGGGTGCCCGTCCACTTGACCTTGCCGGTCTTGCGGTCGCGGCCCTCGAACACGTCCTGCGCGTCCGACACCGGCTTCCACTCCGTTCGCATATCGAGCAGGTTGACGAAGAAGTCGTTGGACAGCGTCTCCGGCTTCGAGGTGAAGACCCCGTGCTTCGCGCCGTTGACGTTGGTTCCCAGCATGCGCAGGCCGCCGACGAGCACCGTCATCTCCGGCGCCGTGAGCGTCAGCAACTGCGCGCGGTCGATGAGCAACTGCTCCGCGGCGACCGGGAACTTGCCGCCCAGATAGTTGCGGAACCCGTCGGCGAGCGGCTCGAGCACGTCGAAAGACTCGACGTCCGTCTGATCCTGCCGCGCGTCCGTACGTCCGGGCTTGAACGGCACCTTCACGGCGACGCCGGCCTTCTTCGCGGCTGCTTCCACGCCCGCGCAGCCCGCGAGCACGATCAGGTCGGCCAAGGACACCTTCTTGCCGCCCTTCGCTTTCTTGTTGAAGTCGGCCTGGATGCCCTCGAGGACCTTCAGCACCTTGGCGAGCATCGCCGGCTGGTTCACTTCCCAGTCCTTCTGCGGAGCGAGCCGGATGCGCGCGCCGTTTGCGCCGCCGCGCTTGTCGGAGCCGCGGAACGTGGAGGCCGATGCCCAGGCAGTCGACACGAGCTGCGACACCGACAGTTTCGAGGCGAGGATCTTCTTCTTCAGATCGGCAATGTCCTTCTCGCCGATCAGCTTGTGGTCGATCGCGGGGATCGGATCCTGCCAGATCAGCTCTTCCTTCGGCACTTCCGGTCCCAGGTAGCGGGCGCGCGGACCCATGTCGCGGTGCGTCAACTTGAACCAGGCGCGCGCGAACGCATCGGCGAAGGCCTGCGGATCGTCGAGGAACCGGCGCGAGATCTTGCCGAACTCCGGATCGAAGCGCAGCGTCAGGTCGGTGGTGAGCATCGTCGGCTTGTTGAACTTGCCCGGGATGTGCGCGTCGGGAATGACCGCCGGCGCGTTCTTCGCCACCCATTGCTTGGCCCCGGCAGGCGACTTCGTCAGCTCCCATTCGTACTTGTACAAAATCTCGAGGAAGCCGTTGCTCCAGAGCGCCGGGGTCCTGGTCCAGGTCACTTCGAGGCCGCTCGAAATCGTGTCGGCGCCGCGCCCCGATTTGTAGTCGCTCGTCCAGCCCAGGCCCTGCGCCTGCAGCGGCGCGCCTTCCGGATCCGGCCCCTTGTGCGATTCGGGAGCCGCGCCGTGGCACTTGCCGAACGTGTGGCCACCGGCGATCAGGGCGACGGTCTCCTCGTCGTTCATCGCCATGCGGCCGAACGTGGCGCGAATGTCCTTGGCGGCGGCCATGTAGTCGCCGCTCGCGTTCGGTCCTTCCGGATTGACGTAGATGAGGCCCATGTGGGTGGCGCCGAACGGCCCCAGGTCACGATCGCCGCTGAAGCGCTTGTCCGCGCCGAGCCACGCGATCTCCTCGCCCCAGTTGACGTCCTCGTCCGGCTCCCAGACGTCGGTGCGGCCGGCGCCGAAGCCGAAGGTCCTGAAGCCCATCGATTCGAGCGCCACGTTGCCGGCGAGGATGATCAGGTCGGCCCAGGAAATCTTCTTGCCGTATTTCTGCTTGATCGGCCATAGCAGGCGCCGCGCCTTGTCGAGATTGACGTTGTCGGGCCAGCTGTCCAAGGGCGCGAAGCGCTGCTGGCCGCGGCCGCCGCCGCCGCGGCCATCGGTGACGCGGTAGGTCCCGGCGCTGTGCCAGGCCATGCGGATGAAGAATGGGCCGTAGTGGCCGAAGTCCGCCGGCCACCAGACCTGCGAGTCGGTCATCAGCTTGACCAGGTCCTTCTTCAGCGCCTTGTAGTCGAGGCTCTTGAATTCCTTGGCGTAATTGAAGCCCTTGCCCATGGGGTCGGACTTCGCGGAATGCTGGCGCAGCAGCTCGAGGCGCAACTGTTTCGGCCACCAGTCGCGGTTGGTCCGGCCGACGCCGGCGATGTGGCTGTACGGGCACTTGCCCACGCTCTTGTCAACCTTCACGTCCATGTTTGTCTCCGATTCGGGTCGTAGGAATTGGCTGGACGGAATTGAAACGCGATCGGCTCGGGTTGTGAAATCGTTTAATTCACTCGCCCCGATTGCAGCCGGCTATCGCCAGAGTCGACTCCCTGCAAGAGTCAGCGCCCTTGCGGCACCTGCGCGTCGTTCGCGTCGAGGCCGTAAGGCTCGACGCGATAACTCGTTTCCTGGATGCGATCAAGGCGCGCGGACTGCGTGGGCGCTCCGACGCTGATCGGGGTCGGCATGATCTGCTTCGCCTGCGCGACGTGGATCAGCCGATCCCAGTCGGCGGGGCCGGCCTTGACAGCAGAGCCGCGCTGAAAGTCCACCACCGCGGACACGGCCCGGGTCAGAAAGTCATCCGCGGCGGCGTATTCGGGAATCGGCGGCGACGCGCTCAGGTACAACTGCCCGGCGCGCTGCCCGACCTCGAACGGCTCGTCGATGACGCGCACCGGCGTGCCGACGCGCAGGCGCGCAAAGAGGTACGCGGCGTCCTCGGGGTAGAGATGCAGGCAGCCGTGGCTCACGCGCATGCCCACGCCCCACGGGCGGTTGGTGCCGTGGATGAAGATCTCGGAGAACCCGGTCTCCATCGCGAGCATACCCATCGGATTGTCCGGCCCCGGCGGGAAGTAGCTGGGGAAACGCGGCTCGCCTTCGCGGCGGTGCTCTTCCTGGATGTTCTTGGGCACGATCCAGGACGGATCCTTGAACTTCGCGATGATGCGCGTGCGTCCGAGCGGAGTCGACCAGCCGGGCCGCGAGATGCCGATCGGAAAGGTGATCACGCTGCGCGGCTCGCCTCGTTGCGGCGCGGGAAAGTAGTACAGTCGGCGGCGGGGAATGTTGATGACGATTCCGTTCCACGGCTTGGGCGGGAGGATGAACTCGGTCGGCACCACGATGCGGGTGCCCGCTCCCGGCAGCCATACCGAGACGCCCGGGTTCGCGGCGACGATCTCGTTGTACCCGAGGTCGTAGTGGCGCGCGATGTCGAGCAGCGTGTTGCGCGCGTCGTCCAGCCGGATGACGCGAATCGCGCCCACCATGTTGCCGCCGTCGGCGGGCAGCGGATAGCTCGCGCCCCACGCCGCCTGTGCAACGAAGCCGAGCAGCAGCGCGAGCGCCTTCACGCCCTTTTGCGTCTTGCGGGCCTGGCCCTGCTGCTCGCACTCGGTGTCGCGCGCGCGGCTCCGCAGGCGGACGGCGCCGCGTGGGTCCTGATCGATACGCAAGCTTTCACTCTCACGATCTTCGACGCGCACGACGGCATGATCGCACGTTACGCAGACATCGCGATCGGCCGCGGCGGCGCGGCCGACGTGCACTATCGGAGCGACCAGACGACGCCGCTCGGAACGTTCCGAGTCGCGCGCATCGACCCGCGCAGCCGCTTCGGCATCTTCTTCGAGTTCGACTATCCCACGCCCGCTGCCGCGGCGCGCGCGTACCGCGACGGCCGCATCACGCGAGCGACCCTCCAGGCGATCCTCGACGCCTTCCGCCGCGGGCGCCTCCCTCCGCAGGACACCGCTCTCGGCGGCGAGCTTGGCATCCACGGAACGGGCGACGGCTCTCCCGCAATTCAGCGCGACGTCAACTGGACCACGGGCTGCGTCGCGCTCACGAACCAGCAGGCCTTCGAGCTCGAGCGCTGGGTGCGCGTCGGCACGACAGTCGTGGTCCGCTGAACTAGGCGACGAGCGCCTTGTAGCGGATGCGGTGCGGATTGTCGGCGTCCTCGCCGACGCGCTTGCGCCAGTCCTCGATGTAGTCGGCGAAGTTGCCCTCGAACCACACCGCCTTGCTGTCGCCCTCGAAGGCGAGGATGTGCGTCGCCACACGGTCGAGGAACCAGCGGTCGTGCGAGATGACGACGGCACAGCCCGGAAAATCGAGCAGCGCCTGCTCGAGCGCGCGCAGCGTCTCGACGTCGAGGTCGTTGGTCGGCTCGTCGAGCAGGAGCACGTTGCCGCCGCTCGTCAACAGCTTGGCGAGGTGCACGCGGTTACGCTCGCCGCCCGAGAGCTCGCCCACGCGCTTTTGCTGGTCCGAGCCGCGGAAGTTGAAGCGCGCGACGTAGCCGCGGCTCGGCGTCGAGTAATTGCCGACCTGGATGTTGTCGGCGCCGCCGGAGATCTCCTCCCACACGGTCTTGGTCGCGTCCAGGCTGTCGCGGCTCTGGTCGACGTAGGCGAACTTCACCGACTCGCCGATCTTGAGCGTGCCGGCGTCCGGCTTCTCCTGACCCACCAGCATGCGGAACAGCGTCGTCTTGCCGGCGCCGTTCGGGCCGATCACGCCGACGATGCCGCCCGGCGGCAGGCGAAACGACAGGTTCTCGAAGAGGAGCTTTTCGCCGAAGGACTTCTTCAGCCCCTCGGCCTCGACCACCTGGCTGCCGAGCGACGGGCCGGGCGGGATGTAGATCTCGTTCGTCTCGTTCCTCTTCTGGAACTCCTGCGACGCGAGCTCCTCGAAGCGCGCCAGGCGCGCCTTCGACTTGGCGCGGCGCCCCTTGGGATTGGCGCGCACCCATTCCAGCTCTTCCTGCATCGCCTTGATGCGCGCGGCTTCCTGCTTTTCCTCGAGCTCCAGCCGCCGCTCCTTCTGCTCCAGCCACGACGAGTAGTTGCCCTCCCAGGGAATGCCGAAGCCGCGGTCGAGCTCGAGAATCCAGCCGGCGACGTTGTCGAGAAAATACCGGTCGTGCGTCACCGCGACCACGGTGCCCGGAAAGCGCTCCAGGTACTGCTCGAGCCAGCGCACCGAAAGCGCGTCCAGGTGATTGGTCGGCTCGTCGAGCAGCAACATGTCGGGCTCGGACAGCAGCAGCCGGCACAGCGCCACGCGGCGGCGCTCGCCGCCCGAGATCTTGGTGACGTCCGCGTCCCAGGGCGGCAGGCGCAGCGCGTCGGCCGCGACCTCCAGCTTGCGCTCGACGTCGGCGCCGCCGGCGTTCACCTCGGCCTCGAGGCGCGCCTGCTCCTCGGCGAGCTTCTCGAAGTCGGCGTCTGGCTCGGAGTAGGCGGCGTAGACCTCCTGCAGGCGCTTCATCGCCGCGAGCGTCGCCCCGAGACCCTCCTCGACGTTGCCGCGCACGTTCTTCGCCGGATCGAGTCGCGGCTCCTGCGGCAGGAAGCCGACGCGCAGGTTGGGCATCGGGATCGCCTCGCCGTCGAAGTCCTTGTCCTCGCCCGCCATGATGCGCAGGAGCGTCGACTTGCCCGAGCCGTTCAGGCCGAGCACGCCGATCTTTGCCCCAGGGAAGAAATTCAGCGAAATGTTCTTGATGATCGTGCGCTTCGGGGGCACGGTCTTGCTCACCCGGCGCATGGTGTAGACGTATTGGGCCATTGAATTCCGGATTCGGTATCGGTCGGAGCCGCGATTAAAGGATAATCACGCTCCCCGCGGGGTTGCGAGTGTACAGCGTCAAGGAGATCTTCTACACGTTGCAGGGCGAAGGCGCCAACGCCGGCACGCCGGCGGTGTTCTGCCGCTTCGCCGGCTGCAACCTGTGGTCGGGGCGCGAGGGCGACCGCGCAAGCGCGGTCTGCCGCTTCTGCGATACCGATTTCGTTGGCACCGACGGGCCCGGTGGCGGGCGCTTCGCGGACGCGCAGGCCCTTGCGCGGGCGATCGAGGACGCATGGCCCGCGTCCGCGGGCGGGGGCCGATTCGTCGTGTGCACCGGCGGCGAACCTTTGCTGCAACTCGACGATGCGCTCGTCGCGGCGCTGCACGCGCGCGGCTTCCGCATCGCGCTGGAGACCAACGGCACCCTACGCGCGCCGGCGGGTATCGACTGGCTGTGCGTGAGCCCGAAAGCGGGCGCGCCGCTCGCGCTCGCGCACGGCGACGAGCTGAAGCTGGTCTTCCCGCAGCCGGGCGCCGAGCCGGAGCGCTACGCGCATCTCGACTTCGCGCACTTCTTCCTGCAGCCGATGGACGGGCCGGCGCGGGCGGAGAATACCGCCGCCGCGGTCGCCTATTGCCTCACGCGCCCCGGCTGGCGCCTGAGCCTGCAGACGCACAAGGTCCTGGGAATCCGCTGAGGAGATGATGGAGATCGCCTACCGCTTCGGCTTCGACGCCGCGCACCGCTTCGAGCACTACCCCGCGGGGCATCCGCACGGCAC
>JBLMWT010000123.1:0-13034 GCA_050257375.1 Sphingomonadaceae bacterium
GCGCTCCTGCCCAAGGCGGGCGCCTGGATGAACGGCGTCAAGAAATTCTTCGGCGTGCTGCTGCTCGCGGTCGCGGTGTGGATCGTCTCGCCGGTGATCCCTCCCGCGGTACAGATGCTGCTGTGGGCAGCACTGCTCGTCGGATCGGCGATGTTCCTGCGCGCGATCGACCCGCTGCCCGCGGATGCGTCGGGCTATGCGCGGCTGTGGAAGGGCGTGGGCGTGCTTTCGCTGGTGGCGGGGCTCGCGCTGCTCGTCGGCGTGCTCGCCGGCAACCGCAACCCGCTGCGCCCGCTCGCCGGGATCGCGTCGGGAGGCGTGCCGGCCGTAGCGCCGCTCAAATGGCAATCGGTTGGCTCCCCTGGCGATCTGGACACGGCGCTACGCGCCCCCGGTCGACCCGCGATGCTGGACTTCTACGCGGACTGGTGCGTGTCGTGCAAGGAGATGGAGAACTTCACTTTCAGCGATCCGCGCGTTCGGGGGCGCATGGATGGCATGCTGCTGCTGCGCGCCGACGTCACGGCGAACTCCGAGGCGCACAAGCTCTTGCTCAAGCGCTTTTCGCTGTTCGGCCCGCCCGGGATCATTTTCTTCGACGCCCAGGGGCGCGAGATCCGGGGGCTGCGCGTGATCGGCTACCAGGACGCCGAGCGGTTCCTCAAGACGTTGGACGTGGCGGCCGCGCCCTGACATGCGGCGCGCGATCCGCGGCGTCGATCACGTGGTCATCGCGGTGCGCGACCTCGACCGCGCCGAGCGCACGTTCGAGCGTCTCGGCTTCACCCTGACGCCGCGCGGCTTCCATACGCTTGGCTCGGCGAACCACTGCATCATGTTCGGCTCGGACTACATCGAGCTCCTTGCGCTGCCTCGGCGGAATCCGGCACTCGCTTACTACGCCGACTTCCTCGCGAAAGGCGAAGGGCTCGCTGCGCTGGCGCTCGCGACCGATAACGCCGACGCGGCCTACGCCGAGCTTGGCGCAGCCGGCATCGCCGCCGATGCGCCGCTCGATTTTTCCCGCCCGGTACGCTTGTCCGACGGCCAGCAAGACGCGGCGTTCCGCATCGTTCAGCTCCCGCCGGCATTGACCCCCGGCTGTCGCACCTTCCTCTGCCAGCACTACACGCGCGAGCTGGTGTGGCGTCCGGAATACCGGACTCATTCGCTCGGCATCACCGGACTGGCGGCGGTGGCGGTCGTTGCCGAGGACGCGGTCGCGGCGGCGCGGGACTACGCGCGGCTGTTCGATACCGCAACTGAGCAGATCGACGAAGGCCTGCTCGTCTCGACCGGCAGCGCGCCGATCGCGCTCTGCACGCGCGGCAGGCTCGGGCGCAGGCTGCCCGGCGTCGAGCTCCCCGTGCGTGCGCGGCCCATGGTGGCGGCACTGTTCCTGCGCGTGGCGGATCGGGCTGCGGCCGCTGCGGTCCTGCGACGCAGCGGCGCGAAGCCGATCGCGCTGCCCGACGGGTCGTTCGCCGTCGGTGCCGGCGATGCTCACGGCGTGGCGCTGGTGTTCGGTTAGCCCTTCAGCGCTCGCGCGGCGTCGAGCGCGAAGTAGGTCAGTATGCCGTCGGCGCCGGCGCGTTTGAACGCGAGCAGCGCCTCCATGATGCACGACTCGGGCAGCCAGCCGTTCGCGATCGCGGCGCGCAGCATGGCGTACTCGCCGCTCACTTGGTAGACGAACGTCGGCGCCTTGAACTCATCCTTGACGCGCCTGAGGATGTCCAGATAGGGCATTCCCGGCTTGACCATCACCATGTCGGCGCCTTCGGCGAGATCGAGTCCGACCTCCCAGAGCGCCTCGTCCGAGTTCGCCGGGTCCATCTGGTAGGTCTTCTTGTCGCCTTTGCCGAGGTTCTTGGCCGAACCGACGGCGTCGCGAAACGGCCCGTAGAAGCCGGACGCGTACTTGGCGGAATACGCCATGATCTTGGTGTGAATGTGGCCACGCTGCTCGAGCGCCGAGCGGATGCGACCGATGCGGCCGTCCATCATGTCCGAGGGTGCAACGATGTCGACGCCCGCTGCCGCCTGCGCAAGGGCCTGCTTGACGAGCACTTCGAGCGTGACGTCGTTGATGATATAGCCCGACTTGTCGACGACCCCGTCCTGGCCATGCGACGTGTACGGGTCGAGCGCCACGTCGGTCATGATGCCGAGCTCGGGGAAGCGCTTCTTCAACTGGGCCACTGCACGCGGCACCAGGCCTTTCGGGTTGAAGGCTTCGCGCCCGTCGGGGGTCTTGAGCCGCGCATCGATGACCGGGAAGAGCGCGAGCGCCGGAACCCGCAGCTTCAGGCAGGTCTCTGCGACCGGCAGCAGCCGGTCAATGGTCATGCGCTCGACGCCCGGCATGGAGGCGACCGGTTCGCTGTGCCGGGTACCCTCCAGCACAAAGACGGGATAAATCAGATCGTTCGGCGTCAGGACGTGCTCGCGCATCAGGCGACGCGAGAACTCGTCGCGGCGCATGCGCCGCATGCGTACCGCGGGAAAGCCGCCGTAGATATTCATGGGTGATGCTCCTTCGGAGATTGTCCGGGGCCGAATTGCGGACAATAGGCTCGGTCTTTGATTCGGAAGGGAAATTTTGTCCGGGAACTTTTCTAAACGGTCATTATCTTACGTTTAGACGATGCCAATCGTCTCCCGCTTCTCCTCCCTGAGCGGGTGCCTTAATTCTGATTAAGGCGTTTTAGCCCCCGGTTTACATCCCCTTTACCGGGGGCTTTTTTATTTTCGCGCGCCGTGGCTGCCTCGCGCAGCCAGGCGTCGAGCAGCGCGCGCACCTCCGCGACTCCCTCTCGCGAGAGACTGGAAAGCAGGCGCAACTCCGCGCCGGGCGCGCAGGCCGCGAGCCGGCGGCGCCCGTCGGCGAGTGCGGTCCGGCGCTGGGCGCGCGAGAGCTTGTCGCATTTGGACAGCAGCACCAGGAGCTTGATGCCGAGCGGCTCGAGCCATTTCAGGACGGCAAGATCCTGGGGCGTGAACGGGTGGCGCACGTCCATGATCAGGACCGCGGCTGCGAGCGATGCGCGCGTCCTCAGGTAGCCGCCGACCAGCGCGTCCCACTGCGTTCGCACAGCATCGGGCACCCGCGCATAGCCGTAGCCTGGCAGGTCGACCAGCCTTCCGGTCGCGCCCAAGTCGTAGAAATTGATCGTCTGCGTGCGCCCTGGAGTCTTGCTGACAAACGCCAGCCGCCGACGCCCTGCAAGCGCGTTGATGGCACTCGACTTGCCCACGTTGGAGCGGCCGGCGAAGACGACCTCGGGTGGCCCATCCGGCGGGACTTGCTCCAGCGTACCGGCGGAGACGGAGAACGAGGCCTGTGAAAACGCGCTCATATTCAGGCGACTGAGGCCTGGATTGTAATAAAATTGCCCGCTTTGACCGGGAACCGAGGGAGTAGCCGAATGATTCGAGTACTCGCGGCGAGCGTTGGCCTGGCCCTGCTGTCGGCGGGCGCGGCGTTCGCCCAGGACGGCGCGAAGGTCGATCTCGCCAAGGGCCAGCAGATCGCCACGACGGTGTGCGCGGCGTGCCACGGGCCCGACGGCAACAGCGTCGCGCCCGCAAATCCGAAGCTCGCCGGACAGTTCCCGGAGTATCTGTACAAGCAATTGAGCAATTTCAAGTCTCAGGACGGCAAGAAGCCGCTTCGCGAGAACGCAATCATGAACGGCATGGTCGCCAATCTTTCGGATGGTGACATGCACGACGTGGCGGCTTATTTCGCAGGCCAGACCCTGCGCCCCGACTGGGCGCACGACAAGGATCTGGCGGCGCTCGGGCAGAAGCTCTACCGCGGCGGCAATCTGCAGAGCGGCGTGCCGGGTTGCGCCGGCTGTCACGGCCCGACCGGCGCCGGCAATCCCATACAGTATCCCCGCATCGCCGGCCAATTCGCCGACTATGTGGAGGTTCAGCTGAAGGCGTTCCGAGCGGGAACGCGCGCCAACGATCCCAACGGGATGATGCGCGGCGTCGCAGCGCGCCTCACCGACGACGAGATCAAGGGTCTCGCGCAGTACGTCGCGGGCTTACGCTAGCCGCGCCCGGCGCTCGCCGGGCGGGCGGGGCCTCGGACTTCGCAGCCCATGTTCGATCTGCTGGTCATCGGGTCGGGCCCGGGCGGCTACCGAGCTGCTGTTCTGGCCGCGCAGCGTGGGCTATCGGTCGCAATCGCCGAAAAGGGAGCCTGGGGCGGCGCCTGCCTGAACCGCGGCTGCGTGCCGAAGAGGGACTGGTATTACACCGCGTGCGTCGCACGCGCCAGCGAGGGATATGCGGCGCGCGGCTTGCGCGGGACGCTGCGGCCGGATCCGGAGGCGGCGTGGCGACACCAGCGCGTCGTGGTCGAAACCGTGCGCGCGAGCTACCTCGACTACCTCGCCCGCATCGGCGTGAAGCGCTACGCAGGCGCTGCGCGGTTCGTGGATCCTGGGCGCGTAGCGCTCGGCGACGAGCTCGTCGCGGCGCGGAACTTCGTGATCGCGACGGGATCGCGTCCGCAGGTCCCCGAGACGTTGCGCGGCGTGCCGCGCGTGCTGACGACTGACGAACTGTTCGAATCACCGCTGCCCGCGGGACGGCGCATCGCGCTGCTTGGCGGCGGCACGGTCGGCACGGAGATGGCCTTCATCTTGCCGCGCCTGGGCTTCGAAGTGCTATGGCTGACGGGCCACGAGCCGTTGTCACACGCGCGCTTCAGCGCAACCGCGCGCAAGCGGCTGCGCGACGCGCTCGCTGCGCAGGGCATGCGTGCGCGCACGGAAAGCCGTCCGGAGCGCGCGCACCGGCACGGAGAGGCCCTGGTGCTGGAGCTGCCTGGGGGCGCGCGCGAGCGCGTCGACTGGGCGCTGGCGGGCACGGGGCGGCGCCCCAACACCGACGCGCTCGGGCTCGAGCTCGCGGGTGTGCATACGACCTCCGACGGATTCGTCGTCGTCGACGACGAGCAGCGCACTTCGGCGAGCCACATTTTCGCGATCGGCGACTGCGCAAATCGCGCGATGACGGCGAACCACGCGCTCGCGGAAGCCACCGTCGCCGTAGCGAACATCGTCCACGCGGGATCGCGACGCAGCGATCGCGCCTGGGTACCGGAGGTGATCTACTCCGCGCTCGAGCTCGCGCGCGCGGGTGCGAGCGAGGACGAGCTGGACGACGCCGACACGGAGTACGCGGTCGGATTCTCGGCGTTTGCCGTCAATCCGGCGGCGCTCGGGGAGGATGCGGCCGACGGCTACGTGCGTCTGCTCGTCGCCCGAGACGGCGGCTCTCTGCTGGGCTGCGAGATCGTCGGCGCGCAGGCGGGAGAGCTCATCCACCTCGCCGACCGGGGAAGCGCGCACGTGCCGCTGCTCGAACGCGTCGCGCGAACCCCCTTCAATCATCCGAGCCGCAGCGAAGAGCTTTTGAACGCGGCAGAGACTCTGGTCGCGTCCTGGGGTATGCAAGCGCCGCTCTGAGCGGGGCGGAATAAAACGCCCCGCCCGCTTGTTTACGGGTAAGTTGCATCAACCCAGGGAGAGTCCGATGAGCAGGCGTTATGGAGTTACGATTGCTGCGGCGCTGATCGCGATCGCGGCGGGCTGTGCGAGCATGGCCGATCCAGCCGGCGTGCGCGTCACCGACGGCGTACTCACCGACAAAGCCGGAATGACCCTCTACACCTTCGACAACGACCCCGCAGGCGGCGGCAAGAGCATGTGCAATGGCCCCTGCGCGCAGAACTGGCCGCCACTTCCGGCCAGCGCCGGCGACTCCGCGGGCGGCGATTGGGCGATCGTTACGCGCCAGGATGGCAGCCTGCAATGGGCGTACAAGGGCAAGCCGCTCTACCGCTGGATCAAGGACCAGAAACCGGGCGACAAGACGGGGGACGGGTTCCGCGGCATCTGGCACGTCGCGCGGACGTCGGCATGGATGTCGCGGGCGTACTAGGCGCGTGCACGGATTAATGTCCGCGTGGCGGAACGGCGCGCAATCGTCGAGCTGATCCCGCGCCTGCGCCGCTACGCGCGCGCCTTGGCGGGCGACCGCGCGGCGGCCGACGACCTGGTGCAGGACACGCTCGAGCGCGCGTGGGTGAAGTTTCATTTGTACCGTGACGGCACGGACCTGCGCGCGTGGCTCTTTACGGTGATGCACAACGTGCACGTCAATCGCGTGCGTTCTGCGCGCGTCGCCGATCCGCTCGACGACGAGACGCCGGAGATGGCGCAGCGCGGCGCCCAGGGCGACGCGCTCGTGCTGCGCGACTTGGATCGGGCCATCGTGCGCCTGCCGGACGAACAGAGGGAGGTTCTTCTCCTCGTGGCGCTGGAGGATATGAGCTACGATGAGGTCGCGCGCGTTCTGGGCATTCCGATCGGTACGGTCATGTCGCGGCTGTCGCGCGCACGTGAGAAGCTGCGCGCGATGATGCTCGGCCTGCCGGCAACCGCAAAGCTGAAGCTGGTCAAGTGAGTCGAGGCAATGACGTCGGAACAACCGGTCACTGAACCCGATCTGCAGGCCTACGCCGACGGTCGGCTGCCCGACGCGCGCCGCGCGGCAGTCGAGGCATGGCTCGCTGCGCGACCCGACGAGGCCGACCGTATCGCGGACTATCGCGCGCAGAATCAGATGCTGCGCGCCGTGTACGATCCGGTGCTCGGCGAGCCCGTGCCCGCGCGGCTGCGCGCGGCCGCCCGCGGAGGGTTACGCTTGCGCGCCTTTGCGCGGGTGGCAGGCTGGGTCGCGCTCGGCGCAGCGCTCGGGCTTCTGACTGGCTGGGAACTGCGCGCCTTGCACGCGCCGGCGCGATTGGCACAGGGCGAGGGGCTGGCGATGGCGCGGAGCGCGGCCATCGCGCACGTAACGTATTCGCCCGAAGTCCGCCACCCCGTGGAGGTCGGCGCCGATCAGGAAGCGCATCTCGTCGCTTGGCTCTCGAAGCGGCTCGGCGCGCCGTTGCACGTGCCGGCACTCGACCGGGCCGGTTTGACCCTCGTGGGCGGGAGGCTCCTACCCGGGGACGGCGATCCCGCGAGCGGCGTCAATCCCGCGCCCGTGGCGCAGTTCATGTATCAGGGCGCGAAGGGGCAGCGTGTGACGCTGTACGTGCGCACCGAGGCAAAGGGCCACCACGACACGGCGTTTCGCTTCGCGCGCGAGGGCAGCGTGCGCGTGTTCTACTGGATCGATCGCAACTTCGGCTACGCGCTGTCGACGTCCGACCTGAATCGCGCCGAACTGCTGAACGTCGCGGACCTGGTCTACAAGCAGCTCAATCCCTGACGTACCCCTTAAGACGTCGCGCGTATGATTGGCTGTAAGCTCGCGACGCTTCCGCGCGACTCAACGCGGAAAGGAGACTGCCTATGCTGATCCGCAAGCCATCTGGTATTGGCCCTTCAGAAATCACGCTGCGATCGGTGTACCGCCGTCGCCGAGACTTTCTCAGACAGGCCGTTGCGCTCGGTCTGCTCGCGCCGCTGCTGCCTGTGGAGGCACAGGGCAGCACGGCGCAGAAGCTGCCCGCCCGGCCAGGCCCGTTCGGTACCGTCGAAAAGCCGACACCGTATAAGGACGTCATCAGCTATAACAACTTCTACGAGTTCGGAACGAGCAAGAGCGACCCCGCCGAGTACGCGGGCAGTTTGCGCACGCGGCCCTGGACGGTCGTGGTCGAAGGCGAGGCGCAGAAGCCGCGTAGCTTCGGTATCGAGGACCTGCTGAAGCTCGCGCCGATGGAAGAGCGCATCTATCGTCACCGCTGCGTGGAAGCCTGGTCGATGGTGATTCCGTGGATCGGGTATCCGCTATCGAATCTCTTGAATGCGGTGCAGCCCACGAGCAAGGCAAAGTACGTGGAGTTCGTGACCCTTCTCGATCCCGCGCAGATGCCGGGGCAGAACGACCCAGTGCTGGCGTGGCCCTATCGCGAAGGATTGCGCATGGACGAGGCGATGCATCCGCTCACGCTGCTGACATTCGGTCTGTACGGAGAGGTGCTGCCGAACCAAAGCGGCGCGCCGCTGCGCATGGTCATTCCCTGGAAATACGGCTTCAAGGGAGCGAAGTCGATCGTGCGTATTCGCCTAGTCGAGCGGCAGCCCGTCACTTCGTGGATGCGCGCCGTGCCCGACTGGTACGGGTTCTACTCGAACGTCAACCCCAACGTCAGCCCGCAGAACTGGAGCCAGGCGACGGAGCGGCGTATCGGAGAGGGCGGATCCTTCGGCGGGTTGTTCGCGCCGCGCATACCGACGCAGATGTTCAATGGGTACGGCGAGCAGGTGGCTCAGCTGTACGCGGGCATGGATCTCACGAAAGAGTTCTGAGCGCGTGCCGCGAGGACCAGCGACCGTGCGTCAGGCCGCGACGAGCGCAATTGCATCATCGAGCCAGCGCGCGGCTGCGGCGAGCGGCACGCTCCGCCTGCGGCGCGCGATATTGCAGTCGCGCTGGTTCAAGCCGGCGCTGTTCGTGCTGTGCCTGATGCCGTTAGCGTCGCTGGTGTGGCGCGCGTTCGCGGTGCAGCTCGGACCCAACCCGGAGCAGACGCTAATCTGGACCACCGGGCTCTGGACATTGCGCTTCCTGCTGTTCACGCTCGCGATCACGCCGCTACGCCGCCTGACGGGATGGGCCGAGCTCGCACGTTTCCGACGCATGCTGGGGCTGTACGCCTTCAGCTACGCAACGCTACATTTCACCTGCTATCTGTGGCTCACCAACAATTTCAGCCTGGACGCGGTGGCGAAGGACGTGGTGAAGCATCCATTCGTGCTCGCGGGCATGACGGCGCTCACGCTGATGATTCCGCTGGCGGCGACCTCGACCAACCGGATGGTCAAGCGCCTGGGCGCGAAGCGCTGGCAGGCCCTGCACAGGCTGGTTTACCTGGTCGCTGTAGTGGCCGTATTTCACTTCTGGTGGTTCAAGCTGGCCAAGAACAATACCGGCGAGCCCAAGCTCTACGCCTCGCTCTTCGCGCTCTTGCTCGCCTATCGCCTGGTCAACGCCTGGCAGTCTCGCCGCGCGCGCGGCGCGACCCTGGATCAGGGGCGCCGGATCACGTAGCCGCCGGATTTCTCGTCGCGCTCGAGCGCGACGAGCTTGCGCTTCTCGGCCTCCTCGAGCAGGTCGGAGAAGGCGCGAAAGCCATAGTAGGACTCGTTGAAGCCGGGTTTTCTGCGCTTGAGCGTCTGCTTGACCATCGAGCCCCAGATCTTCTCGCTCTCGCCGCGCTCGGCGATCAGCGCATCGACCGTTTCGAGCAGCAGTTCCATCGCCTCCTGCTGTTTTTCGTCGCCCTCCGCAGGTTCTTTGACGTTGGCCGCGGGCCGTGCCTCTTTCCTCTTGCGCGCCGCGCGCCGCTTTGCCTCTTCCTCGCGTACGAGGTCGTCGTAGTAAATGAATTCGTCGCAATTGGCGATCAGCAGATCGGAGGTCGAATTCTTCACTCCGACGCCGATCACCACCTTGGCGTTTTCGCGCAGCTTGGAAACGAGCGGCGAAAAGTCCGAATCACCGCTGATGATCACGAACGTGTCGACGTGGGACTTGGTGTAGCACAAGTCGAGTGCGTCGACGACCATGCGGATGTCGGCCGAGTTCTTCCCCGACTGGCGCACGTGAGGAATCTCGATCAGCTCGAACGAGGCCCCGTGCATCGCCGACTTGAATTCCTTGTAGCGCTCCCAGTCGCAGTACGCCTTCTTGACGACGATGCTGCCCTTGAGCAACAGGCGCTCGAGCACGCGGCTGATGTCGAACTGTGCGTACTTGGCATCGCGTACGCCGAGCGCGATGTTCTCGAAGTCGCAGAACAGCGCCATGTTGCGGGTTTCCTGCGCGGCCATCTTGCTACTCCGGTTGTCTTGGGGCGAGCGCTGCGGCCGGCGCGGCAGCCCCGGCGGTGGCGGCGCCGCCGCGCGTGTAGAGCCATCCCTGCAGTCGCTCGAAGTACAGGTAGATGACCGGCGTAATGTAGAGCGTGAGAATCTGGGAAAACACCAGGCCGCCCACCACCGCGAGGCCGAGGGGCCGGCGGGCTTCGCCGCCTATGCCGAGCGAAAGGGCGATCGGAAGGCTGCCCATCAGGGCAGCCATCGTGGTCATCATGATCGGGCGGAAGCGGACGATGCAGGCCTCGAAGATCGACTCCTGGGGAGACTTGCCGTGCTGGCGCTGCGCCTCGATTGCGAAATCGATCATCATGATCGCGTTCTTCTTGACGATACCCACCAGCATGATGATGCCGACGAAGGCATACATATTCAAATCGATGCCGAACGCCCACAGGGTGACCAACGCTCCGAGACCGGCTGTAGGCAGGCCCGAGAGGATCGTAAGCGGATGGATGTAGCTTTCGTACAGGATGCCGAGCACGAGGTAGATCACCACGATCGACAGAAGAAGCAGCAAGCCCATCCCCTGCAGGGATGCCTCGAACGCCTGCGCGGTACCTGAAAAGCTGCCGCTCAGCGTGGGCGGTACCTGCAAGTCGGCCGTGATCGCCCGCACCCGCTCGATGGCCTGGGACAGCGAAACTCCCGGCGCGAGATCGAAGGAGATGGTGACCGAAGGCAGTTGGCCGAGGTGGCTCACGGACAGCGGACCGACTCCGTAGGACAGGCTGGTGACGGCGGTCAAGGGGACCAGAGCGCCCGACTTCGAGCGGATATAGAGAAGCGGCAGCGCCGACGGATCGGCTTGAAATCGCGGCTCGACCTCGAGAATCACCCAATACTGGTTCGTAGCCGTGTAAATCGTCGATACCTGCTGCGATCCATAAGCCGTGCCGAGCGCGGACTCGATTTGCTGAACCGTGACACCGAGCGCCGCAGCTTTCTCCCGGTCGAACTCGATCAATACCTGGGGCTGGCGTATCTGCAGGTCGCTCGTCACGTCGACCAGACTGGGCAGGGTCTTCAGCTTCGATTCGATGATCGGGACCCAGTGATAGAGCTCCTCGGTGCTCGTACTGCGCAGCACGAACTGGTAAGGGCTCTTCGTGAGCAGGCCGATGCGGATGGTCGGGATGTTCTGCAGATAGGCCTTGATACCAACGAGGTTCGCGAGCTTGGGGCGCAGCTGCCGGATGACCTCGTCCGCCGACACGCGCTCGGAGTGCGGCTTGAGCGTGATGAATATGCGCCCGAGGTTCAGGGACGAATTGAGCCCCGCCGCACCGATGAACGACATGACCCCCTCGACGTTCGGATTTTCGCGGATGATGCCGGCGACCTGCTGTTGCAGCTTCGCCATCGCATCGAAGGAGATGTCCTGCGGCGCCTCGGTGAAGCAGAATATTTGCCCGGTATCCTCGGCGGGGAGAAACCCCTTGGGCATGTGCTTGAACATGAACCCCGTCGCGACGGTAATCGCGACGAACAGGAGCATGATGAAGCGCGCGTGGCGCAGCGACCACGAAAGGGTCTCGCGGTACACGTCGCGCACGGCGTCGAATCCACGCTCGAACGCCAGATAGAGCCTGCCGTGCGCCCTGTCGTGTTCGGGACGCAGGATCCGGGCGCACATCATCGGAGTGAGAGTAAGAGACACGAATCCGGAGATCAGCACGGCAGCGATGATGGTCACCGCGAACTCGTGCAGCAGCCTGCCGAGAATGCCGCCCATGAAAAGCACCGGAAGGAATACGGCGGCGAGCGACAGGGTCATCGACAGAATCGTGAACGCGATTTCCTTCGAAGCGTCGAGCGTCGCCTGCATGCGGCTCTTGCCCGCTTCCATGTGGCGCGTGATGTTCTCCAGCATCACGATTGCGTCATCGACGACGAATCCTACGCACAGCGTGAGGGCCATCAGCGAGATGTTGTCCAGGCTATAGCCGAGCGCGTACATCACCGCGAAAGTGCCGACGATCGACATTGGAAGCGCGACGCTCGGTATCAAGGTGGCGGAGAGATTGCGCAGGAACAAGAAGATCACCATGACCACGAGCGCGAGCGCCAGCAGCAGCGTGAACTGCACCTCCTCGACCGACTGGCGGATCGTCACGGAGCGGTCGAACAGCACCTGCATGCCGATGCCCGCCGGCACCTCGGCGCGAAAGGTCGGAAGCAGCTTGCGAATCGAATCGACGACCTCGATCGTATTGGTGCCCGGCTGCCGGAAGATCGCGAGTACGATGCCGCGCTTGTTGTTGAACCAGGCGGCCACCTTGTCGCTCTGCACGCCATCGATCACGCGCCCGAGCTGGTTGAGCCTGATCGGGGCGCCGTTTCGGTAGGTGACGATGACAGGACGATAGGCTGCCGCGTCATAGAGCTGGCCGCTCGCCTGCACGGCAAACAGGCGCTGCTGCCCGTACAGAGTTCCGGTCGGCAGGTTGACGTTCGCATTGGCGATCGCCTGCTGAACTTCGTCTATGCCGACGCCGCGCGAAGCAAGCGCGTTCGGATCGACCTGGACGCGCACCGCGTACTTCTGTTGCCCGAATACCTGCACCTGGGCGACTCCGCTGATCGTCGAGATCCGCTGGGCGAGAAAGGTTTCGGCGTAGTCGTCCACGGTCGACAGCGGCAGCGTGTCCGAGGTGAGCGCCAGGTAGAAAATGGCGAAATCGCCCGGATTGACCTTGCGGAAAGACGGCGGTGTGGTCATGGTCGGAGGCAGCTGTTTGGCCGCAGTGGCGATCGCCGCGCTCACGTCCTGGGCGGCCGCGTCGATGTCGCGATCGAGCGCGAACTGGATGGTGATCTGCGTGATGCCCTGACCGCTCACCGAAGTCATCGAGTCGATTCCGGCGATCGTGGAGAACTGCTTTTCGAGCGGGGTCGCGACCGCCGAGGCCATTGTCTCGGGACTTGCTCCCGGCAACTCGGCGCTTACCTGTATCGTGGGGAAATCCACGTTCGGCAGCGAGCTCACCGGCAGCAGACGGTACGCCGCGATCCCGAAAATCAAAATGCCAGCCATGACCAGCACGGTCATCACCGGCCGGCGCACGAAGAGCGCGGACAGGTTCACGACGCGTCCGGCCGCACGATGACCTTGGAATT
>JBLMWT010000124.1:0-6298 GCA_050257375.1 Sphingomonadaceae bacterium
TTCGTATTCGACGGAAGCGTGCAAACCGAATGTAAGTAACAGTATCGGAGACCGCTTTGATTTGTGTCAAAGGGTCGTTTCAAACTCGGACCGAAGGCTAAGAGATGTATCGCGCACGCAACGCACCAGATTTGATCTACATCACAACGCGCGCCGCGGGCGAAGCGATGATTGCTGCATTGCGATAGCCGAAGAGCTAAGCCCAAATGGCAGCCAAACCGTGCATCTCACTCGAAGAGCTCCTGGGAAGGGTGCCGTTGTTCGCGGGGCTAACGAGAGACGAGCTGGAACGTCTCGCCGAAGGCGCCGCTCAGCTCGAAGCGCCGCGCGGGTCGTTCATCTTCCGGCGCGGGGATCCCTGGACCGGCCTGCACGTCGTGGTCTGCGGCCAGGTGAAGCTCTCGCTGCATTCGCGAAGCGGCGCGGAGAAGGTGGTCGAGCTCGTCGGACCGGGGCACAGCCTGGGCGGCTCCGGACTGTTTCTCGAGCGGCCGCATCGTGCCAGCGCCGAGGCGCTCGCGCCCAGCAAACTGGTCCACATCCCTAAGGCGCGGGTGTTCGCCGAGCTGGAGCACCACGCCGGTTTTTTTGCGCGGCGCATCATCGCCGACCTGAGCCGCCGGCTCGATCACTTCCTGAGCGACCTGGAGAGCGTCACCCTGCGCTCGGGCACCGAGCGCGTGGTCGGCTACCTCCTGACAAACGTGGAAGTTTGCCCGCGTGACGGCGCGGCGGTCACCCTGCCCGCGGCCAAAGGAGTCATCGCTTCGCGCCTCAGCCTGACCCAGGAGCACTTCTCGCGCATCCTGCACGAGCTCGCCGCGGCCGGGCTGATCGGCATCGACGGGCGCGACATCCGCATCCCCGACCTCGAGCGCCTGCGCGCCCGCGCCGCCTGAACTAGCCGAAGCGGCCGGTGATGTAGTCCTCGGTCTGCTTCATCTTCGGCTTGATGAAGATCGTGTCGGTCACGTCGAACTCGATCAGCTCGCCGAGGTACATGTAGGCGGTGAAATCCGAGACGCGCGCCGCCTGCTGCATGTTGTGCGTCACGATGACGATGGTGAATTCGCGCTTCAGCTCGTCGACCAGCTCCTCGATCTTGGCGGTCGAGATCGGGTCGAGCGCCGAGGTCGGCTCGTCCAGCAGAAGGATTTGCGGCATCACCGCGATGCCGCGCGCGATGCACAGCCGCTGCTGCTGGCCGCCCGAGAGGCTGTGCCCGCTGCGCGACAGGATGTCCTTCACCTCGTCCCAGAGCGCCGCCTTGTGCAGCGCCCACTCCACGCGCTCGTCCATGTCGCGCTTGTTCAGGCGCTCGAACAGCCGCACGCCGAACGCGATGTTGTCGTAGATCGACATCGGGAACGGGGTCGGCTTCTGGAACACCATGCCGATCTTGGCGCGAATCAGCGATACGTCGCGCTTGGTGGTGAGCAGGTTCTCCCCGTCCATGATGACCTCGCCCTCAGCGCGCTGCTCCGGATAGAGCGAGTACATGCGGTTGAACACGCGCAGCAGCGTGGACTTGCCGCATCCCGACGGACCGATGAATGCCGTCACGCGGCGTTCCGGAATGTCCATCGTGATCGATTTGAGCGCGTGAAACTTTCCGTAGAAGAAATCGAGATTGCGCACCCTGAGCTTCACGTTGTGCTCGCCCGCGGGCTCGGTACGCGTCGCAACCTCGGGACGAGGCGTCTGTCGATGCGCGGCTTCGGTGGCTTCCATGATGATTCCCTATTGAGTCTTCTTGAACATGACGCGCGCCAGAATGTTCAGGAACAGCACCGCGAGCGTGATCAGGGTCGCGCCGCCCCAGGCAAGCCGCTGCCAGTCCTGGTACGGGCTCATCGCGAACTGGAATATCACCACGGGAAGATTCGATACCGGGGCGTTCATGTTGAGAGACCAGAACTGGTTGTTCAGCGCGGTGAAGAGCAGCGGCGCGGTCTCGCCGCTGATGCGGGCGACCGCGAGCAGGATGCCGGTCAGAATTCCGGTGCGCGCGGCGCGGTAGCTCACCTTCACGATCATCTTCCATGTCGGGCAGCCGAGGGCCACCGCCGCCTCGCGCAGGCTGCTCGGCACCAGCTTCAGCATGTCGTCGGTCGTGCGCACCACCACCGGGATCACCAGCAGGCCGAGCGCCAGGCTCCCTGCCCAGCCGGAAAAATGCTTGACGCGCGCGACGTAGACCGAATACACGAACAAGCCGATGACGATCGAGGGGGCCGAGAGCAGCACGTCGTTCAGAAAGCGCGTCGCCGAGGCGAGCCAGCCGCGCCGGCCGTATTCCGCGAGATACGTGCCCGCCATGACGCCGATCGGCGTACCGAGCAGCGTCCCGACCACGACGAGCAGCAGGCTGCCGGCAATCGCGTTGGCCAGGCCGCCGTCCGATCCGGGCGGCGGGGTCATCTTGTAGTACAGGCCCGCCCTGAGAAGAGCCGTTCCGCCTTCGAACAGCAACGTCGTGAGGATCCACGCCAGCCAGAAGAGTCCGAAGGCGAGCGCCACCGCCGACACCGACAGCATCACGCGATTGACGAGCTTGCGGCGGCGGTAGACCGGATTCGAGGCGCTGATCTCGCTCATAGCCGAACCTCAGGCACGCGAGCCCTCCTGACGGGACAGGCGCAGCAGCATCAGCTTGGATAGCGCCAACACGATGGTCGTGATGACGAACAGGATCAGGCCTAGCTCGAACAGTGCCGACAGGTAGGTGTCGCCCACAGCCTCGGTGAACTCGTTCGCGAGCGCGGAGGCGATGCTGTTGCCGGGCGCCATGAGGGAGGCCGAAAGCTCGTGCGCGTTGCCGATCACGAAGGTCACCGCCATGGTCTCCCCGAGCGCCCGCCCCAGTCCCAGCATGATGCCGCCCACCACGCCGACCTTGGTGTAGGGAAGGACCACCCGGAACACCACCTCCCAGGTCGTGGCCCCCAAGCCGTAGGCGGACTCCTTGAGCATCGGCGGCACCAGCTCGAACACGTCGCGCATCACCGCCGTGATGAACGGGATCACCATGATCGAAAGGATCAGGCCGGCGGTCATCATGCCGATGCCGAGGGGCGGTCCCTCGAACAGCTTGTTCAGTACGGGGATATCCCCGAACAGGTCGATCAGGAACGGCTGCACGTGCGACTGCACGAGAGGGGACAGCACGAACAGGCCCCACATGCCGTAGATGATCGACGGAATCGCCGCCAGCAGCTCGATCGCCGTGCCGAGCGGGCGCCGCAGCCAGTTCGGCGAAAGCTCGGTCAGAAACAGCGCGATGCCGAAACTTACGGGAATGCCGATCACCATGGCGATCAGGGAGGTGACCAGGGTCCCGTAGATCGGCACCAGGGCGCCGAAAGACTCGCGCACGGGGTCCCATTCCCTGCGCCAGATGAAGCTCAGCCCATATTTCTCGAGCGTCACCGTGCTGCCCAGCACGAGCGACACCAGGATCGCCGCCAGGATGCTGAATACCAGGATCGCGAACCCCCGCGTCAGCCATTCGAACGCGGTGTCCAGCCACGCCGAGGATCGCGCGCGGGGGGGCAGTGGGCCGTACTCGGTCACGGCGATGTCGGTCTGATTTTGGACGCCGTGTAGAGAGACCGGGACGGCGCTCATCGAAGTTTTCCGCGCATTCTAGTTGAAACCTGCAGCCTCAATGCAAAAAGGGGCGGATCCGGCCGCCCCTGTTCGCTTTCCTACCGCAGCTGGCCGCTGCCCGTTATCGATAGATCGGCTTGCCCGAAGCGTCCTTGATTTGCTTCCAGTGGGTTTCGATCAGCGACACGACCGAATTCGGCATCGGCACGTAGTCGAGGCTCTCGGCCATTTGGTCACCGTTCGCGTAGGCCCACTTGAAGAACTTGAGGACCTCAGCCGCGCGTTCCGGCTTCTCCTGCACCTTGTGCATCAGGATGAACGTAGCGCCCGCGATCGGCCAGGCATCCGCGCCCGGCGCGTCGGTGAGGATCAGGTACATCCCCGGCGCCTTGTTCCAGTCGGCGCCCGCCGCGGCCGCCATGAACGCCTTGGCGCTCGGTGCGACGAAGTGGCCGTCGCGGTTCTTCACCTGTGCGTAGGTCATCTTGTTCTGCAGCACGTAGGCGTACTCGACATAACCGATCGACCCGTTGATGCGCTGCACGTAGGACGCCACACCTTCATTGCCCTTACCGCCGACGCCGGTCGGCCAGTTGACCGACGTGCCCTCGCCCACTTTCTCTTTCCACTCCGGGCTCACCTTGGAAAGGTAGTTGGACCAGATGAAGGTCGTGCCAGAGCCGTCCGAGCGGTGTACTACCGAGATGGCCTGGTCTGGAAGACTTAGGCCTGGATTGATCGCGGCGATCGCGGGATCGTTCCACTTCTTGATCTTGCCGAGATAGATATCGCCGAGCACTCCGCCGGAGAGTTTCAGCTCGCCTGGCTTGATGCCCTTCACGTTGACCGCAGGAATCGCACCGCCGATCACCGTCGGAAACTGCATCAGGCCTTCCTTCTCCAGCACCTCGGGCTTCAACGGCATGTCGGAGGCACCGAAGTCGACTGTCTTCGCGCTGATCTGCTTGATCCCGCCGCCCGAGCCGATCGACTGGTAGTTCATCCCGATGCCCGCCTGTTTCTTGTAGGCGTCGGCCCACTTGGCGTAGATGGGATAGGGGAAGGTCGCCCCCGCCCCGGTGATATCCGCCGCTGATGCGGCGAGCGGTGTGGCGAGTACGGCAACGGCTGCCGCAGCCGCCGATAACTTCATGATCTTTCTAAATAACATCCACGACTCCTTCGCATAGATAGACGTGCGAAGGGCAGTCTATTGCGCCGAAGTTACAACCTGATGACAACCTTGCGCTTAGCGGACGGCCGCGCAGCGCCGCACCGCCTCGGCGAGCGAGTGCGCGGTCGATTCGATCGCCGCGCGCGGCTCTCCCTCCACCATGACGCGCAGCACCGGCTCCGTGCCCGACGCTCTGAGCAGCACGCGGCCGCGCCCGTCGAGCACCCGCTCGCCCTGCGCAAGCGCCTGCGCGATCGCCTCGTGCGCGCGCCAGTCGAAGCCGCTCGGCACCGCGACGTTCACCAGCACCTGCGGGTACATGACCAGGTCTCCGGTCAATTCCGCGAGCGAGCGGCCGCCGTCGCGCATCGCCGCGAGCACCTGCAGTGCCGAGACGATCCCATCGCCGGTCGTATGCCGGTCGAGGCAGATGATATGGCCCGAGTTCTCGCCGCCGTACAGCCAGCCCCGCTCGCGCAGTAACTCCAGGACATAGCGATCGCCCACGGCGGCCCGCGCGAACGGGATTCCCGCGCGCCCGAACGCCTGTTCGAGCGCGAGGTTGGTCATCAGGGTCCCTGCCACGCCGGCGACACGCTCCTTGGCCGCGCGGTGCCGGACGATGGCGTACAGCAGTTGATCGCCGTCATAGAGCGCGCCTGTCGCGTCGGCCATGACGACCCTGTCCGCATCGCCGTCGAGCGCGATGCCGAGGTGAGCGCCGCGGCGCTTGACCTCCTCGCGCAGCCGCTGGGGTGCGATCGCCCCGCAGCCCTCGTTGATGTTGAAGCCGTCGGGCTCGGCTCCGATCGCGACCACGTCCGCGCCCAGTTCGTGGAAAACGTGCGGCGCGACGGCATACGCCGCGCCGTGCGCGCAGTCGACGACAAGCTTGAACCCCTTGAGGTCGAGCTCGTTGGGAAAGGTCGACTTGCAGAACTCGATGTAGCGGCCGGCGGCATCGTCCACACGGCGCGCGCGCCCGAGCTTGGCGGCCGGGTTGCATCCCATAGGAGCATCCAGCGCGCGCTCGATCTCGTTCTCCACCGCATCCGGCAGCTTGAACCCGTCGCCGGAAAAGAACTTGATGCCGTTGTCGGGATACGGGTTGTGCGAGGCGCTGATCACCACTCCGGCGCTCAAGCGCAGCGCGCGCGTCAGGTAAGCCACACCGGCGGTCGGCAGCGGTCCGCAGAGCAGCACATCCACTCCGGCCGCAGAGAACCCCGCCTCGAGCGCCGCCTCGATCATGTAGCCCGAGATGCGCGTGTCCTTGCCGATCAGAACGGCAGGGCGCTCGCCCTGCAGCGCCTGCCCGCGCGACGCGAGAACGCTGCCCGCGGCATAGCCCAGCCGCAGGATGAAATCGGCCGTCATCGGCGAGCTGCCGACCGTACCGCGCACCCCATCGGTACCGAAATGCTTGCGACTCATGCTTTGCGCCAGGCCTCCCAGACCAGAATCACGTCGCGCGTTTCCTTCACGTCGTGCACGCGCAGTATTTTGGCCCCGCCG
>JBLMWT010000125.1:0-3332 GCA_050257375.1 Sphingomonadaceae bacterium
TTCTCGCAGATGACGCCGCGGTGCTTGAGGCGCTTGTACTTGCCGCACACGCACTCGTAGTCCTTGATCGGCCCGAAGATGCGCGCGCAGAACAGTCCGTCCCGCTCCGGCTTGAAGGTGCGGTAGTTGATGGTCTCGGGCTTCTTCACCTCGCCGTAGGACCACGAGCGGATCTTCTCGGGCGATGCGAGCCCGATCTTGATCGCGTCGAATTCCTCGGCTTGCTGGACCTGCTTGAAGAGCTCAAGTAGCGCTTTCATCGGTTAGTACCTCTCCAGGTCGATATCAATGCCGAGCGAGCGGATTTCCTTCACCAGTACGTTGAAGGACTCCGGCATGCCGGCGTCGATCTTGTGGTCGCCCTTGACGATGTTCTCGTACACCTTGGTGCGTCCGTTGATGTCGTCGGATTTGACCGTGAGCATCTCTTGCAGCGTGTAGGCGGCGCCGTAGGCTTCCAGCGCCCACACCTCCATCTCCCCGAAGCGCTGTCCGCCGAACTGGGCCTTGCCGCCGAGCGGCTGCTGCGTGACCAGGCTGTATGGGCCGGTCGAGCGTGCGTGCATCTTGTCGTCGACCAGGTGATGGAGCTTGAGCACGTGCATGTAGCCGACCGTCACTTGGCGGTCGAAGGCCTCGCCCGTGCGCCCGTCGAACAGCGTCACCTGCCCGGATACCGGCAAGCCCGCCATCTCGAGCATTCCGTTGATCTCCGTCTCGGTCGCACCGTCGAATACCGGCGTGGCGAAAGGCACCCCGTCCTTCAGGTTTTGCGCAAGCTGCGTCACTTCCGCTTCCGCGAGTTCCTCGACGGCCGGCGCCTGATACACGCTCGCGAGGAACTTCTTCACCTCGGCCGCGTTCGCCTGCTGGCGCAGCATCTCGCCGATTCTCAGTCCGAGGCCCTTGGCGGCCCAGCCCAGGTGCGTCTCCAGGATCTGTCCCACGTTCATGCGCGAGGGCACGCCGAGCGGGTTGAGCACCACGTCCAACGCGGTGCCGTCCGCCATGTGCGGCATGTCCTCCACCGGAACGATCTTCGAGATCACGCCCTTATTGCCGTGCCGGCCCGCCATCTTGTCCCCCGGCTGCAGGCGGCGCTTCACCGCAACGTACACCTTGACCATCTTGAGCACGCCCGGCGGCAGCTCGTCGCCCTGGGTGAGCTTTTTCCTCTTCGCCTCGAACATGGCGTCGAACTCGCGCCGCGTCTGCTCGAGCGAATCCTTGAGACCCTCGACCTGCGCCGCGGCTTCCTCGCTCGCCAGGCGAATATCGAACCAGTCGTAGCGCTCGATCGTCTCCAGGTAGCTCTTGGCGATCTTGGTGCCCTTGGCGAGCTTTTTCGGTCCGCCGTTGGCGATCTTGCCGGTCAGCAGGCGCTCGAGACGCTCGAAGGTGTCGGACTCGACGATGCGCATCTGGTCGGCGAGGTCGGTCTTGTAGCGGCGCAGCTCGTCCTCGATGATCTGCTGGCTGCGCTTGTCGCGCTCGATGCCTTCGCGCGTGAACACCTGCACGTCGATCACCGTGCCGGAGATGCCCGAGGGCACCCTGAGGCTCGTGTCCTTCACGTCGGAAGCCTTCTCGCCGAAGATGGCGCGCAGCAGCTTCTCCTCGGGAGTGAGCTGAGTCTCGCCCTTCGGCGTCACCTTGCCCACCAGCACGTCGCCGGCTTCCACTTCGGCGCCGATGTAGACGATGCCCGATTCGTCCAGGCGCGAGAGCTGCCCTTCCGAGAGGTTCGAGATGTCGCGCGTGATCTCCTCGGGTCCGAGCTTGGTGTCGCGCGCGACGACCGTGAGCTCCTCGATGTGGATCGAGGTGAAGCGGTCATCCGCCACCACGCGCTCGGAGATGAGGATCGAATCTTCGAAGTTGAAGCCGTTCCAGGGCATGAACGCCACCAGCATGTTCTGCCCCAGCGCGAGCTCGCCCAGATCGGTCGACGCGCCGTCAGCCACGACATCGCCCTTCGCGATCCTTTCGCCCTGCCTGACGATCGGCCGCTGGTTGATGTTGGTGTTCTGGTTGGAACGCGTGTACTTGGTCAGCTTGTAGATGTCCACGCCGACCTCGCCCGGCACCGTCTCGTCGTCGTTCACGCGAACCACGATGCGGGTCGCGTCGACGTAGTCGATCACGCCGCCCCGCAGCGCGATGACGCAGGTTCCGGAATCGATCGCGGCCGTGCGCTCGACGCCGGTACCGACCAGCGGCTTCTCCGGACGAAGGCAGGGCACCGCCTGGCGCTGCATGTTGGAGCCCATCAATGCGCGGTTCGCGTCGTCGTGCTCGAGGAACGGGATAAGCGAGGCCGCGACCGACACGATCTGCGCCGGCGCGATGTCCATGTACTGCACCTCCTCGGCGGACTTGAGCTCGAACTCGTTTTTCCAGCGGCACGACACGAGCGTATCGGCCAGCTTGCCGGACTTGTCGACCTGCGCGTTCGCCTGCGCGATCACGTAGTTGCCTTCCTCGATCGCCGACAGAAACTCGATCTCGTTGGTGACCTTGGTGTTCACCACCTTGCGGTAGGGCGTCTCGAGGAAGCCGTACTTGTTGGTGCGCGCGTACAGCGCGAGCGAGTTGATCAGGCCGATGTTCGGGCCCTCGGGCGTCTCGATCGGGCACACCCGGCCGTAGTGCGTCGGGTGCACGTCGCGCACTTCGAAGCCCGCGCGTTCACGCGTCAGACCGCCTGGTCCGAGCGCCGAGACGCGCCGCTTGTGCGTGATCTCGGACAACGGGTTGGTCTGGTCCATGAACTGCGAAAGCTGGCTCGAGCCGAAGAACTCCTTGATCGCCGCCGAGATCGGCTTGGCGTTGATGAGGTCGTGCGGCATCAGGTTGTCGCTCTCGGCCTGCGACAGGCGCTCCTTGACCGCGCGCTCGACGCGAACGAGTCCCGCGCGGAACTGGTTCTCCGCCAGCTCGCCGACCGAGCGCACGCGGCGGTTGCCCAGGTGGTCGATGTCGTCGATCTCGCCACGGCCGTTGCGCAGCTCGACCAGGATCCTGATCACCTCGACGATGTCCTTCGGGCTGAGCGTCACGCGCTGCTCGACCTTCGTCTCGAGCTTCTGCCGGTCGATCCCCTTCGACTTGAGGTCCTGGTACATCTTTTCGACGAAGGCCTGCGCTTCCTGCTCGTTCGCCACGCCCTCGATGCCCACCTTGCCGAGCGAGAGCTCGGGCGCGTCGCGGAAGTAGACGCGCAGCTCCTCCTCGCCCTCCTTGGAAAGCGCGGCATTCTTGAAGCGCAGCTGCCAGCTCGTCTCGCTCGGCGCCGCAATGCGGCGGTTGAACTTCATGCGGCCCACCGCCGA
>JBLMWT010000126.1:0-6074 GCA_050257375.1 Sphingomonadaceae bacterium
GGATGGAGGCGTTCTACTGGGCGACGATCCTCTTTTCCAACACGCTCGGCACCGCGCTCGGCGACTTCCTCGCCGACAGCGGCGGCCTCGGCTTCGAGGGCGGGGCGCTGGTGTTCGGCGCCGCGCTCGTGCTCGTCGCCGGCGCGTACTACTTCAGCCGCGTCTCCCGTACTTTGCTCTTCTGGTCGGCGTTCATCCTGACGCGCCCGTTGGGCGCGACGCTCGGCGACCTGCTCACCAAGCCGCACGCGCTGGGCGGCCTGCACCTGAGCCGCATCGGCTCGTCGTCCTGGCTCGCGCTGTTCATGGTCGCCTGCATCCTGCTCATGCCGCAGCGCGCATCCGTACGAGTGCGCCGACAGTAACGCGAACTCGATTGCTGCGCGGCACCATCCGCGTATGCCGTCAGGAAACACATCGAATTTTCCGAATCATTGATCTTCATGAACTCGGCCGATTGAATTCCCTCGCTGCCGGTGGAGCATAGATGCGTGGAGCCGGTGGTGCCGGAGCGGGGCAACGCGCATCGGGCGGTTTCCTCGCTTCGCGTCGTCGGCAAATGTGTCTTCCTGGGCGTGAAAGGAGGTTCACATGGACGAGATCAAGAAGCATGCGTTCGTCAGCATGACCGAATGTGCGCGCAACCGCTTTCTGCGCGAGTCGCACTCGCTGCTGTTCGGCTTGGCCGGATTGTGCGCCGTCGTCGCTTTCGCACCGTTCTTCCTGCCTGACCCGGGCGAGGACGCCGGCTGGTTCGCGGCGGGCCATTTCGCGTTGGGGACGTTCTACGTGTGCGCCGCGGTCATCCCGGCATGCTGGGCGCGCGCCGCGGGGCTGGGCGTGTGGGTCGCCTACCTGGTGTACGCGGGCATCGTCGGCCAGAACCTGGCCGCCACCGCGCTGGTGTCGCTCGTGATCGGCTTGGTGTATCTGTACCGCGCGATCAGGCTGCGCGCGGTCGAGATTCCCGGGAGGCCGAGCCCGGCCTGAGCCGGCCGCGCGCCCTTTCGGGATGAAGGCGCTCGAAAGAATGTAATGTAGAGCAGGCAGAGTGCGGAAGTGAGCGCAATCGACGCTTCTTCCGATATCGAGCGTTTCTGCGCAGAGCAGTACTACGCGTTCGACCCCCGCGCCTGGCACGCGCGCGCGGCGGCGGACGGAGCGCGCGTGGCGGCGGTCGCGGAATACCTGTCGGGAACCAGCTGGTTCGGGCACGAGGACGAGCTCGCCTCGATCGCGGCCGCGATTCGCGCGGGCGCGGGCGACCAGACGCAGCGCGGCGACGTCAGCCTGGTGCGCCTCTCCGCACGCACGCGCTACCTGGTCGCCGAGCGCAGGCAACCGCTGCGCTAAGTCCCGCGCAGGTAGATCACCGCCACGAGCAGCGCGAGAGAGACCGCCCAGATCAGGATGTAGAGGGTCATGGCGCGCTTGGCCTTGCGCTGTTCCCACCACGTGCGCGGGTGGATGCCCTTCGCCAGGAACACCACTTTCGCGGCGAGGTTGACGCACACGATGTTCACCGCGAGCAGCAGCCCGGCCCCGAGCGCGTGATGGACCTGGCCCGAACCGAGCATGAGCCCGAGCGTCGCCGTCGGCGGCAGCAGCGCTACCGCGACCATCACGCCGACCAGCACGCTGGACAGGCCCGTGGTGATGGACAGCACGGCCGCCGCGCCGGAGGCGAGCGCAAGGGCCACCGAATCGAGGCCCACGTCGGTACGCGCCATTAGCTCGTGGCTGTGGATGTCGACGGGCCACACGAGACCGATCGCGAGCGCGAGCAGGAAGGCGAGGCCGATGCCCAGCCCGTTGGCGCGCGCCGCCTTCCACATGAGGCCCGTGTCGCCGAGCGCCGTGCCGAGCGCGAGCGCGAGGTTCGGTCCGAGCAAAGGGGCGATCACCATCGCGCCGATCACGACCGCGACGTTATCCTCGATCAGGCCGATCGCGGCGACGATCGTGGAAAGCACGACCAGGATCACGAAATTCGCGTCCAGCCGCGCGCTCTTCTCGATCTCCTCGTAGAGCGCCTCGCGGGTCGCGGTCGCGGCTTCCTCCTTGGTGCGCTCCTTTTCCGGCGGGCGCGGCAGCACGGTCTCCACGTCGAGCACCATGATGCGCGCCTTGGCATCCTTGCCGAGCGTCTTTTGCAGTGCGTCGAGCGTGGCCTGCGCGCGGTCGTCGCCGACCAGGATGCGCATGATCTGCCGGCCGTCCTCGCCCTTGAAGCCGAGGCGGAAATCGGCCGCCTCGTTGCTGTGCGCGATGCCCGCGACCGTGTCGACGTGCCCGGCGTCGGCGTTTACCTCGATCAGCTTCATTTCAGGAAATCAGCGAAGAACCCTATTCCTCGGGAAGGAGGGAGCGTATCAGGCCGAGTAGATCCTTCGGGCTGTAGGGCTTGGCGAGGTAGGCGGTCGCGCCGGCTTCTTTCGCCTTCTGCTCGTCGCCCGAGAGCGCGAACGAGGTGATGGCGATGATCGGCGTGCCCGCCGTCGCGGCCTCGGCGCGCAGCCGCCGCATGGCGTCCATGCCGGAGATCTTCGGCAGCTGGATGTCCATGAGGATGAGGTCGGGGCGCTTGTCCAGCGCCGCGGCGACGCCCGCCTCGCCATCCGTCGCCTCGATGAGCGCGTAGCGGGTGTTCTTCAGGAGGGCGCGCACGATCTTGCGGTTGAGCTCGTTGTCTTCGACGTACAGGATGGTCTTCGCGCTCATGCCGCGTGCGCCCTCACGGGAACTTCGAAGATGAACTGCGAGCCCTTGCCGGGCTCGCTCTCGACCCAGATGCGACCGCCGTGCATCTCGACGAACTTGCGCGTGATCGAAAGGCCCAGCCCGGTGCCGCCGTACTCGCTCGCGATCGTGGCGTCAGTCTGCTTGAACTCGGTGAACAGGCTGCCGATCTTGTCCGGCGGGATGCCGATGCCGGTGTCGACGACGCGCCAGACGAGCGTGCCGCCGCCGTTCTGATCGACCGAGATCGAAACGCGGCCGGCCTTGGTGAATTTGAGCGAGTTGCCGGCGAGGTTCATCAGGCACTGCGTCAGGCGCCCGGAGTCGCCGTGCGCGAGCGGCAGGTCCTGCGGCACCGAAGCGAGGAACTCCAGCCCCTTCGCCTCGGCGAGCGGGCGCAGCGTCGCGCGCACGCTCTCGACCACGTCCTGCACCGAGTAGTCGGCGAGCGCGAGCTCCATGCGACCCGCTTCGATCTTGGCGAGGTCGAGCACGTTGTTGATGAGCCGCAAAAGGTGCTTCCCGCTCGTCTGGATGTCGGTGAGCGGCTCTGTCATGTCGGCGGGAACGTCGCCGTAGACGCCCTCGAGGATCATCTCGTTGAAACCGAGGATCGCGTTCAGGGGCGTGCGCAGCTCGTGGCTCATGCTGGCGAGGAACTGCGACTTGTGCTGGCTCGCGACCTCGAGCTGACGGCCCTTTTCCTCGATCTCGCGGAACAGGCGCGCGTTCTGGATCGCGATCGCCGACTGCGTGGCGAAAGTGCGCAGCAGATCGACCACTTCGGGCGCGAATTCTCCGGCGACGTTACGCGCGACCGTCAGCGCACCGAGCAGGCGGCCTTCGCTGAGCAACGGAACGACCAGCAGCGCGCGCCATCCGGCGCGCAGCAGCAGCTCCCGGAAACGGCTCTGGTAGCTCGCCTCCATGTCGGGAATCTGAACGGGTTCGCGCGTCAGGCCGGCTTGCCCGATCGCGCCTTCGCCTAGCCGCAGCGGCTCGCGCCGGAACAGCTCTACGATCTCTTCAGCCACGTTCACGGCGCTGCGCTGGCGGAAGACCTGACGGTCCTCTTCGTATTCGTAGATCGCGCCGCTGTCCAGGTCGGCGATCTCGACTGCGCGCGCTACGATCGTCTGCAGCACCTTGCTCAGGTCCAGCGTCGAGCTGATCGCCTGGCCGACCTCGCTCATCGCCCTGAGCTGTCCGACGGACTTCGAGAGCGCTTCGGTGCGCGCCTCGAGCTCCCGGAACAGCCGTGTATTCTCGATCGCGATCACCGCTTGGTCGGCGAAAGTCTTCAGGAGCGCGAGTTGCTTGTCGGTCAACCCTCCCGTCTCCCTGAGAAACACGGTGATCACGCCGATGGCATTGCCCTCGCGCAGCAGAGGCGCGGCCGCCATCGCGCGGAACCCGTCCGCGCGTCCGTTATCGCGCGCCGCCCTCGGGGCGCCGGGCGCCTCGGTGTCCCGCACGTTGACCACACGGCGTTCGAGGAGCGCCGTGCCGCTCGCGCTATCGCGGCTTCGGGGTGCCTCGACGCCTTTACGGATGTGGCTGAGCGCGCCGCCGGCCGCAACGACGCGCAGCTGGTCTCCTTCGTCGAGCAGGATGCCGACACGCATGCCTGAGAAGATGCGCAGCGCGCTCGCGACGATCGCGTCGAACACCGGCTGCACGTCGGTCGGCGTGCTCGAGATGACGCGTAGGATCTCCGCGGTGGCGGTCTGCTGCTCGAGCGCCTCCTTCGTTTCGTTGAACAGGCGCACGTTCTCGATCGCGATGACTGCCTGATCGGCGAAGGTCGTCAGCAGCTCGATCTGCTTGTCGCTGAAAGCGCGCACCTCCTGGCGCCAGACGACGATCACGCCGACGACTTCGCCGCCCTTGAGCATCGGCACGCCCATCATCGTGCGATAACCGCCCAGGCGCTGCGACTCGGCCTCCCGGTAGTCCGGGTCGGCCAGCGCGTCGATGATCTGCACCGGCCGCCGCTCGATCACGACGCGTCCGATCAGATAGCCGCGTTCGGGTCGAACCGGGATGCGGGCGATATGCGCCTCGAACTCCGGCGAGGCGCCGTGCGCCACGGCCAGCCGGTAGGTCGCGCCGTCGGGCAGGAACACGAAGCCGTGGCTCGCTTCGCACAATCGCGTCGCGTTCTCCACCAGCGTGGTCAGCACGCGCTGGAGGTCGAAGGTGGATTGGCTGATCGCCTTCAGCACCTCGGCCGTAGCGGTCTGCCGCCCCAGGGCCTCCTTGGTCTCGTTGAAAAGACGCACGTTCTCGATCGCGATCACCGCCTGGTCGGCGAAGGTCTTGAGAAGCGCGATCTGCGCGTCGGAGAACGGACCCGGACTCCTGCGCATGACGGTGATGGCTCCGACGGGATTTCCCTCACGGACCATCGGCACCGAAACTACGCTGCGCCAGCCGGCAGCCTGCGCAGTACGGCCAAGCTCGTACTCCGGATCTTCGAGCACGTCGGCGACGTGGCAGATGGTGCGCGTCAGTATTGCTCGAGTGGTCACGGTCCCGCGGCCCGGCGGCCGCGGCCAATCACGCCGTGTGTGTTCCTCTTCCTCCGGCGTCATGGCCTTGATGCTCGCGATGTGAACCAGCCCGCCTTCGACAATGGCGACCAAGACCTGGTCGCCGGCGCATAGCCGCTGGGCGTTCGCCGCAATCGTATCGAACATCGGCCGCAGATCGGACTGCGAGCGGCTCATGACTTCCAGGATCTCGGCGGTCGCAGTCTGTCGCTCGAGCGCTTCTTTCGTCTCGTTGAACAGGCGCGTGTTCTGGATCGCGATTACCGCCTGGTCGGCAAACGTCTTAAGGAGCGCGAGCTGCTTGTCGCTCAGACCGCCAGGGTCTCTGAGAAATACGTTGATCGCGCCGATCGCGATTCCCTCGCGCAGCAGCGGCGCGGACGCCAGCGAGCGGAAGCCGTAGGCCCGACCGCTGTCGTGCGAGGCGGTGGGGGCACCGGGCGCTTCGGTGTCGCGAATGTTGACCACACTGCGCTCGAGCACGGCGGTCCCGCTAGCGCTTTCCCGGCTGCGCGGCACGACCTGCCCCTTGGGAACGCCGCTCACGTTCCCCGCGGAGGCGACGACGCGCATGTTGTCGTCTTCTTCCAGAAGGATCGCCACGCGCATGCCGGAAAAGATGCGCATTGCGCTCTCGCAGATCGCGTCGAATACCGGCTGCACCTCGGTCGGGGTGCTCGAGATGACGCGCAGGATCTCGGAGGTGGCGGTCTGCTGCTCGAGCGCCTCCTTCGTTTCGTTGAACAGGCGCACGTTCTCGATCGCGATGACTGCCTGATCGGC
>JBLMWT010000127.1:0-17897 GCA_050257375.1 Sphingomonadaceae bacterium
CGACGTCCTTGATCTCGCCCAGCTGAAACACGAGCGCGCTCTGCCACTGGTCGACAGTGAACAGCGACCCCGAGAGCACGAGGAAGACCGCGACCAGCGCGGCGATCAGCGGGCCGAGCGCTCTCACGGACGCTCCCCTCTTTCGCGGCTGCGCAGCAGGTCGCGCGAGCGCACGCTCGTGTCCGCGCTGGAAGTCTCCGGAGTGCTCTCGGACGGCGTCGCCGGCGTTGCGGCTTCCGGCGCCGCGCTGGCCTCCTTCATGAGCTTGTCCAGCGGCAGGTAGAGCAGGTTGCCGTTACCCTTGTAGTCGAGCAGGATCTTGTTGGTCGACGAGAGCACGTGCTGCAGCGTGTCGATGTACATGCGCTCGCGCGTCACGGCGGGCGCCTTGGCGTACTCCGCGAGCACCTGCGTGAAGCGCGACGCTTCGCCCTCGGCGTTGGCGATCACGCGCTGCTTGTACCCCTGCGCTTCCTGCTGCAGCCGCGCAGCGCTGCCGGCCGCCCTGGGGATGACGTCGTTGGCGTACGCCTGTCCTTCGTTCACCTGGCGCGCGCGATCCTGATTCGCCTTGACCGCGTCGTCGAACGCCGCTTGTACCTGCTCGGGCGGCTGCGCCGCCTGGATCGTGATCGAGCTCACCGAGATCCCGGTGCCGTAGCGGTCGAGGATCTCCTGCATCAGCTTGCGCGCCTTGATCGCGATTTCTTCGCGCGATTCGTACAGGATGCCGTCCATCTTGCTCTTGCCGATCGCCTCGCGCATCGCGCTTTCGGCGGTGCGCATCGCGACTTCGTCCGGGTTGCGCGTGTTGAACAGGAAGTCTTTCGCGTCCTTGACCGTGTACTGCACCGCGAACTGCAGGTCGACGATGTTCTCGTCGTCGGTCAGCATGAGGGACTCGCGCGGCACCTTCGCGCGGACGTTGTTGCGATAACCGACTTCCAGCGTGCGTACCTGCGAGACGTTCACGAGCAGCTGCGACTGGATCGGCCAGGGCAGGCGCCAGTGCAGGCCGGGCCCGGTCTCCTCGGAGTACTTGCCGAAAGTGAGCAGCACGGCCCGCTGGCTCGCATCGACGATGTAGAAGCCGCTCGCGAGCCACACCGCGAGCACCAACCCCACGAGCACCGCTGCGCCGCCGCCGATCCGTCCCGGAGACGGCGGCTCGGTCGCGCCGCCGCCGTTGCCGCCGCCGCGCCGCCCGAACAGCTCGCTCAGACGACGGTTGAAGGAGCGCCACAGCTCGTCGAGGTCTGGAGGACCCTGGTTACCGCCCGAAGGCCCTTGGCCGCGCGGGCCGCCTCGTCCCCAGTTCGGGTCGTTCAACGACATGGCTGCAGAAAGGAAGTCAGTGAGTTTGCAGGAAACGGGCTTCGGGAGCGGGCTTGCCGCGCCCCGCGGTCCGCGCACGCGCCGCCTCGGAGATGGCCGCGCGCAAATCGTCCAATCCGGCGCCGGTCCGCGCACTCACCCGAACGCGCAGGATCTTACCATACTCGTCTCGCTCGACGCCCGGCTCGAGGCGCGCGAGGTCGATCTTGTTCCACACCATGATCTGCGGCACCTCCTGCGCTCCGATCTCGGCGAGCACCTTGTTCACCTCCTCGACCTGCTGCGCGCGCACCGGCGAGGCGGCGTCGATTACGTGCAGCAGCAAATCCGCCCGCACCGTTTCCTCGAGCGTCGCGCGGAACGCCGCCACCAGGCTGTGCGGCAGGTCGCGTATGAATCCCACGGTGTCCGACAGCACGACCTCTCCGGCTTCGGGAAGCCACAGCCGGCGCGCGGTCGTGTCGAGTGTCGCGAACAGCTTGTCGGCCGAGTAGACACGCGCCTGGGCGAGCGCATTGAACAGCGTAGATTTGCCCGCATTGGTGTAGCCCACGATCGACACCGACAGCACCTCGGCGCGCGCGCGTGCGCGCCGCTGCACGGCGCGGCGCCGGCGCAGCTGCTCGAGCTTGCCGCGCAGCACGCGCACGCGCTGCGCGATGTAGCGGCGATCGAGCTCGATCTGCTTCTCGCCCGGGCCGCCGGTCTTGCCGAGACCGCCACGCTGCCGCTCGAGGTGCGTCCAGCCGCGCACCAGCCGCGTCGACAGGTGCTCGAGCTGGGCGAGCTCCACCTGGAGCTTGCCTTCGCTGGTTTGCGCGCGCTGCGCGAAGATTTCGAGGATCACCTCCGTGCGATCCAGGACGCGCGCACCCAGCTCGCCGCCCAGCTCGCGCTGCTGCGCCGGCGACAGCTCGTGATTGAACACCACGAACGCGGCGTTCAGCTCCTCGGCCGCGCGCGCGATCTCGGCCGCCTTGCCGCGACCACAGAAGAATTTCGCATCGGGCCGCTGGCGCCGGCCGCGCACCACGCGATGGCGCACGACGCCGGCGCTCTCGACCAGACGCACGATCTCCTCGATGCCCTCTTCGTAGCCCTCGCCGCCGAAATCGAGGCACACGATCACCGCGGCCCGCGGGTCGCGGGCCGGAGAGGAAGCTTCGTTCATCGATTCGGTGTCGCGGACACCGGAGGCGGCGCGGCTACGCGTCGGATTCCTTGTCGATCCCGAGATTGACCGGGCGCGACGGCACCACCGTGGAAATGGCGTGCTTGTACACCATTTGGGTGACCGAATTGCGCAGCAGCACGACGTACTGGTCGAACGACTCGATCTGCCCCTGCAGCTTGATGCCGTTCACCAGGTAGATCGACACGGGGATGTGCTCCTTGCGCAGGGTATTCAGAAACGGGTCTTGTAGCAGCTGCCCCTTATTGCTCATGTTCTTTCTCGCGCGCAGTGGTCGGGACGATACTCTAATTGAATTTGTTGGGGTTTTCTAGCTCGCGCGCGTTCAGCGCGCGCGCCGGCACGGGGCTCGTGGGCGGCACGACATCGCCGCACTGTGCGCGATGGCGCAGGGCGTGATCCATGAGCACGCACGCGAGCATGGCTTCGGCGATCGGCGTGGCGCGGATGCCCACGCAAGGATCGTGGCGGCCCTCGGTCTGCACGGTCGTCGGCCGACCCGCGACGTCGATCGTCCGCCGCGGCAGGCGAATGCTCGAGGTCGGCTTGAGCGCAATCGAGACGGTAACGTGCTGGCCCGTCGAAATGCCGCCGAGCACCCCGCCGTTGTTGTTCGTCAGGAAGCCCTCGGGCGTCATCTCGTCGCCGTGCTCGCTGCCCTTTTGCGCCACCGCGGCAAAGCCCGCGCCGATCTCGACTCCCTTCACCGCATTGATCGACATCATCGCGGACGCGATGTCGGCGTCCAGCCGGCCGTACACCGGCTCGCCCCAGCCGACCGGCACGCCCTCGGCCACCACGTTCACGCGCGCACCGCAGGAATCGCCGGCCCTGCGCAGCTCGTCCATGAACGCCTCGAGCCGAGGCACGAGCGCGGCGTTCGCGGCGAAAAACGGGTTCTCCCCGACCGCGTCCCAGGATTCGAACGGCACCGCGACATTCCCGAGCTGCGCGAGATAACCGCGCACCCGCACGCCATAGCGCGCGGCGAGCCACTTCTTCGCGATCGCGCCCGCGGCCACGCGCACCAGCGTCTCGCGCGCCGAGGCGCGCCCCCCTCCGCGGGGGTCGCGCAGGCCGTACTTCTGCCAATAGGTGTAGTCGGCGTGCCCCGGCCGGAACTTCTCCGCGATCGCGGCGTAGTCCTTGGAGCGCTGATCCTCGTTGCGCACCAGGAAGCCGATCGCCGTGCCCGTGGTGTGGCCTTCGTAGACGCCCGACAGGATCTCGACGGTGTCGGACTCGCGCCGCTGCGTCACGTGGCGCGAGCTGCCGGGCTTGCGCCGGTCGAGCTCGCGTTGCAGGTCGGCCGCCGAAAGCTCCAGTCCGGGCGGACAGCCGTCGACCACGCCGCCATACGCGACCCCGTGAGATTCGCCGAACGAGGTGACGCAGAACAGCGTGCCGAAGCTATTGCCAGACATGGGAAAAAGCTTAGCACAGGGGTGTCGCGCGCCGCCCGTACGCGCGCGCTCAGGCCGGCCAGCTCTTCAGATAACCCTTGAGCATCTTGTTTTCGAAGTCCTGCTCTTCGAGCACGGCCTTCGCCACGTCGCGGAACGAGATCACGCCGAGCAGCCGCCCGCCCTGCAGCACGGGAAGGTAACGCGCCCCGCTCTCCAGCATCGTGCGGCGCAGCTCGTTGACCTCCATGTCGGGCGAGGTGGTGACCGGATCGCGCTCCATCGCGTCTCGCACGCGCAGTTCGCCGAGCGTGCCCTGCCGCGCCGCGAGCGCCTGCATGATCTCGTGGAAGGTCAGGATGCCGAGCATGCGTCCCTCGTCGAGCACGATCAGCGATCCCAGATTTTGCTCCGCCATGGTCTTCACGGCTTCGGCGACGCGATCGTCCGGCCCGACGCTGAGCAGGCGGTTGCCCTTGACGCGCAGGATCTCCTTGACTCGCATGCTGGCCCTCCGGCAGTCCTGGCGCAGTAGATGGTAGACCTTTGTACGGCGGATGCAATCCCCTCCGCGAGGACTAGCCGGCGCGGCGCTCAGGAATGTGCAGCTCGCGGCGCAGACGCTCGTCGCAGCGCGGATGCTGCAGAATGTAGTTGCGCAGCACGAGTTTGAGCGCGAGCTCGCGCGTGCGGTCGCCGCTCGCCGCGGCCGCCGCGATGTCATCGCGGATCATCGCGCGGATGCACTGCTCCCCGTTCGGCGCATGCACGAGATAGTTGCCGAGCTCCGCTGCCGCGATCTCCGGAATATGCTCGTGCTGAGCGATGGCGAGGATCTCGTCCTCGGTGAGCTCGCTCAGGGCGATACAATCTTCCAGGCAAAGCATATCGGGTCCCCGCTGGCCTCCATGACACAACATACCCCGCGCGGCGCTATTGATCCAGCGCAAGCATGGCTCGCGACGCGCTGAGAACGGCGCTGGTGACCGGCGGGGCGCGCGGCATCGGCCGGTCGACCGCCGAGCTGCTCGCGTCGCGCGGCTACAGCGTCGCGATCGCCGACATCGATCAGGAGGCCGGCCGCGAGGCCGAGGCCGGCGGACTCTGGTTCGTCGCCTGCGACGTCGCGAGCGAAGCCTCGGTCGAGGCCTGCGCGCGCACGCTGCAAGCCCGCTACGGACGGCTCGATGCGCTGGTCAACAACGCGGCCTTGAGCGGCGCGGCGGGTCCGCCCGTCGAGCGTCTGACGCTCGCGGAGTGGAACCGGCGCATTGGCACGAACCTGACATCCGTCTTCCTGATGGCCAAGCACTTCGCCGGGGCGTTGCGCTCGGCGCGCGGCGCGATCGTCAATGTCGCCTCGACGCGCGCGCTGCAATCGGAGCCGAATACGGAGGCTTACAGCGCCTCCAAGGGCGGCCTGGTCGCGCTCACGCACGCGCTCGCGATGAGCTTCGCGCCGGACGTGCGCGTCAACTGCGTCAGTCCCGGCTGGATCGACGTGCGCCGCAGCAAGGAGCCGCCGCGCCGCGAAGACCACGCGCAACACCCGGTCGGCCGCGTCGGCGAGCCGCGCGACGTGGCCGAGATGGTCGCGTTCCTGCTCTCTCCGGCCGCGGGCTTCGTCACGGGCCAGAACTTCGTGCTCGACGGAGGTATGACGCGCAAGATGATCTACCTGGAGTAGCCCGGCGCGGGCGCGCAAGATCGCCACGGCGCCGTGGCACAATGCCATCGATGGCCAAGTCGGGCATTCGCATCAGGCTCGCGCAGGCGCACGACGCGCAAGCGATCGCGCTGATGTCGCGCGACCTGATCGAAGCCGGGCTCGGATGGAAGTACGACGCGGCGCGGGTGCTGCGCGCCATTCGAAACCGCGACACGACAGTACTGGTGGCCGAGGCGCACTCGGCTGTAGCGGGTTTCGCGATCATGGAATTCGGCGACGAGCGCGCGCACCTCGTCCTGCTCGCGGTGCGGCCGGCGCAGCGGCGCACTGGCATCGGGCGCCAGCTGCTCGAATGGCTCATCGAATCCGCGCACACCGCCGGCATGGAAAGCCTGCACCTCGAGCTGCGCGCGGGCAACGAAGCCGGGCACGCCTTTTATCGCGCGATGGGCTTTTGCGAAACGATCACCGTGCCGGGCTACTATCGCGGCCGCGAGGCGGCGCTGCGCATGCTGCGCATGCTGCGCGTGCCCGGCCCGCCGGCCTATAGCTGGCGCCCGCCGACCCTCGGGCAGAAGTAAGGCGGCACGCTGAGTCCGTTTAGGCGGAGCGAACAGCGTCTCGCGCCGGTGGCGGAGACGCGAGCAGATCCCTCGACTCGGCGAACCGCTCGACCAGGAAATCGACGAACAGGCGCACCTTCGCCGAGAGGTGCTTGCGGCTCGGGTACACCGCGTAGATGGGCAGCGGCGGCGCCTGGAAATCCTGCAGCAGCGGCACCAGCCGTCCGGCGCGCACCGCGTCGCCGACGATGAAGGTCGGCTGGAACACGATGCCGGCGCCACGGGCGGCAGCCTCGGCCAGCAGGTCGCCGTTGTTTGAATGCAGGTTGCCCGCGACCCGCGCCAGCCGCTCGTGCCCGTCGCCGTCGACGAAGCGCCACTGATTGCGCGCCGGTCCGTACTCGTAGGTCAGACAGTTGTGCGCGGCGAGTTCCTCGGGCGTGCGCGGTGCGCCGTGCCGCGCGAGGTATTCGGGCGATGCGCAGGGCACGACCAGCGTCTCGCCCAGCCGGCGCGCGACCACCGAATCGGATCCGGCGCTGCCGATCCGGATGGCGACGTCCACGCCCTCTTCGATGAGGTCGACGACCCGGTCCGAGAGCGAGATGTCGAACGAGAGATCGGGATAGCGCTCCAGAAACCCGGTGATCGCCGGCGCGGTGTGGCGCACGCCGAAATTCACCGAGGTGCTGACTTTGAGGGTGCCACGCGGTAGGCGCGCCGAGCGCGCCGCTTCGTTCTCGGCCTCTTCCAGGTCCTGCAGCAACTGAACGCTGCGCTCGTAGAAGGCGCGCCCCGCCTCGGTGAGCGTGACCCGGCGTGTGGTTCGGTTCAGCAGGCGGTTCTGAAGGTGCCCCTCCAGTTCGGCCACGTGGCGGGAAACGGCGGAAGTCGACATCCGCAGCCGCTCGGCAGCGGCGGCAAAACTCCCCGACTCAACGACTTGGGTGAACACGCGCAGCGCGTTGAAGCGATCCATCCGCAAATATTATCCCGAAAATCGGGACAAATAATTGCTCTAGGCGATGTTTATCTCGGTGGGCAAGATCCGCATACTCCCCCCTGTAAGTTGCTGCGGCGCAGCAGCGTCCAACGGGTACGGAGAAAGGAATGAACAATATGAGATCCCTGATTCGCAAAGCCATTGCGATCCTTGCGCTGGCGGTGCTCTTCTCGCCCACCTATCCCGTCCTCGCCACAATCCTGAAAAAGCCGAGCGCCGAGGCGGAATTGGCCGCGATCCAGGCCGAGTACTACGACATCGCCCCTTCGGTCAACCAGCTGCAGTAAGTGCACGCTTTCGCATAAAGCACTGCAGAAAGGCAGGCTTACGATCGATCGTACAGCTTGACGAGCGCCGTCGTGTCGAGCTCGGTGTGGCCCAGGTGGGCGAGCATGCGATACAGCGACAGCGCCTGCGCGGTCATGGGCAGCGGGGATTTCGTCCCCGCCGCAAACTCGTGCACCATCTCGAGGTCCTTCAGCAGCTGGCGCACGTACCCCTGAGGGGCAAATTCCCTGCGCGCCATGCGCGGGTAGAAGCGCTGTAGCAGGTTCGAATCGGCCAGGCCGCCCGCGAGCGCGCCCGGCACCCCCGCCGCATCGATGCCGCTCGACTCCGCGAGTACGATCGCCTCGGCGAGCATGGCGTGGCCGATGCCCACGATCAGCTGGTTGATCATCTTCGCGGCCAGCCCGCTGCCCGCCGCCCCCAGATGCGTGACGCGCGCCGCCACGTCGCCCAGAAGCGGCGCGGCCCGCTCGAAGTCCTCCTTGGCGCCGCCCGCCATCACTGTCAGCGTGCCATCGCCCGCCGCCGGGGGACCGCCCGACACCGGCGCGTCGACCCAGCCCGCGCCGCGCGCAGCGCGCAGCCGCGCCGCGAGCTCGCGCGCGCTGGCCGGACGAATGGTCGAGAAATCGATCACCAGCTGGCTCGCCTCGAGCGTCGAGCACAGGCCACCCTCGCCGAGCGTGACGCGTTCGACCGCCTCGGTGGTCGGCAGATTGAGCAACACGAAGTCGGCCGCGCGCGTTGCTTCGGCGACCGATCCCGCTACGCGAGCGCCTGCCTTGCGCGCCGCCTCCGTACGCTCGGGCGCGATATCGAAGGCCGTCACCGGGTAGCCAAGCGCGACCAGGCGCGTCGCCATGGGCAACCCCATGAGCCCCACGCCCACGTAACCGATCCTTGCCTTCGTCATGGTCGCCTCTCGAGCGCGATGCTAATCTGCGCCGCAAGTTATCAGAAAAATCCCTTCCTCCCGCCGATGATTCGCAAGCGCCGCGCCGATCGCGTCGACCTAAAGCTAAGCAAGGCGGAATTCGCGGTGCTGCGGCGCCTCGGCACGCCGGAAAAGATCCAGGACTACCTGTTTCACCTCAAGCAGAATTTCGAACCTCGGGGAGACACCTGCCGCCCGGTGCGCGTCGTGCTGCGCGAGCGCAGCGCGCACTGCATCGAGGGCGCCATGCTCGCCGCCGCAGCGCTGTGGGTGCACGGCGAGCCGCCGCTCCTCATGGACATGCGCGCGGAGCACGACTTCGACCACGTGGTGGCGTTGTTTCGGCGCCGCGGCTGCTGGGGCGCGATCTCCAAGACGAACGGCGCGCACCTGCGCTGGCGCGACCCGGTCTATCGAAGCCTGCGCGAGCTGGCGATGTCTTATTTCCACGAGTACGCCAACAAGCGCGAGCACAAGTCGCTGCGCGAGTACTCCGTGTCGTTCGACTTGCGACGCGTCGACCCCAAGATCTGGGCCGCGGGCGACAAAAATGCCTGGGAAGTGCCCGAGTTGCTCGAAGAAGCGCGCCACTTCCGCCTGGTGACGCGCGCCCAGGTACGCAAACTCAGGCGGCGCGATCCCTTCGAGCGCAGGGTCGGCTCGCTGACCCAGTTCCGCAAGCCGCGGACGAAAAAAAAGTAGCGCTGCGCCGCGGACTTGGCGGCTGTTACAGGCGATTACATTCGGTTTCAGATGCCGACCGGGCTCATGCCGAGAATGCTCCCGTGCCCGCCGTGCAGGGGCCGAACCAGACGAAAGGAGCATGACATGAAACCGATCAAGATCACGCTCGTTGCGGCACTCGGCGCTTCGCTCATTGCGGCCGCGCCTGCCTTCGCCGATTCCGGCTACAGGGGCCATGACCGTGATTGGCGCCGACACGATCGCGACCGCCGCGTGGTCGTGGTTCACGAGCGCCCGCGCTACGTCGAACAACGCGTGGTCGTGATCCGGCAGCCCGCGGTCGTCTACCAGCCGATCCCGGCCTACTACCCCGCGCCCGCACCCGCGTACTACGGCGCACCTGCCTACGCCCCCTATCCAGCGCCGAACGTCGGCGCGATCGGCGGCGCGATCGTCGGCGCGGCGATCGGCAGCCAATTCGGCGGCGGCAACGGCAAGCTCGTCAGCGTCGCCGCGGGCAGCGTGCTCGGCGCGTTCGTCGGTGACCGCCTGGTGAACGGCTACTAGGCGCGCGGCGCCAGGCCGAGGTCCTCTTCGAGGGCGCGGCCCGGGAAGTGAAAGCGCACCGGGCCGTCGGGGCGCGCCTTCATGAACTGCACGAGGTAGGGATCGTCCGAGGACGCCACCTCCTCCGGCGTTCCCTGCCCGACCACGACCCCGTCGGAGATCACGTACACGTAGTCGACCAGCTTGAGCGACTCGCTCACGTCGTAGGTAACCACGATCGACGTGGTACCGAGCGAATCGTTCAGCTTGCGAATCAGTTCGGCGATGGCGTTCAGGCTGATCGGGTCGAGGCCGCCAAAGGGCTCGTCGTACATGGTGAGCATCGGGTCGGTCGCGATCGCGCGCGCGAGCGCGACGCGCCGCGACATGCCCCCCGACAGGTCCCCGGGCATCAGGTCGCGGGCCCCGCGCAGCCCCACCGCCTGCAGCTTCATCAGCACCAGCCGGCGCACCAGCTCCTCGGGCAGCCGATAGTGCTCGCGGATCGGAAAGGCGATGTTCTCGTACACCGTGAGATCGCTGAACAAACCGCTCGTCTGGAACATCATTCCCATCTTGCGGCGCAGCGCGTAAAGCGCGCCGGTGTCGAGCTCGTGCACCGTCTGGCCGTCGACGCGTATTGTGCCGCCCGCAGGACGCAGCTGGCCGCCGATCAGCTTGAGCAGCGTCGTCTTGCCGCAGCCGCTCGCCCCGAGGATCGCGACCACTTTGCCGCGCGGAATGCCGAGGCTCAGGCCCTTGAAAATTTCCTGCCGGTTATAGCCGAAGCGCAGGTTCTCGATCTGGACGATGTTGCCGGCGCTCATGCCGCGCAGTGTAGCGCAGCGGCGCGCACTTGACCGGGCCGGGATCCTCCGTACTATCGCAGGGCGATGAAACGGCTACTGCACCTCGCGCTGCTGCTCTTGATCGCGCTCGGCACGCCGGCGCGCGCGCAGCACGCATTTCACGACGCCGAGCGCTGGGCTGCGCAGTTCGACGACCCGGCGCGCGACGCCTGGCAGAAGCCGGACGAAGTGATCCGGGCGCTCGCGCCTGCGCCGGACGCGGTGATCGCCGACATCGGCGCGGGCACCGGCTACTTCTCGGTGCGCCTGGCGCGCGCCGTGCCGCGCGGCGAGGTGATCGGCGTCGACATCGAGCCGGACATGGTGCGCTACCTCGCGCAACGCGCGCAGCGCGACGGGCTCGCGAATCTCTCGGCGCAGCTGGGCGGCGCAGACGATCCGCGGCTCGCGCGCAAAGTCGACCTGGTGCTGCTGGTCGACACCTACCACCACATCGAATTGCGCGAGCAGTACTTCCGCAGGCTGCGTTCGTCGCTTGCGCCCGGGGCGCGGCTGGCGATCATCGACTTCAAGCGCGACTCGCCCTACGGCCCACCTGCGAGCCTGCGCGTGCCGCGCGCGCAGGCCGAGCGCGAGCTCGCGCGCGCAGGCTTCCGGCTCGTCGCCACGCACGACTTCCTGCCGTACCAGTACTTCATCGTGCTGCGCGCGGAGTAACCCGGCGTGGCGCGCGACGACCCGCACCCCTACTCGAGACTGACGCCGGACGCGGTGCTCGACGCGCTCGAAAGCGTGGGCCTGCGCTGCGACGGGCGCCAGCTCGCGCTGAACAGCTTCGAGAACCGCGTCTACCAGGTCGGTATCGAGGACGCGGCGCCGGTGGTCGCCAAGTTCTATCGCCCGGAACGCTGGAGCGACGCGCAGATCCTCGAGGAGCACGAGTTCGTGCTCGAGCTCGCCGCGCGCGAGATTCCCGCGGTTCCGCCGCTCGCGCTCGGCGGGCGCACGCTGCACGAGCATGGCGGCTTCCGCTTCGCGGTCTACCCGCGCCGCGGCGGGCGCGCACCCGAGCTCGAGGATCGCGCGACGCTCGAGTGGCTCGGGCGCTACATCGGGCGCATCCACGCGATCGGCGCGCTGCGCCCCTTCGCCGCGCGGCCGGCGCTGGACGTCGAGAGCTTCGGCCGCGAGCCGCGCGACTGGCTGCTCGCGCACGGCTTTCTCCCGTCCGACCTGGTCGATTCCTGGCGCAGCGTCGCTGCGCTGGCGCTCGAGGGCGTTGCGCGCTGCTACGAGCGCGCCGGCGCGCCGCGCCTGCTGCGCCTGCATGGCGATTGCCACGCCGGCAACGTGCTGTGGACCGACGCGGGCCCGCATTTCGTCGATTTCGACGACGCGCGCAGCGGACCTGCCGTGCAGGATCTGTGGATGCTGCTGCCGGGCGAGCGCGGGGCGATGGCCGCGAGCCTGAAGCACGTGCTGGAGGGCTACGAGCAGTTCTTCGCCTTCGACCGGCGCGAGCTGCGGCTCGTCGAGGCCTTGCGCACCCTACGCCTGCTGCACTACTCGGCGTGGATTGCGCGCCGCTGGCAGGATCCGGCCTTCCCCGCCGCGTTTCCCTGGTTTAACACGCCGCGCTACTGGCAGGACCGGATCCTCGAGCTGCGCGAGCAGGTATCGCTCATGGACGAGCCGCCGATCGCGGCCTGAGGCCGTGGGGCCGCGCGGCTACATCCGAAACTGGACGTAGGTGTAGATGTAGTTCGAGCCGCCGTTCACGTTGCCGAGCAGCTGCGAGCTGCCGAAGATGCCCGAGCGGTGCGACGCGCCGACGCCGAAGTAGGTGTCGTGCAGCTTGCGCGAACCGAACAGGTCGCCGACGCTCACGTCGATCGTCGGATCGAGATACACGAGCAGCTTGGAGGTCGTACGCCCGCGCTCGGCCTGGTCGCGCGCCTCGACATAGGGCACGCGGAATGCGTACGACAGGCCGAAGCCGAAGCCCAGGCGCGTGCGCACGTGCGCGTCCCACGGGAAGCCGTAGTAGAAGGCCTTCATGTCGGCGTGCACCGCCCAGGAGTTCTGCTGCAGGCCGTTCTCGTCGTGGTAGATCGCGCCCACGTTGCCGACGATGTCCACCGGCCAGCCGTGCATGCGCTCGAGGAACGGCCGGCCCAGCTCGACGCCCGCAATGCGGGTGTTGTCCACCGTCGAAGTTGAAGTGCACTGCAGCGCCATCGTTGGCAACAGGTTGCAGTCGGTCGACTTGCCGTACATGAGCTTTACGTCGATCGGCCGGCCCTTTTCCTTCCAGGCGCCTTTCTCCGGCGAGAAGTCATAGGCGAAACCGGCGAGCGCTTTCAGCTGCGTGCCGCTGGAGACGATCGGGCTGTCGGCAACCCCCTTCGACCATTGCGTGAGCGACAGGCCGCCGAGCAGGCGCCAGCGCTCGGTGAGCCGGTAATCGGCGTACACGCCGAAGTCGAGATTCACGCCGCTGCCCGGCTCGTAGGCGGGGCGCGTCGCCGTCGCCTCGCCCGGCAACACGCCGTAGTAGTAGTTGTTCAGCGTGGCGTCCCGCCAGGAAAGCGTCGCGTAGGGCCGCAGGCGCCAAGAACCGCTCCGGCGCTCGTAGAAGTAGCCCAGGCGCGCCTCGCTGCCGCTCGAGGCGCCCGAAACGTCGTGCAGGAGTTCGACGAACGCCGCGCCCCAGGTCCCGCGCCGCTCGAAGCTCAGGCCAGCGTCGGTGCCGGTATCGCGTCCCGCCATTCCGGCCAGGCTCGCCGGCAGCTTGTCGTACGGGAAGCCCTCGAAGCGGTGCGAAACGAACACGTCGATCAGCGTCTCGGGCGTGTCGTGGAGCTTGAGCCCCAACCTGTAGCCGTGCAGGTAGACGTAGTTGTTCTCGTACAGGAGGAGTGGCAGCAGGTCGTACTGCACGCCGGCATCCTTGTACATCGAGTTCTCGATGCGCACTGCGGCGCCGAGGCCCGCGCTGCCCTCGCCCTCGAGCAGGCCGACCAGCGGATCGCTGGTGGCGAGGGCCGGAGCGGAAGCGAGCGCGAGGACGATTGCGAGAGCGGCGTTTCTAATCATTATGGGCGACGCGAGCGCGCAGTGTACCCGATGCGCGGCGCTCAGCCCGCAAGATCGTCCAGCGCCCTCTCGAGGTGGGACACGTCGGCCCACAGCATCACGCGCCACGCCTCGTCCGCCGCCTCGACGCGGTTCAGCCCGGCGTTCGGGATCTCGAAGTCGCGCGGCGAAGAGAGCCCGCGCCCGGTGGCGTGCCGATACACCATCTCGAGCACGCCGCCGTGCGTGAATACGAGGAGGCTCTCGCCCGCGTGGCGCGCGACGAGCTGCGCGACGCAGCCGAGCGCGCGCGCAGCGAAGTCCCTGAGGCTCTCGCCGGTCGCGAAGTCGAATTCCGGGTCCTTGTCGCGGAAGCGCGCGTATTCCGCGGGGTAGCGCTCCTTCGCCTCGACGTAGGTGAGGCGCTGGAACATGCCGTAGTGCCGCTCGCGCAGAGCCGCCTCCAGGCGCACCTCGAGCCCGAGGCGCGCGGCCGCGGGCTCGGCGGTCTGCCGCACGCGCGCGAGGTCGCTCGCGTAGATGGCGCTGAATGTCTCGCCCGCGAGCGCCGACGAGACCGCGCGCGCCTGCGCGAGGCCGGTGGCGCTCAGCGGCACGTCGAGCTGCCCCTGCACGCGTCCCTCCGCATTCCAGGCGGTCTCGCCGTGGCGCACCAGGCACAGCCGCGTGACGCTCATTGGACGGCCTCGGGATTGAGCAGGCGCAGCGGCTTGCCGTCCAGCCAGGCCTCGACGTTCTCGATCGTGTCTTCGTAGTACATGCGGAAGCTTTCCTGCGTGACGTAGCCCAGGTGCGGGCTGAGCGTGACGTTCTCGATCCTGCGCAAGGGATGATCGGCGGGCAACGGCTCCCGGTCGTACACATCGAGCGCGGCGTGCGCCAGCCGCCCGCTCGCGAGCGCCGCGAGCAGCGCGCCCTCGTCGACGATCGGCCCGCGCGAAGTATTCACCAGGATGGCGCCCTTTTTCATCTTCGCCAGGTCGGCGGCGCCGATCAGGCCGCGCGTGCGCTCGCCGAGCACCAGGTGGATGCTGATCACGTCGGAGGTCGCGAGCAGCTCGTCCTTCGGCAGGTACAGGGCGCCCGCGGCGAGCGCGCGCTCGGGGGTGAGGTTCTCGCTCCAGGCGACCACGTCCATGCCGAAGGCCGAGCCGATGCGCGCCACGCGGGCGCCGAGCTTGCCGAGGCCGATGAGGCCCAGGCGCCTGCCCTCCAGGGCGATGCCGCCGGCGAGGCCTTCCTGCCAGCGGCCCGCGCGCATGCCGCGCTCGGCCTTCGCGAGGTCGCGCGCCGCTGCGAGAATCAGCCCCCAGGCGAGCTCGGAGGTCGATGCGCCGCTCGTGCCGGCGCGCGTGTGGCTCACCGGGACGCGGCGCTCGGTGCAGGCGTGGTGGTCGAGGCTCGGCGAGCGCACGCCGGTGAGCGTCACGAGCTTCAGGCGAGGCAGCCGCTCGACCAGCGTCCGCGGAAACGGCGTGCGCTCGCGCATCAGGCAGACGATGTCGAAGGCGGCGAGCTTCGAGGCCGCCTCGTCGATCGAGGCGAACGGCGCATGGAACACGGCGATCTCGACGCCGCGGCGACGCAATCGCTCCCAGTCGGCCGAGGCGAGCGCGACGTGCTGGTAGTCGTCGAGTATGGCGAGCTTCATGCGGTCATCCTAGGCGGTGCGCAGCTTGAACAGTTTAACGATGCCCACCGCCGCGAGCGGCAGCAGCAGGCCGATCAGCGCGGCGCTGATGAGCAGGTCGCCCACCTCGTGATAGTCGGCGCGCACCAGGATCGCACCGGTCGCATGGTCGGTCACCTGTCGCGTCACGATGAACACCTTGTTCAGGTACTCGGTGCCGAGCTGGGCGGCCGACAGCGCCAGGTTCGTGAACGAGGCCATCACCGCGAAGTAGGTCGCCTTGAGCTGGGGCGGCGCGCTGTTGGCGATCCAGGCGAGCATCGGAATCATGGCGATCTGGCCGAGCGGCGACTCGAGCGCGGTATCGATCAACGCGATGAAGCGCGCGTCGACCATGCCCCCGGTCAGCGCCTCGGTCCAGTGATGCAGGCCGTAGAACATCCCGACGTACGGCAAGCCGAGCGCGGTGCCGGCGAACGTGAGCATGACGATGATCTGCGCGATCGACTTCTCGGCCATGTAGCGCCGGAAGATGAACATGCCGGCCAGCGTGAGCGCCGAGGCGATCAGCGACAGCTTCGAGATGAACGCCGCATCGAACCTGAGCACGTCGATCTCCCACCAGCTCACGCCGGCGCCGGGCCCGGGGACCGCGCGGTACACGAACAGCACCAGTGCCGTGGCGACCAGCACCTCGCGCGCCGCGGGCTCGAGCTCGCGCGCCAGGCGCCAGAGCAGAAACAGCAGCACCGCGAGCGAACCGACCAGAATGATCTCCTTGCTGAAGCGCGCTCCGGACAGGCCGACCGCGACCGTGACGACGACGAACACCAGGCTGCCGCCCAGCACCCACCAGTTGGGCTCGGTCTTCTGCTCGCCGTGCACCGCCAGCAGATGCTCGATCTCCGCCTCGCCGAAGCCCTGACGGCGCAGGCGCATCTGCTGCCTGCGTCGCAGCGCGGACGCCAGCATCACGCCGGCGAGCGATACCGCCGGGATGACGAGCGCCAGCTTGTAGATGTCGGCGTACAGCGCCGCCTTCGCCGCCTGCGGCAGGGCGTCGGTGCCCTCGAACAGCAGCACGTTCGCCAGCGCCACCAGCACGCTGCCGCCGATGATCGCGACGCGTCCGAGCGTCTGCATCGTGGTGTGCATCAGCTTGCGCTCTTGCGCTCCGTAGGGCCGCCCGGCCGCGTCGACGCGCGGCACCGCCTCGACCGTCATCGCGTCGGCCACCGCGTCCTGCACCATGTAGCCGGTCGGCGCGAGCAGCGTCGCGAGCACGTACCAGTGCGCCACGGGCATGACCGCGCGCATCGCCGCGGTGTGCTCGATCAGCCCGATCATGATCAGCAGGCTCGCGGCGATCAGCGCGGCGCCGAAATACACCAGCCACGCCTTCCAGCGCCAGATGAGGTCGACCACATGCCCCACCGGCATCTTGAGCGCCCACGGGATCCCCGCCCAGAAGCCGAGCGCGGCGAGGAACGCCGCCGACAGTCCCAGGTACTCCTTGACGAAGAAGATGCCGACGATGCCGGTGAGCCCGGAGATGCCGGCCGCGACGTAGACCATGAGCGGCGGCAGGTAGGAGAGCCGCAGCTCGCGGCCGAGCTCGAGGACGTTGCGCTCCAGCCAGCGCTTGACTGCGCTAAAAATGGACGTTGTTGCCGCCTTTCAGCTTGAGCATCTGGCGCGCATCCTCGGGGGCGGCGACGGCGAGCCCGAGCTCCTCGAGGAGGTGGCGCACCTTGAGCACCTGCTCGGCGTTCGAGCGCGCGAGCTGGCCCTTGCCGATCCACAGGCTGTCTTCCAGCCCGACGCGCACGTTGCCGCCCATCACCGCCGAGAGCGCGGCGATCTGCATCTGGTTGCGGCCCGCGCCGAGCACCGACCACAGGTAGGCGTCGCCGAACAGGCGGTCCGCGGTGCGCTTCATGTGCAGCACGTCCTCCGCGTGCGGCCCGATGCCGCCGCGAATGCCGAACACCGACTGGATGAAGAGCGGGGGCTTGAGCAGTCCGCGATCGAGGAAGTGCGCCGCCGTGTAGAGATGCCCGATGTCGTAGCACTCGATCTCGAAGCGCGTCATGTTGTCGGCGCAGGCGCGCAGGATGTGCGCGATGTCCTTGAAGGTGTTCTTGAAGATGCGGTCGTCGCTCTCGGCGAGATAGGGCTTCTCCCAGTCGTGCTTGAACTCCTTGTAGCGTCCGAGCATCTCGTACAGTCCGAAATTCATCGAGCCCATGTTGAGCGAGGCGACCTCGGGCCTCAACTTGAGCGCCGGCTGCAGCCGCTCCTCGACCGTCATGGTGGGCGCCCCGCCGGTGGTGAGGTTGATCACCACGTCGCAGCTCTCCTTGATGAGCGGCAGGAACTGGCGGAACACCTCCGGGTCCTGCGTCGGGCGTCCGTCCTGCGGATTGCGCGCGTGCAGGTGCACGATCGCCGCGCCGGCTTGCGCAGCGCCGACCGCGGCCTCGGCGATTTCCTCCGGCGTGACCGGCAGGTGCGGCGACATGCTCGGGGTATGGATCGATCCGGTGATCGCGCAGGTGATAATGACCTTGCCCTGGGCTGCAGCCATCTTGTTATCCTCTCGTGCCCCGCATGATACAGGCGCCCGCGGAAGGATATACTCCGCCGCCCGACCCAGCGCCCATGGACCCACGACTCTCCTCGCCGGCGGCGCGCCGCAATCGCGACGCGATACTCGCCGTCCTGCGTCGCGTGCTTCCCGTCGAG